>JAHCJT010000084.1 GCA_026126245.1 Alphaproteobacteria bacterium
TCGGCCGGTCGGTATCGCCGACCTCGGGCATGATCTCGAACAGCTCCGACAGCAGCCACAGCAGGAATGTTGCGTACAGGCGCGGGCTCTGCATCAGCTTGTCGGCCGCCAGGACGTTGATGCAGCCGGTGCCGTTGGCATCGCAGCGGATCATGTCCCTCAGGTCCAGCGCCGGCTCGCCGAAGAATTGCTGTCCGCCCTGCTGGTCCAGCACCAGCAGGGCGCGCTGGATAGTGCCGACCGTCGGCTTGCTGACATTGCCGAACTCGGTCGTGAGCTGCCCGGCATTCTCGGCGCACCACTGCAGCATCGCCGTCAGGTCCTTGAAGTCGAGCAGCAGCAGACCCTGTTCGTCGGCGACCTTGAAGACGATGTTGAGCACGCCCTCTTGGGTCGGGTTGAGGTCGAGCAGGCGCGCCAGCAGCAGCGGCCCCATCTCCGAGACGGTGGTGCGGATCGGCTGGCCCTTCTCGCCGAACAGGTCCCAGAACATGGTCGGGAAGGCGCGGCCGGCGTAGCCGTCGATCTGCAGTTTTCTGGCGCGCTCGACGGCGCGGGGATTGTCGCCGCCCCGCTGCGAGACACCGGACAGGTCGCCTTTGACGTCGGCCATGAACACCGGCACGCCGAAGGCGGCGAAGCCTTCGGCCAGGGTCTGCAAGGTGACCGTCTTGCCGGTGCCGGTGGCGCCGGCGATCAGGCCGTGGCGATTGCCGTATTTCAGCAGCAGATTCTGATCGGCCTCGCCCGCTCCGACAAAGATCGACAGGTCCTCGCTCATGACGCCGCCCCACGATGGTGGTGTTGATCGCCGCGGATGCGGCCGTACTTAAGCACAGGACTTCGGCGTCCCGCCACGCCGCGCCGGCCTAGCCTGCCGGTGCCAGGATGAAGCCGGCGCGCGGGAAATGCACCGCCACCGTGCCGACGCGCTCGTCGCTGCGCCGGAGCACGATCTCGGTGGCGCTGAGCGTCACCAGCTCGCCGCTCACCGGCACCTTGCCGGTGTCGTCCGGTGTGACCGACACGCGCGCGCCGGCCTTCAGCCCGCTGGGATCGCTCTCGTCGACGCCGGCTGGCGCATCGGGTTCGGCGCGCTCGGCGATGTCCAGTGCTTCAGCCGCAGCCATGGCGGTCGGCTGACCATGTCCGAACCGGCCCATGCGCTCGGCCCAGGCGACGATACCCGGCAGGCTGGTCAACGGCGGTGTCCGTGCGCCCAGCCGCTGCAGGACGAACCATACCGGATTGTAGACCGCGACATCGGCCAGCGACGGCTGGCCGCCCAGCAGGAAGGCGCGGCCATCGTCCAGCATGCGCTCGACATGCGTCAGGCTGGCGTACAGCTGGTCCCGCGCCACCGGCGCCATCGCCTTGAGGCGCGCCGGGTCGGGCGGCCGGCCGGAGAACGCGGCGCGGTCCTTGTGAAACTCCTCGGGCAGCTGATCGCCGATGACGGCCATGACGACGCCCACGGCGGGCCAGAACAGGGTGCGGTCAGCCCAGTAGGCTAGGGCTTCGGCGACGCCTTCGTGGCCGGCCGGGGTCAAGGGCAGTGCCGGAAAACGCCGCTGCAGTTCGCGCAGGATGATCTGGGTGTCGCAGTAGATGTCGGCGCCGATCTGCATCACCGGAGTCCGGCGGTAGCCGCCGGTCAGCGGCATCAGGTCGGGCTTGGGCATGATCATCGGGATCTCGACGGACCGCCAGGCAAGGTTCTTCAGGCCGAGCGCGATGCGCACCTTCTCCGCGAACGGCGACATCGGATAGTGGTGCAGAATGATCTCGGCCATGAACTCTCCCGTTGCGCCTGCCGCGGCCACGCTAGCCGCTCCGGCGCGGCGATGCGAGGGCGATTGACCGGCTTGCGTCGAGGGCGTTGTATGACCACATCTGGGGCTTTGGAGCACGACATGGCCGCCGCCCAACCGGACTCCGCCGTCGCCAACACCAAGACGCTGGTGCTGACCGGCGCCAGCCGCGGCATTGGCCATGCCACGGTCAAGCGTTTCGGCATGGCCGGCTGGCGCATCATTACCATCTCGCGACAGCCCTTCAGCGCGCTCTGCCCCTGGCCCGGCGGCGGCGAGAACCACGTGCAGCTCGATCTGGCCGACCCGGTGGACGTCGGCCGCGGCATCGAGCAGATCCGCGCGCGCCTGCAGGGCGGCCGGCTCGATGCCCTGGTCAACAATGCCGCCATCTCGCCAAAGGGGCGGGACGGCGCGCGGCTGGGGGCGGTCGATACGCCGTTTGACCTGTGGCACCAGGTCTTCAACGTCAACTTCTTCGCGCCGGTGATGCTGGCGCGCGGCCTGATCAAGGAACTGGCGGCCGCCAAGGGTTGCGTCGTCAACGTCACCTCGATTGCGGGATCGCGGGTGCACCCCTTTGCCGGCACGGCCTACGCCACGTCGAAGGCGGCGCTCGCCTCGCTGACCCGCGAGATGGCGCACGATTTCGGACCGCACGGTATCCGCGTCAACGCCATCGCGCCGGGCGAGATCGACACCGCCATCCTCTCGCCGGGCACCGAAAAGATCGTCGCCGAGCAGATCCCGATGCGTCGCCTGGGCACGCCCGACGAGGTCGCCGACGTGATCCATTTCCTGTGCGACGGCCACGCCTCCTACGTCACCGGTGCCGAGATCCAGATCAACGGCGGCCAGCACGTCTGACGGACCCTTTGCGCTGGCAGTGCCACCGCAACTGCGTCGGTGGTGATTGCGGCGAGGCCGCGGCCGCATCGATGCGCAGGCGATCCTTGCGGCAACGCGATAAGGCCGAATCCATCGTCGCCAGCCCGGCCGCCCTTCAAGATGTCGGTCGGTCGCCGGCTCTTCGGGGAAACGCGGCGTGCTACGCCCGGATCTGGTGCTTCATCAGTTCGTTGCCGAGTCGGCCTGTCATGGCGAGGAAGCACATCTTGTAGTCGCTGATCAGCGACCAGAACGGGTAGGTGAACGTCGCCGGCCGGTTCTTCTCGATGAAGAAGTGGCCGATCCAGGCCGGACCGTAGCCCAGGAACGGCACCGCCATCAGCCACCACCAGTGCTGGGTGGCCAGAGCCCACACCAGCACGACGGCCGACACGATGGTGCCGACATAGTGGATGCCGCGCGTTGCCGGTCTGGCGTGCTCGCCCAGATAGTAGGGCCAGAACTCGGCGTAGGTCCGGCAGGTTCGTGCCATGGCCAGCTCCCGCAGTGCTGTCGCCGGCACTGTATGGCCGGTCGGGCCAGGTTTGAAAAGCGTCGGCGTCACCCGCCAGCCTCGATTGCCGCGACCCGCCGCCGCCGATAGGGTCGAACGGACGAGTCTGGGGGGGACACCATGCGGGGCAAGGCGCGCAAGCCTAATCTGATCGTCATCCTGATCGACGATCTGCGCTTCGACGAAGTCGGCATCTGCGGTCATCCCTACATGAAGACGCCGCACATCGACCGCATCGGCCGCGAAGGCGCGCGGTTCGTCAACGCCTTTCATCCCACGCCATTGTGCTCGCCCAACCGCGCCTCGATCGTCACCGGCCAGTACGCCAGCCGCCACGGCATCATCGACAACGTGGCGCGCGATGCGCACAGCCATCGCCTGCCGAACTACCACGGCATCCTGCAGACGCTGGGTTACGAAACCGCCCATATCGGCAAGTGGCACATGGGCAACAGCGCCGACCCGAGGCCGGGCTACGACACCTGGGTCAGCTTTCCCGGTCACGGCACGATCCTCGATCCGGTGCTCAACGAGAACGGGCGTGAGACGAAGTACACCGGCTACATCACCGACCTGCTCAACGAGCGCGCCGTGGCCTTTCTGAGTCAGCCGCGCCGGCGGCCCTTCGCGCTGTTTCTGGCGCACAAGGCGGTCCACCCCGACGCCTACCAGGCGCCGGACGGAACCATCGATCTGTCGCGCGGCGGTTACCGTGCCGCCGAGCGCCATCGCGACCTCTACAGGGGCGAGCGCTTCCCGCGCCGTCCCAATGCGGTTGCGCTGGATGTCGCCGTGCGCGGCAAGCCGGCGTTCCGCGAGGCCTTCCAACTGAAGCGCAGCGAAAAATCGCAGGCGCTGCTGGCCGGCATCCAGGCCGGCACCGACGAGGAGATCCGTCTGCGCGCCGCGATGATGGCGTCGGTTGATGAAGGCGTCGGCGACATCCTCGCGACCCTGGAGCGGACCGGCCAGCTCGACGACACGCTGATCCTGTTCCTGGGCGACAACGGCTATTTCTTCGGCGAGCACGGGCTGGGTCCGGAGCGTCGTTTCGCGTACGAGGAAGGCATCAAGTCGCCGTTCCTGGTGCGCTACCCGGCGATGTTTGCCGCCGGCGAAGTGCGTTCGGAGCTGGTGCTGACGATCGACATCGCGCCGACGCTGGTCGACCTGGCCGGCGGCACGCCCGGGCAGCGCGTCCACATGCAGGGTCGCTCGCTGTGTGAGCTCGTGCGCCACCGCGGCGGACGGCGGCGGCCGTGGCGCGACGCCTTCATGTGCGAATATTTCAGCGAGAACGCCATGCCGTGGCTGGTCGGCATGAGTTACAAGGCGGTTCGCACCCGTCGCTACAAGTACATCCACTGGACGCAGCAGTCGCTCGACGGCGTGGCCTGCGACGAACTCTACGATCTGGCGGCCGATCCCTATGAAATGTCCAATCTCATTTCGCGTCGGGCGCATCGCGCCACGGTCGCGCGCCTGCGCCGGCGGCTGGCGCGGCTGGTGGCCGAATCGGTCGGGCTGTAGCGCCGCGGCGCGACGGTCATCACGGCGTCAACCCGACAGCAGCGAGTCGTCGAACCCTGGCGTCGGCGCTCCGGACAGGAACGAGGCCAGGAACATCTTGCCCCTGACGTGGACGCTTTCGCGCGAGCCCGGCACAAGCCGACCGTCGCGGCCTGCCTGCCGAAAGGCCGCCAGGGTCGGTGCTGCAAGATCACCGTCCGGCGCCGCGTTCGGCGCAGCCGCCGCCGAGGCGCTGAGAAAAACGCCGGCATAGTAGAGGCGCGTCAGTCCGCGGATCAGCGCCAGCCGGGTGCGCATGGCGTCGTCCGGATCGCGTCCCAGCCAGGCCCCCAGCAGCGCCGCTTCCAGCGCCGGCGACCGCGCCACGCCATCGAGCATGATGGCGACATCGACCAGCGGGTCGCTGCGGTAGGCTGATTCCCAGTCGATCAGCCAAAGACGCGTGCCGTCGAACAGGATGTTCTGCGGAACCGGATCGTTGTGGCTACAGACCCAATGGACCGATTGCCAAGCGCAGGCCTCGGCCAGCCGCGCGAGGCGCTCGGCATGTGCATCGAGCAGGCCGGGTGCGAACAGGCCGGTACGCTGCACGTGGTTGAACAGGCGTGTGACGATGGCAGGGTAGTCGACGAAATGCGGGAAGAGCGGTGCCGCCTGCAGGCGCGCCAGCAGCCTGCCCAGCGCCCGCGCAAGCGCCTGCCGCCCGCCCGGGTAGGCGTGCAGCGGCCGCGCCTCGACGAACTCCATGACGGCGACACGGGTCGTCTCGTCGATATGGTGAACGCGCGGCGCCAGTCCCGCATCCGCCGCCATGCGCAGACAGACGTACTGGTGCGGATTGCGCAGCGGGCTTGGCGTGCCTTCGATGCGCACGACGTAGCGCCGGCCACCAGTCTCGAATGCCAAGACGGATGCGCCCGACATGCCGGCTCGCAGGGGCGTGACCGCTGTGACCGGCGCGGCGCCGAACGTGGCTTTCAGCGCCGCGTGCGCGGCATCGCGGTGCGCCGCGGGAAATGCGACCATCGGGTCGTTGCTCAATGGGGAACTCGGCGCTGGCGGGGAATGGTCCGACCCGCGCAGGACTCGCCGCCGGTCGGTGATGGGTGGCAGCCCAGGGAGGGGGCCGGCACGGCACGCATGGACTGAGCTCAGTGTTTCACGGTCATACCCTGCGGTCGGCCCGGGCGCGGGCCAGACGACAGCCTGCAACGGGCGCGCCTCCAGACAAATCCAGTATCTCACCATCGGTCGTTGTCGAGCCAGCCTTGCACGCGCAACCGAGTCAGCGTAGGAAGGCCGCTCGCACGCGGGCCGTTCTCGCCGGCTCGCGGCATTTCTGGAGAAGGATCAATGGGTTACAGAGTCGCCATCGTCGGCGCGACAGGCAATGTCGGCCGCGAATTCCTCAATATCCTCGCCGAACGCAACTTCCCGGCCGACGATGTCGTCGCGCTGGCCTCGTCGCGGTCGGTGGGCAAAGAGGTGTCGTTTGGCGAGAAGACGACCCTGAAAGTCCACGACCTCGAGAAATTCGACTTCAAAGGCGTCGACATCGTGCTGTCGTCGCCCGGCGCCAAGGTGTCGGCCGTCCACAGTCCGCGCGCTGCCAAGGCCGGCGCGGTGGTGATCGACAACACCTCGCATTTCCGCATGGACCCGGACGTGCCGCTGGTCGTGCCGGAGGTCAACGCGCATGCGCTGGCCGGCTGGACCAAGAAGGGCATCATCGCCAATCCCAATTGCTCGACCATGCAGATGGTGGTGGCGCTGAAGCCGCTGCACGACGCCGCCGTCATCAAGCGCGTCGTCGTGTCGACCTACCAGTCGACCTCGGGCGCCGGCAAGGACGCGATGGACGAGCTGTTCGGCCAGACGCGGGCGATCTACGTCAACGATCCGGTTGCGCCGGAGAAGTTCACCAAGCAGATCGCCTTCAACGTCATCCCGCACATCGACGTCTTCATGGATGACGGCTCGACCAAGGAAGAGTGGAAGATGGTGGTCGAGACCAAGAAGATCCTCGACCCGCGCATCAAGGTCACGGCGACCTGCGTGCGCGTGCCGGTGTTCATCGGTCATGCCGAGGCAGTCAACCTCGAACTCGAACGGCCGCTGGACGAAACCGAGGCGCGGGCGATACTGGGCAAGGCGCCGGGCGTGGTGGTCATCGATCGCCGCGAGCCGGGTGGTTACATCACGCCGGTCGAGGTGGCCGGCGAGGATCCCGTCTACGTCAGCCGCATCCGCACCGATCCGACGGTCGAGAACGGGCTGAACCTCTGGATCGTCAGCGACAATCTGCGCAAGGGCGCGGCGCTCAATGCCGTGCAGATCGCCGAGGCGCTGATCAAGGGCCAGCATCTCAAGGCGGCCGCCTGACGGCACCCTCAGCGCTGACGTTCTCAAACCCCCGACGCCTGCAGCGTCGGGGGTTTTTCGTTGCCGGCGCGTCATGCGCCTGTCGCGGGCCGGTCCGACAGTGCATGCCTTGCGCTCCCGTCGGCGCGCTGTTGCCAGCCGCCGCCGAAGCGGTGAGGATTGCGGCAGCACCCGGGAGGGGACGATGACCGAAGTGAAGGTCGGCGCGGCAACGGTGAGCCGCATCGAAGAAACCTACGAACCCAATTTTGATCCGATAAAGTTCTTTGCCGACTGGCAGCCCGAAATCGTCAACGAGCATCGCGACTGGATGGTGTCGGACCACTACGATCCCGCGAGCGGCCTGCTGAAGCTCAGCATTCACAGCTGGCTGCTGCGCATCGGCGGTCGCACCATCCTGATCGACACGTGCGTCGGCAACCACAAGCCGCGGCCGATGCGGCCAAAGTGGAACCAGATGGAAACCCGCTACCTCGAGCGGCTGGCCGCGGCAGGCGTGAAGCCCGAGGACATCGACATGGTGATGTGCACGCACCTGCACGTCGATCACGTCGGCTGGAACACCCGGCTGGACAACGGCCGCTGGGTGCCGACGTTCCCCAACGCCCGCTACGTCTTCAGCCAGACCGACTACGACCACTATCTGGCGCAGGACCGCGACCCGGCGCAGGGACCGGCCAATCATGGCTCGTTCCGCGACAGCGTGCTGCCGGTGGTCGAGGCCGGACTGGCGCAGATGGTGAGCGGTGCCCACAGCCTGGACGAGCACCTGTCGATCGATCCGGCGCCGGGTCATACCCCGGGCACGATCGCCATCAAGCTCGCATCGAAGGGCCACAACGCCATCTTCTGCGGCGACATCCTGCACCACGCGGTGCAGGTCTTTCACCCGGAGTGGAACAGCTTTGCCTGTGCCGACGGCATGAACGCGCGCAAGAGCCGCCGCAAGGTGCTGGAGGATTGTGCTGGCTCGGGCGCACTGCTGATCCCGGCGCATTTCGGTGCGCCCTTTGTGTGCCATGTCGACGAACGCGGCAGTCGCTTCACGCCGCGCTTTGCGTGAGAGCGCCGGCGCTGCGGCGGAGCGATAGGCGGCCGGAACACCGGCGGCGATGGTTGGCTGCGACGGCGCGTAGCGTGCCAGCGCGGTGTCGCCGGGACGCGGTCCGATCGGCCAGGGCGGCAACGTGAAGATCGCCTCGTCTCGCGGCGTTGACATGCCGACAGAGGCCGCTTGGCGCCGCGCCGAAACCGGCGGCGGCGAAGCTTCGGCAGTCTGGCCGCATCTCGGGCGTGGCGCCTATGTCGCGGGGGGCGCCATCGTGGTCGCGAGCTTGGCCGCCACGGTGGCGCTGCCGCTGGCCACCTACACCACCGTGCTGGCGTTGTTCGGCTTCGCGCATGTCGCCAGCGAACTGCGCTACGTCGACCATCGTTTCGGCGCGCGGTTCGGCGGCGGAATTTTCGGCACGCTGGGCGCCATCCTATCGCTGGCGGTGGCGGCGCGCCTGTCGGGCACGCTCGGATGGCTGGACCCGCCGGTTGCCGTCGGCCTGGAGGTCGCGCTGGGCGCGCTGCTGGTCGGCGTGGCCACCGCGCGGATGCGCCGGCACCGCTGGGCCGGCGTCATCGGTGTGGCTGCCTTGGCCCTTGGCGCAGTGGTGGCGCCGTTTGCGACGCTGCTGTGTCTGGCGATCACGCACAATCTGACGCCGCTGGCGTTCCTCGCCGAGGTCCTGCGTGGCGCGCAACGCCAGCGCGTGCTGGCAGTGGCCAGCATGGGCTTCGTGGTCCTGCCGCTACTGATCGCCAGCGGCCTGCCGTTCGCCTGGCTTGCCGATCTGGGACTCGTGGCGCCGGAGACGAGCCTGTTCGATGCCGGCGACCTGACGCGCAATCTCGCCGCCTATGTGCCGGCGTCGGCGCTGTACAGCGATTGGGCGCTGCACGCCTTCTCGGCCTCGGTGTTCGCGCAATGCATGCACTACCTCGCCGTCATCGGCGTGCTGCCGCGGCTGATCGGTCGGCAGGACCGGCCGCTGCTCGACTGGCCGGACGCCGCCCGCTTCGTGCGCTACCTTGCCGTCGGGGCGGCGGCGCTGGCCGTCGGGTTCGCGCTGGACTACGGCGTGCAGCGCCACATCTACGCGCTGGCGGCGCTGGTTCATGCTTGGCTCGAGCTGCCGGTGTTCGCCTTGGCACTGGGTGCCGTGCTGCCCGCTCAAGCCAGGTCGAGCGCGTAGAGTGCGAGGCCGACCAGCGTCGAGCTGGCGTTGGCGATCGCCGACGCGAGCACGGCGCGCCGCATCTGCAATGGCACGATGAAGTAATAGGCGGGTGCTTCGGCGCCGATGACGGCGGCTTCGACCAGCAACACGGCCAGGCCGTAGCCGGTCTGCGGTATCAGTGCCTGGCAGGCCCACCACGCCGCCCAATGCGTCAGCAAGGTGGCAATGGCGCCGGAGAATGCGCCGCGGGCGGCGCTGCCCCAGCGCAGGCCGCCGACCAGCAGCCCTGCGACCACGGCTTCGACGAGGATCGACAGCAGCAGGGCCTCGACCTGCGTCACGCCAACGCTCCCGATGGCCCGGCCCCGATGGGCAGGCTAGATTGTGGCGTTGGTAACCGAGTTTGCACGCCGAAGGAACCGATCATGCGCTTGTCGCACGCGACCATGGCGCTGCTGGTGGGTCTGGTCATGCTGACTTGTCAGGCTTGGGCGGACGTCCTTGTCCCCGGTCGGCCGAGGCCAAAACCACCCGGGCCGCCAATGCCACCGCCAGTGACCTACGAGCAATGGCAGGCCGCCAAGGCGATCCGCGACGCCGGCCATGAGTGTCCAACGGTGGAGCGGCTTGACGCGGCAACGTCGGCGGATGAAATGGCCATCGGTCGGAAGGATCTGGTGGTGCATCGCGCGCGCTGCTCCACAGGTGCAGTATATCTTGTCGGCCTGCCGCGCCCGGCCGCGGGCGCCTCGACACCATCTCAGCCGGTGGTCAGGCCGTTGCCGTAGATGTGCGGCGCGGGCGACGGAATGGGAGCAGTCATGTCAGTTGTGGTGCGCTTGATGATCGCCATCATGGCCGGCCTGGCGTGGGCAGTGCCGGCGTGGGCCGACATTCCCCCGCCACCGGGGTCGCGGGAACGGGCAGCGGCGGCGCTGATCAGCGACCAGGGCCATGTCTGTGGCCGGGTAACCCGACTCGATGCCGCGCCCAAGGCGGACGCCGAGGCCTTGGCGAGTCGCGGCCTAGAAGGGTCAACCGCCTACTGCGACAACGGCAAGCGCTTTCTCGTCGCCTTTCCGGTCCGCCGGCCCGGTCCGCCGCAGCCCAACGCGCCGCCGCCGGCACTGCCACTGGTCAAGCCGTTGCCCTGACGGCCGCAACGTCGGCATGGCGGTCGGCGGAGTCGTCCCCCATATGCCGGCCATGCCGCACCTTCGCCGACATGCGTCGGAACCGGAGGCACCGATGGGCGACGAGACGTTGCCTGCCATCGGACTTGATCCTCAGCTTGCCCGTGCCATCGTCGATGACGCGGCACGGCGCTATTTCGACAGTCGCCGCGCGCGGGTGAAGCCGTTCGTCGATCGGCATTTTTCGGTCACCGGCGCGGCCGCCATCCATCGCAAGGCGCTGGGCTGGGATCTGGCACGCGCTCCGGCCAACCTGCTGCTGGCCGGCCCGCATCTGGCCGTCCGGCTGGCGGCCTCCTGGGCAGGAAGCCTCGGCTCGCCGCGCGCCGCCGAGTTTCTCAAGTCGCGACGCCTGATGTTCGACACCGACGTCGCACGCGAGGTCGAGTGGCTGATCATGACGGAGTTTCTCGAGCTGCCGTTTCGACAGGGCGGCCGCCGGTCGGACAAGGACGCGCTCTCCGAATTGATTCTCGCCGATCGGCGGCTTGCCGCCGTGCTCGACGAAGCGCTGACGGCGATCGGTCGCCGGGCCGGCGACGGCGATTTCCGGCGCCGGTTGGAGGAGGTGCTGGCCACGTATGGCGGCACCCGCGCCGCCTCGGCCGACATCGCGACGTCGCTGCTGTCGCTGGCGACCGGCGCGCTGGCGCTGAAGCAGGCGACACCCGGCGTCGTCAGTCTCGGTCCCGCCCTGGCTGCAGTGATCGCCCACAACGCCGCCGTGGCGTCCTTCCCGCTGGGCGCCTGGGCCGGCGGCATCTGGTACGGCATGTTTCCGGTGGCCGCCACGCCGGCCCTTGTCGCGGCCGTGACCGGCGGCCTGCTGGTGGTCGCGGCGATGGCGGGCGCCTTTGCCGGCATGGTGACCGACCCGCTGCAGCGCCGGCTGGGTCTGCATCGCCGTCGCCTGATCCGGCTGGTGGCGGCGCTTGAGGACGGTTTCCTGCGCGACGGCGGCACGGGCTTTGTCGCCCGCGATCAGTATGTGGCGCGCCTGCTTGATCTGGTCGACATGATCGGCAGCGCCTGGCGGCTGACGCGTCTCTAGGGCCGCGGTCCGTCCACGCACCGCAGCGCCGGCAGGGTGCCGACCGTCAGTGGTTCAGCCGCTTCTCGCGTGTCTCGGCGACATCGCGCCGGTTGAGCGGCTGTCCTGCCGCGCCATCCGCCGTCCGGCGGTGGACGTACAGCACGAAGCCCTTGATGCCGAGCTTGGCGGATTGCAGGTCAGCTTCGGTGGGCGAGGCCTCGGCGCTGGCCAGCACCTGCATCAGCGCCAGCAGCCGGTCGCGCTCGTCGGCCGCGTTGCGTCTGTCGGAAATTTCCTCGATGCGTCGGCCGGCGGCGTCCAGCGCTTCGCCGATCGATCTCAGCATGATGGGTCCACTGCCGACGCCCCAGGGGGCGGGGGTCTTGAAGTGAGGGGAGTCGTCGAAAGACCGCATAGTCATCCTCAATGCCGTTGACCGGAAAGAGTGCCGACGCGTTTTTTTATCCGACCTTGGCAGCCTGCCTTGGCTGCGTGTGGGCTAGCAAGTTAAGAGATCGTTAATTTGCTGGCCGCTTCGGCGCGGCGTGCGCGTCCCGGCGTGCCACATTACAGTTTTTGTAAACGCATCACGCAGATTGTTGTGCGGTCACTCCGGAAGCCCCGGAAGAGAAGGTCTTCCATCCCGCTGGCGACTTGATTATTGTTTAAATACAAAGCGATGGCCGCTGCGGCGGCGCGGGCGACGGGCGTGGCGGATGGCGCGCCAGGCGTGGGCCGCATGCGGTGCTGCCAAGTGCCGCAAGATGCGGCAGATCAAATCGCCGGATGGTATGCTGTGCGTGTAAATGCGATCACTGGGCCGATCACCTGTTGCCCGGTGGGGCTCGGCGTGGGGATGCTCGGTCGCATGAGGCGGGAGATGCGCAGACCGTGAAGGACGTGGCGGGATTCGGCGGCTCTGGCGGAGACGGCGGCGACGACATGCCGACTGCCGAACTGCGGCCGTTGATCCTGAGCGAGGAAGAGAGCTTCAACCAGCAAATGCGGCTGGCCGCGGCGGCGCATCGCAATGGCCGCCTGGAGGAAGCGATCGCCAGCTACATGCGATTGCTGGCGGTGCGGCCGTATCACCCCGAGCTACACAACAATCTCGGCGTGGCGTTGCGCATCATCGGCAAGCTCGACTCCGCGGTGGCGCACCATCGCACGTCGCTGGCGCTGGATCCGGACAATGCGGCGCTGCATTCCAATCTCGGCAACGCCTTGCGCGCCGCCAACCGGCTCGACGAGGCGGTGCGGCATCACTTCCGTGCCGTATCGCTCAAGCCGGACTACGCCGAGGGCTTCTTCAATCTCGGGCTCTGCCTGCGCGATTTGGGGCGTGTCGACGAGGCGCTGGGTTGCCTGTCGCGCTCCCTGCAGCTGGCGCCGTTCAACAAGCGGGCGCGCGTCGAGATCGCCATCGCCCACCTGATGCGCGGCGATTTCGCGCTGGGCTTCGCCGAGTACGAGTGGCGCAAGCAACTCGCCGATGTGCCGCGGCCCGAGTTCCGTCAACCGGCCTGGGCCGGCGGGCCGCTGACCGGGCAGCGCATCCTGCTCTACCCCGAGCAGGGCCTGTCGGACGTGCTGTTGTTCGGCCGCTACGCGCGCGAGCTGAAGCGCCGCGGCGCCACGGTGCTGGTGCTCTGCCAGGCGCTGCTCAAGGAACTGCTGCTGTCGGCCGACTACATCGATCGAGTCGTGGCCGAGGGCGAACAGCTGCCGGAGTTTGACCTGCACGCCTCGCTGCTGTCGCTGCCGTATCTCTGCGGCATCGACGTGCCGGCAGCCACGGCCGTTGAACCGTATCTGAGGCCGCCGGCGGAAAGCCGCATCCGACTGGGCCGCCTGCCGCGGGCGCGGCTGCGCATCGGCCTGTACTGGGCGGCCATGCCGGGCCAGCAGCTCGATCGCCAGCGCTCGATCCCGTTGTCGGAGTTCATGACTCTGACCGGCGATCCGGAGCTGCTGTTCTTCAGCCTGCAGGGCGGTGCCAACCAGAAGGACATCCAGCATCTCGGCGCCAATGGCCTGCTGCACGACGTTGGCCGCGGCATCTATGACTTCGCCGAAGCGGCGACGGCACTGTCGCAGCTCGATCTGCTGCTGACGATCGACGCGCCGATCGCGCATCTGGCAGGAGGCATGGGCATGCCGACATGGCTGCTGCTGCCGTCGGTGTGCGACTGGCGCTGGATGCAGGGCCGCGACAGCAGCCCGTGGTACCCCAGCGTGCGGCTCTTCCGGCAGGCGACGGCCGGCGACTGGAGCGGTGTCGTCGAGCGGGTGCGCGCCGAGCTGGACATCATGAAGACGACGGTCGGCTAGGACCGCCGGCCAGCGTTTTCAGTCGAGGCCCAGGGCGGCCTGAAGCGCCTTCCAGTTGAACGGCAGGACCGACACGACGGCGAGCAGCCCGAAGCCCGCCAGGGCCGCGCCGGAAACGCGGTTGAGCCAGATCAGGCCGCCGCCCACGAACCAGCTGCGGGCGGCCGATGCGATCAGTACCAGGCTGGCCCACCATCCCAGCGCACCGACCAGCACGCCGGCGATCAGGATGTTGGCCGCGATGATGTCGCTGCCGACATTGCTGAGGCCGCGGCCGGCGAACACCGCGCCGAACGCCATCACGGTGATCGGATTGAAGATGGTGATGAAAAAGCTCGAACTGAGGAAATGCAGGTACGTGAGGTAGGGATGGGCGCGGTCGGCCGCCACCGGATCGCCGATGGCGCGCGGCCGGTGGCGGTAGTACGACCAGCCCATCCATAGCAGCAGCGCGCCGCCCACGCCGCGGATCCAGAGTTCGTAGCGCGTGATGAACTCGGCGACGTAGCTCAGGCCGAAGGCCGCCATGCCGCCAAACATGGCGTCGCCGACCGCGGCGCCGATGCCGGTGGCGTAGCCGGCGATCGCGCCGTGCGAGATCGCGCGCTGGATGCACAGGATGCCGGCCGGGCCGATCGGCAGGGCGATCAGGAAGCCGATGATGGCGCCCTCGATGCCCAGGAAGATCGGGTCGAATCCGCTGGGCAACAAGATCGCCTCAGAGTCGAGTCGCCGCGAAGCGGCGCGGCGGTGCCGCCAGCGCATCCTGCGCCGCGACGAGTTGCAGTTCGCGCTCGCCGGCGCGCGCCGTGGCTTCCAGCACGGCAAAGATCGCCGAGGCGGTGATCGACAACGCCTGCGCCACGTCGGCCGTTGCCAGCCACTCCGCCAGGAACAAGGCGGCGACCGCATCGCCCGTTCCGTTCGGCGCGATCGCGAATGTCAGCAGCGGCGTCACGATTCGCCAGGCATCGGCCCGGGTGACCGCCAGCATCTCGATCGAACCGTCCGCCGTCGCGTCGTGCCGCAGGCTCGTCACCAGGGCGATGCGCGGGCCGACCGCGTGACCGTTGGGGGCCAGCAGGCCGCGGGCGGCGTCACGGGCCGCGTCCAGGGTCGTGATCGTCTGTCCGGTCAGGACCTCGAGTTCGAAATGATTGGGCGTCACGACGTCGGCCAGCGGCACGGCGCGGTGGCGGAAGAACTCGGGGATGTCCGGCCGCACGAAGACGCCGCGCCCGACATCGCCGATCACCGGATCGCAGCACCACACTGCGGCGCGGTTCGCGCTGCGAACGGCGGCCACCGCGTCCAGCACCACCTCGCCCAGGGCGGCATCGCCGAGATAGCCGCTCAGGACGGCGTCGCAGCGGCCGAAAACGCCGCGCTCGCGGATGCCGTCGATCACGTCACGCACCTGCTGCGGCGCGGCGACGCGGCCCTTCCAGGCGCCGTAGCCGGTATGGTTGGAAAATTCGACCGTGTTGACCGCCCACACATCGTGGCCCAGTCGTTGCAGGGGAAAGGTTGCCGCGCGGTTTCCGACATAGCCGTACGCCACATGGGACTGGATCGACAGGATTCGCATGCGGCGGCGGAAGTCAGGTTGTCACGTCGGCACATGGTTATATAGTCCGCCGCGCCCGCCGGGGGGAGAGGATTTCGCCATGACCGCAGCCGCCCGTCCGCGTCGCAGCGTCCTGTATATGCCGGGCGCCAACACGCGGGCCCTCGAGAAGGCCCGCACGTTGCCGGCCGACGCGCTGATCTTCGACCTGGAGGACGCGGTGGCGCCCGACGCCAAGGAGGCGGCGCGCGACAACGTGGTCGCCGCCGCCAACAGCCGCGCCTACGGCAAGCGTGAAATCGTGATCCGCGCCAACGGACTGAACACGCCGTGGGGCCGCGAGGACATCATCGCCGCTGCCGGCTCGGCCGCCGACGCGGTGCTGGTGCCCAAGCTGGAAAGCGCCGCCGACGTCACCGCCATCATCGAGCTGCTCGACGAATCGGGCGCGCCGCCGTCGATGGCGGTGTGGGGCATGATGGAAACACCGCGCGGTGTCCTGCGCGCCGAGGAGATCGCGTCGGCCTCGCCGCGGCTCGCCTGCTTCGTGATGGGCACCAACGACCTGGTGAAGGACCTGCGGGCGCGCCACACGCCGATGCGCTTGCCGATGCTGGTGGCGCTGGGCACGACGATGCTGGCGGCCCGCGCCAACGGTCTTGCCATCCTCGACGGTGTCTTCAACGACATCCAGGATGTCGAAGGTTTCCGTGTCGCCTGTGTCCAGGGACTTGAGATGGGCTTCGACGGCAAGACGCTGATCCACCCCAGCCAGGTCGAGCCGTGCAACGAGATCTTCGCGCCGACGCCGGCCGATCTGGCGATGGCGGAAAAAATCGTCGCCGCATTCGAACAGGCGCGAGCCGCCGGCAAGGGAGTCGTCACGGTCGACGGCCGTATGATCGAGAACCTGCATGTGGAGCAGGCGACACGGCAGCTCGCCTTGGCCAGGGCGATCGCCGATCTGGCGGCGGCGTAACGCCGGGCCGGGGGACAGGTATCCTGTGCGGCATGTTCGCCGTCGAGAGGCAGCCACCTGCGGGATTTGTTGATTGAACTGAACCGGAAGGCAGGATGACCAAGACCAATCCGGGCAACTTCTTCGAGGATTTCCGCATCGGCCAGGAGCTGGTGCACGCCACGCCGCGCACCGTGAGTGCCGGCGACGCGGCGCTCTACACCGCGTTGTACGGCGCGCGTTTCGCGCTGCAGTCGTCGGATGCGTTCGCCCAGTCGCTGGGCCTGCCGCGCGCGCCGATCGACGATCTGCTCGTCTTCCACATCGTGTTCGGCAAGACGGTGCCGGACGTGTCGCTCAACGCCGTCGCCAACCTGGGCTACGCGGAATGTCGCTTCGGCGCGCCGGTCTATCCGGGCGACACCCTGTCGGCGCGCTCGACCGTTCTGGGCCTGCGCGAAACGTCGAACCGCGAAAGCGGCGTGGTGCATGTGCGCTCGGTCGGGCGCAACCAGCATGGCGAAGTGGTGCTCGACTACGTCCGCTGGGTGATGGTGCGCAAGCGCGATCCGCGGGCCGAAGCGCTGGTGGCGACGGCGCCGCGCCTGGCAGCGGCCGTCGCGCCGGCCGATCTCGTGGTGCCGGCCGGCCTGTCGCTGGCGTCGTATGATTTGGAGCTGGCCGGCGCGCCGCACCGGTGGGGCGACTACGCGGTGGGCGAAAAGATCGACCACGTCGATGGCATGACCATCGAGGAGGCCGAGCACATGATCGCCACGCGCCTCTATCAGAACACCGCCAAA
>JAHCJT010000085.1 GCA_026126245.1 Alphaproteobacteria bacterium
GAACGTGGCTGAGGCTTTCAGCATCCGCCCCGACCGCGCGCAACAGGCGTTGGGCCGCCGCTTTGTGCTGATTGACGATGTGTGCACCACAGGGTCAACCCTCGGCGCCTGCGCCGAGGCCCTGGTCGCGGCCGGCATCGCGCGGGCCGTCATCGCGACCGGCGACCCCGACCCGCGCGTCGCCGGGCAGGGCAGCGCCATCCTGCGCAGCGCGGGGATCGAGGTCGTCGAAGGCATCGGACGCAGCGAGGCGGACGACATCAACGCCGGCTTTTTCTGCCGCGTGCACCGCGGTCGTCCGCTGGTGACGCTCAAGCTGGCGACGTCGCTGGACGGACGCATTGCAACCGCGACCGGCGACAGCAAATGGATCACCGGTGAGGCCGCGCGCGCCCGTGGCCATCTGTTGCGCGCCACCCACGATGCCATCCTGGTCGGGATTGGCACGGCGATGGCTGACGATCCCGAGTTGACATGCCGACTGCCGGGCCTAGGCGGCCGTTCGCCCATCCGCATTGTCGCCGACAGCGATGCGCGGCTACACGTCGAGTCGGCGCTGGCGCGGTCGGCGCGGCGGGTCCCGCTGTGGCTGATGTGCGCCGACGACGCGCCGGCGCAACGGATCAGTGCCCTGGCAGCCCGCGGCACGGTCGTCCATCGCCTGCCGCGCGGGGCGGACCGGCGGCTCGACCCGGCCGCCCTGTTGCAGGCGCTGGGCGGGCAGGGCCTGACGCGCCTGCTGGTCGAGGGCGGCGGGACCCTGGCGGCGGCCCTGCTGGCGGCCGATCTGGTCGACCGGCTGGCGATCTTCCGCGCCGGGCTTGTAGTCGGGGGGGATGGCGTGGCCGGCGTCGCGGCATATGGCATCGACCGGCTCGCTTCGGCACCCCGTTTTGTTCGGCGGTCGCTGGGCGAAATCGGCGACGACGTGCTGGAAACCTGGGCGCGACCCGCCTAGGTTCGCCGCCATGTTCACGGGCATCGTTACCGACGTCGGCGAAGTGACCCAGGTCGTTGCCGGCGGCGCCGCCGGCGATCTGCGGTTCACCATTGCCACCCGCTACGACATGGCGCCGGTGGCGATCGGCGCCTCGATTTGCTGTTCCGGCTGCTGCCTGACAGTGACCACGAAGGGGCAGGCCGGCGGCCGCGGCTGGTTCACGGTCGACGTCTCGGGCGAAACCCTGTCCAAGACTACCCTGGGTGGGTGGCAGCCGGGGCGGCGGATCAACCTGGAGCGGTCCCTGAAGCTGGGCGACGAGCTGGGCGGCCATCTGGTCTATGGCCATGTCGACGGCGTCGGCCACGTGGCGTCGATCACACCGGACGGCGGCAGCATGCGCTTCGTCTTCGAGGCGCCGGACGCGCTGGCCGGTTTCATCGCCCCCAAGGGCTCGGTCGCCATCGACGGCGTGTCGTTGACCGTCAACGAGGTCGATGGCGCGCGATTCGGAATCAACATCATTCCGCATACCCAGGACGCCACGACCTTCGGCGGCGCCAAGCCGGGCGACCCGGTCAATCTTGAGGTCGACATGCTCGCGCGCTACGTTGCGCGACTGCTCGAAAGGACGCGGTGATGAGCGTGGTGGAGAAGGAACCCTGGCGCGTGACCTTCCAGGAGATGAAGGCGCCGGCCGAGGAACTCATCGAGGAAGCCCGCCGCGGCCGCATGTTCGTCCTGGTCGACGACGAGGACCGCGAGAACGAGGGCGATCTCGTCATCCCCGCCCAGATGGCCAGCGCCGAAGCGATCAACTTCATGGCGCGCTACGGTCGCGGCCTGATCTGCCTGGCCATGACCCGCGAGCGCTGCGAGCAGCTCGGCCTGCCACTGATGGCGCGCGACAATGCCAGCCGCCACGGCACGGCGTTCACGGTCTCGATCGAGGCGCGCGAAGGCGTCACCACCGGCATCTCGGCCGCCGACCGGGCCCGCACTATCGCGGTCGCCATCGATCCCAGCAGCGGACCGCACGATATCGTGTCACCCGGGCACGTCTTTCCGCTGATGGCCCGCGAGGGCGGCGTGCTGGAGCGCACCGGGCACACCGAGGCGGCGGTCGACCTGGCGCGGCTGGCCGGCCTGCAGCCCGCCGGCGTGATCTGCGAGATCATGAACGACGACGGCACGATGGCACGCCGTGACGATCTGATCCGCTTTGCCCAATTGCACGGCCTGAAGATCGGCACCATCGCCGACCTGATCGCCTATCGTCGCAAGTACGACTCCATCGTGCGCCGGCTGAGCGAAACCACGGTCGACAGCCGCTATGGCGGCGAGTTCCGCACCATCGTCTACATGAACAAGGCGACTAAGGCGCAGCACGTGGCGCTGGTGAAGGGCGACGTGTCGACGCCCGAGCCGGTGCTGGTGCGCGTGCACGCCATGAACCTGTTCACCGATGCACTCGGCGAGAAGCTGCCGGGCCGTGGCGGCGAGGTCGAGAACGCCATGCGCCTGATCGCCAAGGAAGGACGCGGCGTCATCGTGCTGATCCGCGAGCCGCTGGCGGTGCAGATGGCGCTCAGCAAGCGCCACGCCGGCCAGCCGGTCGAACCGCCGACTGGCGAGCTGCGCGACTACGGCGTCGGCGCCCAGATCCTGATCGATCTCGGGATCAGGGAGATGATCCTGCTGACCAATACCAAGAAGAGCGTGGTCGGGCTTGGCGGCTTTGCGCTGCGCATCGTCGGTCAGCGCCCGATCCCGACCCTGGGCATGGAGTGCTGACGCCGTGGCTGAAGCACAGCGCGGGGCCCGACCGGTCATCTCACCGCTGCCGGCGGGGGCGCGGGTACTGGTCGTCGAGGCGCGCTTCTACGAGGCGCTGGCCGATGAGCTGGCGGCCGGCGCGCTGGCCGAACTGGCCCGCCACAAGGTCGCGGGCGAGCGTCTGGCCGTGCCGGGCGCCTTCGAGATTCCCGGCGCCATCGCCGTGGCGGCCGACAGCGGCCGCTATCACGGCTACGTCGCCCTGGGCTGCGTCATTCGCGGCGAGACCTCGCACTACGACTACGTCTGCGGCGAGAGCGCGCGCGGCCTGATGGACCTGTCGGTGCAACGCAGGCTGGCGATCGGCTACGGCATTCTCACGGTCGAGACCGACGCGCAGGCCTGGTCGCGGGCGCGACGCACCGAGGGCGACAAGGGCGCCGATGCCGCCTATGCGGCGCTGCGCATGATGTCCCTGCGCCAGATCTACCGGGTGACATCGTGACGGCAGCGGCGCGCCGTCCGGGAGCGTCGGGCGGCAGCGCGCGAGGCAAGGCCCGTTTGTCCGCCGTCCAGGCGGTCTTCCAGCTGCTGCAGGGCGACGACAAGGCGGGCGACATCGTCGACCAGTTCCTGCGGTATCGCACCGCCGAGGGCGGCGAGGCCGGCATGGCGGCCGACGCCGACCGGCCGTTCTTTGCCGACCTGGTGCGCGGTGTCGAGGCGGATCTGCCGGCACTCAGCGCGCTGGTCGAAGGGGCGCTGGCGCAGGACTGGACGCTGGCGCGGCTCGACCGGCTGATGCGTGCCGTCCTGGTGACCGGTGTGCAGGAGATGAAGGCGCGCCGCGACGTGCCGGCGCCCGTGATCCTGTCGGAATACGCGCGCATCGCCGGTCAGTTCTACCAGGGCAACGAGCCGGGGTTCGTGACGTCGCTGCTCGATCGCGTCGGTCGCCAGCTGCGGCCCGACGAATTCGACGGCGCCCATGGCGGCAGGTCCGGCGAGACGCCGTCGACGGGTACCTGAACGCGATGGCGGCGGGCCGGCGCCTGGGCGAGTTCGAGTTCATCGCCAAGATGCTGCGGCCGCTGGCGACGGGATTTCCCGGCGCCTTTGAGCTGGGCGATGACACGGCGCGCATCGCCCTGCCATCGGGCGAGGACCTGGTGCTCAAAACCGACGCGCTGGTGTGCGGCGTCCATTTCCTGCCGGCGCATGCCCCGGACCTAGTGGCGAAGAAGGCATTGCGCGTCAACCTGTCCGACCTGGCGGCGGCCGGCGCGCGGCCGCTCGCCTACCAGCTTGCCCTGGTGCTGCCGGACGATATTGACGACCCATGGCTCGAGGCGTTCTGCGCTGGCCTTGCCGCCGACCAGGCGCGCTTTGGCATCGCGCTGTGCGGCGGCGATACGACGTCGACGCCCGGCGCGCTGACCATCTCGGTTACGGCGCTGGGCACGGCACCCGCCGGCACGGCGCTGGGCCGCGGCGGCGCCCGACCGGGCGACTTGGTGTTCGTCAGCGGCACCATTGGCGACGGTACGCTGGGCTTGCTGGCCAATGCCGGTCATCTGCCGGATCTGCCGCCATCGGCGCTGGCTTTCCTCGATGATCGCTATCTGCTGCCGCAGCCGCGCCTGGCGCTGGGGCAGGGCCTGCGCGGCGTGGCAAGTGCCTGCATGGATATCTCCGATGGCCTGGTCGGCGACCTCGGGCACATCGTCGAGCGCTCGCACGTGCGCGCCGTGATCGATGCCGAGAAGGTACCGCTGTCGGCGGCGGCGCAAGCGGCGTTGGCGCGGCAACCCGCCTTGCTGGAGCGAATCCTGACCGGTGGCGACGACTACGAGCTGCTGTTCACGGTATCGCCGCAGCGCCGCGTCGCGCTCGCCGGACTTGCCCGGGCGGCTGGCGTGCCGGTCACCGAGATTGGCCGCGTCGAACAGGGGCAGGGCGTGGTGGTCGTGCGGCAGGGCCAATCCCTGACGTTCGCCCGTTCCGGCTACCAGCACCGCTGAAGCGCAAACACGGCCGGCAGACCGACGCGCCGTGTCGCGGCGGCGCCGGCAAGTCGTGCTGGGCGGCAGGGCCGGAGATTCTGTTCGCTGCGCTCAGGACGACGGAAGATCACGGCAAAATTTCCATATACGATCGCCCTGCCCGCGTAGCGGCGGTAGCTATTCCGCTGGTTTGCTTGCGAGCGTGCCGAAGAAGCGGCCGACGTCCATCGGCACCGGGAAGATGATGGTCTTGCTCTGCTGGCTGGCAATGCTGGTGAGCGTGCCCAGGTAGCGCAGCTGCATGGCTTCGGGCTGTGCGCTCAGGGTCCGCGCCGCCTCGAGCAGTTTTTCGGCGGCCTGCTGTTCGCCCTCGGCGTGGATCACCTTGGCACGGCGCTCGCGCTCGGCCTCGGCCTGCCGGGCGATCACGCGCACCATGCTCTCGTTGATGTCGACGTGCTTGATCTCGACATTGGCGACCTTGATGCCCCAGGCGTCGGTCTGCGCGTCGAGGATCGTCTGGATGTCGGCGTTGAGCTTGTCGCGCTCGGCCAGCATCTCGTCGAGGTCATGCTTGCCCAGCACCGAACGCAGCGTCGTCTGCGCCAGCTGGCCGGTCGCCTGCAGGAAGTCGGCGACCTGGATGATCGCCTTGTCCGGCTCGACGATGCGGAAATAGATCACGGCGTTGACTTTCACCGAGACGTTGTCGCGCGAAATCACGTCCTGGCTAGGGACGTCGAGCACGACGGTGCGCAGATCAGTCCGCACCATCTGCTGGACGAACGGGATCATGATGATGAGACCGGGTCCCTTGACGCCCGTGAAGCGGCCCAGGGTGAACACCACGGCGCGCTCGTATTCGCGCAGGATCTTGATCGCCGTCGCCAGGAAGGCAGCCAGCAGAATGACCGGCGGCAGGTAGAACGCGAATTCTGTCCATACGGGCATGGGCGGGCCTCCCGTCAGCTGTGTTGGGGTCCGGCTGGTTCGACCCTGAGCGTAAGGCCGTCCAGCGCCGTGACGCGGATGCGCTGGCCCGGCGCCAGCGTCGATGCGGACACCGCCTGCCAGCGCTCGCCGTGGATCAGCACGTGGCCGGATGCCGCTCGCCAATCCAGTACCTCGCCGCCGCCGCCGACCAGCTGTTCGCGGCCAGTCACAACCGGGCGCCGCCAGGCGCCGACGGCCAGGCGCCCGACGAGCAACGTGAAGGCGACGCCGCTGACGGCGATGCCGCCGACCACGGGCCAGGCAATCTCGAACTGCGGCAGATCGGTGTCGATCAGGATGGCGGCACCGAGCACAAAGGAGACGGCGCCGCCGATGCCCAACGCGCCCAGCGACGGCGTAAACGCCTCGGCGACCATCAGCGCCACACCCAGCACGATCAGGCCCAGGCCGGCGAAGTTCACCGGCAGCGCCGCCAGCGCGTAGAGACCGACCAGCAGGCTGATGGCGCCGATGGTGCCGGGAAAAAGTGAGCCCGGATGCAGGAACTCGAAGATCAGACCGTAGATGCCGATCATCATCAGGATGAGCGCGACGTTGGGATTGGTGATCGCGGCCAGAAACTGGGCGCGCCAGTCGGGATCGAGGCGCTGCAGCACCAGCCCCTTGGTGTCGAGCCGCACCGTGGCACCGCCGACCGTGACGCTACGGCCGTGCGCTTGCGTCAGCAGGTCATCGACATCGCTGGCGATGACATCGATCACCTTCCGCTCGAGCGCTTCGCGCGCCGACAAGCTGGCACCCTCGCGCACCGCTTTTTCCGCCCAGTCGGCGTTGCGATCACGCAGTTCGGCCAGCGACCGGATGTAGGCCGCGGCATCATTGACGATCTTGGTATGCATCGCGTCGGCCGGTGGGCCGGGCCGGGTCTTGCCGTCGCCCTTCCTGTCGCGCGCGCTATCGTCGCCGGCCGGCATCGGCAGTCCGCCGCCGATCGATACCGGCGTGGCGGCGCCAAGGTTGGTGCCCGGCGCCATGGCCGCCACGTGGCTGGCGTACATCATGAACGTGCCGGCGCTGGCGGCGCGTGCGCCGCTGGGACTCACGTACATCAGCACCGGAACCGGCGAAGCGATGATCGCGCGGATGATCTCGCGCATCGACGTGTCGAGCCCGCCGGGCGTGTCGACGCGCAGAACGATCGCCGATCCGCCTTTCGCCACCACCGTCGCCAGGCTGCGCGTCACATAGTCGGACGTCGCCGGGCCAATCGCGCCGTCAACCGTCAGCAGGTAGCCTGTGCGACCGGGCGCGGCAGCGCCCTCCCAAGCGAGCAACGCGCCGAGCGCGAGCAGCAACGACAAGCCGCAGCGGACCAGCCACATGCGACGGCGGCCGATGAAATGACGCAGCCATCCGGTAGCCCGGCGGCCAAACGGCTGTGGCTTTGCGGCGTCCAAGTCGGTGGCGACGATCTGACGGCCCTCCGAGACGGGGTAGGCGTCATCGCCTCAGGCGCTGACGCGTGCGGGAACTCGGAAACCACACGCCGCCGGCACGCCTGCAGTGCCCGGCAGCCATCGGCGCCACTGTAAGCCGCCGCGGCGAGGGAGGAAAGGGAGCGCCGAAGACCGGTGGGCGGGAGACCGTTGTTCAACCGAGGAGCGTTCGAGCGCGGCGCCCTGCTTCGCATAGCCGCTTCTCGGATGGCGTGCTTGCGCGCCGGTCCCGCGCCTCTATTGTCGCGCACCAATGACCGCCCCCTCCGAAGCCGCCGCCGGGTCCGGCGCGCGCGTCGTGCGCAACATTTTCCTGCTCGCGGTGTGCCAGGCGCTGGCCCAGAGCGGCAATGTGCTCAACGTCGCCACCACGTCGCTGGCCGCGCGGATCCTGGAAGGCAGTGACTTCCACTGGACGACCTTGCCGGTCACCATGCAGCACCTCGGCGTTATGCTGTCAGTCTATCCGGCGGCGATGTCGAGCCAGCGTTTCGGCCGCTCGATCGGCTTCGGGCTAGGGTCGCTGGTCGGCATGGCGGCGGGCGGACTGCTGAGCCTGGCGATGTTGATCGGCAGCTTCCCGCTGCTCTGCCTCGGCGGCCTGGCGATGGGCTATTCGGTCGCCAACATGCAGCTCTATCGCTTTGCCGCCACCGAGCTGGCGCCGCCTGCGTACCGCGCCAAGGCGATCTCCTATGTCACGTCGGCCGGTGTCGTCGCCGGAGTTCTGGGACCGGCGATCGCGCGCTGGACGCCCGATCTGCTGTCGCACCAGTTCCTGGCCACGTACCTGGCGCTGGTTGTGCTGCATGCATTGGCGATGGGGGCGCAGCGCCTGATCGAGTTTCCGCCGGTCAAGGCCGTGCAGGAGGTGGTGGCCGGCCCGCAACGCGCGCTATCGGAGATCGTCCGCCAGCCGGCCTTCATCGTAGCGGCGCTCACCGGCATGGTGTCGTTCGGCGTCATGTCGTTTCTCATGACCGCAACGCCGTTGGCCATCGT
This sequence comes from Alphaproteobacteria bacterium, assembly GCA_026126245.1. Taxonomy (GTDB): domain Bacteria; phylum Pseudomonadota; class Alphaproteobacteria; order Reyranellales; family Reyranellaceae; genus Vineibacter. The sequence continues at coordinate 8,172 of JAHCJT010000085.1, forward strand.
CGCCTGCGGCATCGATCCGCGCGAGCCGCCGGTGACCATCTTCTGGCACATGATGGGCATGTTCGGGCCTGCCTTCTTCACGGGCCACCTGATCGGCCGCTTCGGTGTGCTCAACATCATGTTGCTGGGGCTCGCGGCCCTGGTCGGCGGCGCGGCCGTCGACCTGCTCGGTATCGACGTCTGGAACTTCCGCATCGGCCTGCTGCTGAACGGCATCGGCTGGAATTTCGCCTTCGTCGGCGCCACCACCCTGGTGACGACGACCTACCGACCGTCCGAAAGAGGCAAGGCCCAGGCGCTCAACGACTTTCTCGTGTTCGGCACGACAGCCTCTGCCAGCCTGATGGCCGGCATCCTGCAACAGGCCACCGGCTGGAACGCGCTCAACTGGTTCGCCCTGCCGCTGGTTGCCCTGCCGCTGACGGCGGTGTTCTGGCTGCGTCTGAAGCCGGGCGTCCGGGCCGCCTGAGCCGCGCGTCCGCCGCGCCTCGGCAGGCATCCCGCGTTCACCATGCAGCCCATTGAAAAAGCCTGTGAAATCCCGATTCGCCACGACATGCCGCAGTTGCACGGCAGGGGGCCTTCTGGCATGTTCCGCCCGCCTTGCGCCCGGGGGAAGTTCCGACAGGTCGGCCCTTGCGGCTCCGGAAGTGCGCCCGGCGGTTGTTGGGTTCCCCGACGATCGATCTTCAAGAGCTTGAAAAACAACGGGAAAAACTGATGTCCACTATTCTCTGGGCCGTCATCGGGTGCGGCGTGATCGCCGTGCTTTATGGCCTCGTCACGGGACGCGCGGTGCTGGCCAAGGATGCCGGCACGCCGCGCATGCAGGAAATCGCCCAAGCCGTGCAGGAGGGCGCTGCCGCCTACCTGAAGCGTCAGTACACCACTATCGGCATCGTCGGCGTCGTGGTGCTGATCCTGCTGGGCCTGTTGCTCGGCAAGTTTGCCGCGCTGGGCTTCCTGATCGGCGCGGTGCTGTCGGGCGGGGCCGGCTTCATCGGCATGAACGTCTCGGTCCGCGCCAACGTGCGTACGGCGGTGGCGGCGCAGAAGAGTCTGGGCGAGGGACTGGACCTGTCGTTCAAGGCCGGCGCCATCACCGGCATGCTAGTGGCAGGCTTGGCGCTGCTAGGGGTCGCCGTCTACTACGCGATCCTGCTCGGCCTGGGCGTGGACAAGCGCGTGCTGGTCGACTCGCTGGTGGCGCTCGGCTTCGGCGCCTCGCTGATCTCGATCTTCGCCCGACTGGGCGGTGGCATCTTCACCAAGGGCGCCGACGTCGGCGCCGATCTGGTGGGTAAGGTCGAAGCCGGCATTCCCGAGGACGACCCGCGCAATCCGGCCGTGATCGCAGACAACGTCGGTGACAACGTCGGCGACTGCGCCGGCATGGCCGCCGACCTGTTCGAGACCTATGCCGTGACCATGGTTGCGACGATGGTGCTGGCGTCGATCTTCTTCATCGCGACGCCGGACCTGGCGGCCAACCTGATGCTCTATCCGCTGGCCATCGGCGGTGCCTGCATCATCACCTCGATCATCGGCACCTACTTCGTGAAGCTGGGGTCGGACAACGGCATCATGTGGGCGATGTACAAGGGCTTCATTGCCGCCGCCGTGCTGTCGGCGATCGCCTTCTGGCCGATCACCGCGTACGTCGTCGGCATGGGCACCGAGATGAAGGTCGGCTCCGCGGTCTTCACCGGCCGGATCCTGTTCTATTGCGCCCTGGTCGGTCTGGTTGTCACCGGCCTGATCATCTGGATCACGGAGTTCTACACCGGCACGCAGTACCGTCCGGTGAAGTCGATCGCCCAGGCATCCATCACCGGCCACGGCACCAACGTGATCCAGGGCCTCGCCATTTCGATGGAAGCCACGGCCCTGCCGGCGCTGGTGATCTGCGCCGGTATCATCGTCTGCTACCTGCTGGCCGGCCTGTTCGGCATCGCGATTGCCACCACCGCCATGCTGGCGCTGGCCGGCATGGTCGTGGCGCTCGACGCCTACGGACCGGTCACCGACAACGCCGGCGGCATCGCCGAGATGTCGGGGCTGCCCAAGGAGGTGCGCAAGAACACCGACGCGCTCGACGCGGTGGGCAACACCACCAAGGCGGTGACCAAGGGCTACGCCATTGGCTCGGCCGGCCTCGGCGCGCTCGTCCTGTTCGCCGCCTACACGTCGGACCTGGAGTACTTCATCGGCCAGGGCAAGCTCGGCATCCAGGCGGTCGAGTTCAACCTGAAGAGCCCGTACGTGGTGGTCGGCCTGCTGCTCGGTGGGTTGTTACCCTACCTGTTCGGCGCCATGGGCATGACCGCGGTCGGCCGCGCGGCCGGTTCGGTCGTGATCGAGGTGCGTCGGCAGTTCAAGGAGATCGCCGGCATCATGGAGGGCAAGGCCAAGCCGGAATACGGCACGGCCGTCGACATGCTGACGCGGGCGGCGATCAAGGAGATGATCATCCCGTCGCTGCTGCCGGTGCTCTCGCCGATCGTGCTGTACTTCGTGATCTCGGCTATCGCCGGCAAGGCCGACGCGTTTGCCGCCGTCGGCGCCATGCTGCTGGGCGTGATCGTCACCGGGCTGTTCGTCGCCATTTCCATGACGGCAGGCGGCGGCGCCTGGGACAATGCCAAGAAGTACATCGAGGACGGCCATCACGGCGGCAAGGGCTCCGACGCCCACAAGGCGGCGGTGACCGGCGACACCGTGGGCGATCCATACAAGGACACCGCCGGCCCGGCGGTGAACCCGATGATCAAGATCACCAACATCGTGGCGCTGCTGCTGCTGGCCATCCTGGCCCACTAGCCGCCCAGCGTCAGTCAGACGGATAGGGGAGCCCCGGCGGCCGATCACCGCCGGGGCTTCTTCTTTCTCAGGTCGGGCTGGCAGGCAAGATGGCCGACCGCGGAGCCCAGACGTCCGGCCTGAGCTGACGAATCACGCGAAGTGGCGGTGGATCAGCAGCCGCAATCAGGGGCTTGCGGCAGAGTTTAGGAGTGGCTAGCCGAGGCGCGCAGAAGCTATTTCTTGCCGCTGCCGAAGCGGCCGACGTTGCCGAAGATCTGCTCCAGCACCGTCAATTCCTTGCCCACGGTCGGCGTCTTGCGGTCGACCATGCCCGGATCACGCGCATCCTCCGGTCCGAAGGTCCTGATTTGCTTGATCCGGCCATCGTCGCCGAAATAGATGGCCGTGACCTTCTGCTCGGACACCTTGGGGGCGAAGAAGGCCGTCGCCTCCTGTCGCTGGGTGACGTAGTACCAGACGCTGTCGCCAAAACTTGCCACCGACGATGGGCTGCCGATCAGTCGCAGCACGTCTTCGCGCGTCTGCGTGCCGACCTCGAGCTTTTCCATCGAGCCGGGCGTCGGCACGTGGCCACGCACATCCACGATCGGATCGCAGGCCGCGACAGCCATGGCCGTCACCGCCGTCACGATGATCGACGGCGATATGAGGCGGCGGACAAAAGAACGGCGCATCGGTGGCCTACAGCTTGATCGGACACGCCCGGGAGCCTAAAGACCCGCAGGGCGCCGGGCACAATGCCTATGGCGTCCTGCCAAGTCAAACGCGGGCAGAGGCCGGGTTTTCCGGCCTTAGGCCCGGCTCGGATCAGGGTCCATGTTCGGTTTGCTGCGCCGCCGTTCGCCGCATCGCGATATCGCCGAGCGGCTTTATGCCGCAGTCGCGGCGCAGGCCCGCCAGCCGGCGTTCTTCGCGGAGCTCGGCGTCGCCGATACCGTCGATGGCCGCTTTGACGTCCTGGCGCTGCATGCCTGGATGGTCATCGACCGGCTCAGGGGCGAGCCGGATGGTGACGCCCAGGCGCAGGCGCTGTTCGATTGCATGTTCGGCCACCTCGACACCGCGGTGCGCGAGATGGGCGCGCAGGACCTTGGGGTCGGCCGCCGAATCAAGATCATGGCCGAGGGACTGCACGGTCGGGCCCTGGCTTTCCGAACGGCGCTCGCCGACGCCGATCCGGCGGCGTTGGAGGATGCCCTGCAGCGCAACGTGTTCGGCAAGGCCACGCCGGACGCCGCTGCGGTGACACGGTTGGCGGCCTACGTGCGCGACGGCGTTGCGACACTCGCGGCGCTGGGGTCGGGGCGCCTGGCCCGCGGCGATCTGGCATGGCCGGAGATTTGAGGCGATCGCCATGACCATCGAGCGGAATCCCGACCTGGAGCTGTCACGGCGCGTGCGCCTCGATCGCGTGCCGCAGACCGGTGCCGCCCTCGAGATCGTCGGCAGCGAGCACGAGCGGACGGCCTTGGCACATCGCTTTGGCGTGCTGTCCGTACCCGAGCTGTCGGCCAGCGTCACCCTGTACCCCGAAGGCGGCAACCGCTGGCGCGTCGACGGTCGGCTGCTGGCGCGGGTCGTCCAGGCCTGCGGCATCACGCTGGAACCTGTCGAACAGCGCATCGACGAGACGTTCCTGCTGCGCTTCGCCGGTGATGCCGAGGAGGTCGACCGCGAGACCGGTGAGCTGATCGTCGGCAGCGAAGCGGCTGAACCCCTGATGGACGACGTCCTGGACCTGGGGGACATCGTCGCCGACCAGCTTGGACTGGCCATCGACCCGTTTCCACGCACGCCCGGCGCCCGCCTGGAGGATGTCCTGCCGCCGGCGCCCGACGCCACGGGCGAGGGCCCGTTTTCGGCGCTTGCCGCCCTCAAACGGCGGCCAAAAGAATAGACCTCCTCCCTGAAGGGGGAAGGCAGGCCGGCCGGCAAAATCCTTGCCGGCCCGACAGGTTTTGGCTAGGAAGGCGCCTTCGCGACAACTGCGCCCGGATTTCGGGATGCCGCGTCGGGACTTGCGGCGTCCGGATTGGAGATTGCGTCATGGCCGTTCCCAAAAAGAAAGTCAGCAAATCGCGCCGTAACATGCGGCGGTCGCACCATGCCCTGAAAGGGGCGGCCTACGTCGAGTGCGCGAATTGCGGCGAGTTGATGCGGCCGCACCATGTCTGCGGCGCGTGCGGTTACTACCGCAAGCGTGAGGTCGTCACACAACCAGCCAATGCGTGAAAGGCGGGGCCGTCCTGCCGACGGCCCTGACGCCGCACAACGATGCGTGATCCCGGCAAAATCGTCATCGCCCTCGACGGGATGGGCGGCGACAGGGCGCCGGACATGGTCGTGCGGGGCGCCGATATCGCGCGCCAGCGCTATCCCGAAGCGACCTTTCTGCTGTTCGGCGACCAGGCGCGCCTGAAGCCGCTGGTCGACAAGACACGCTGGCTTAAATCGGCCTGCGAGATCGTCGATGCTCCCGACGTGGTGACCAACGACGACAAGCCGACGGCGGCGCTGCGCAAGCGCAAATCCTCGAGCATGGGACTGGCGATCGAGGCGGTGGCCGACGGCAAGGCCGCCTGCGTGGTGTCGGCCGGCAACACCGGCGCCCTGCTGGCGACGTCGACTGTCGGGCTGCGCATGCTGCCCGGGGTACGGCGGCCGGCGTTATGCACGTTCCTGCCGACGATGCGCGGCGAGACAGCGATGCTCGATCTGGGCGCCAACATCCAGTGCGATGCGAACAACCTGGTCGAGTTCGCGGTCATGGGCTCGGTGTTCGCCAAGAGCGTGCTGGGCATCGATGCGCCGACGGTCGGCCTGCTGAATGTCGGCGCCGAGGAAGGCAAGGGCAACGAGATCCTGCGCGATGCCGCCGCCATGCTGCGCGCCGAGGGCAGTCCGGTGGTCTTTCATGGCTTCGTCGAGGGCAACGACATCGGCGATGGGCTGGTCGACGTCGTCGTGACCGACGGCTTTACCGGCAATGTCGCGCTCAAGACGATCGAGGGCACGGCCAAGGTCTACACCGGCTTCGTGCGCCAGGCGTTCAATACCTCCACCTTGGCCAAACTCGGCTATCTTCTCGCCAGCAGCGCCTGGAAGAAGCTGCGCCAGCGCGTCGATCCCCGCCGTTACAATGGCGGCGTGTTCCTTGGGCTCAACGGCGTCTGCGTCAAGAGCCACGGCGGCACGGACGAACTGGGTTTTGCCTACGCCGCCGGCGTTGCCGTCGATCTGGTCAAGTATCACTTCAGCGACAAGGTGGTCGAAGAGCTCGAACGCTTGCGTCAGGCGCTGGGCGAGGGATCCGCCACTGCGGCGGGCGAGGCTGTGGGGACGGCATGATCCGGTCGATCGTCGAAAGTTGTGGCGCCTACCTGCCGGAACGTGTGGTCACCAACGCCGAACTGGCGGGCCGCATCGACACATCGGACGAATGGATCGTTCAACGAACCGGCATCAGGGCGCGGCACATCGCTGCCGACGGTGAGTTCACCTCGCATCTGGCGACGAAAGCCGCGTCGCAGGCGCTGCAGCGCGCCGGCATGACGCCCTCCGCCCTCGATCTGATCGTCCTGGCCACCTCGACTCCCGACGAGACTTTTCCCGCGACGGCGACGGCGGTGCAGGCCAATCTCGGCATGACACGCGGTGCGGCGTTCGACGTGCAGGCCGTCTGCTCCGGCTTCGTCTATGCGCTGGCCGTGGCCGATAGCCTGATCAAGAACGGCATGGCCGGCACGGCCTTGGTCATCGGTGCCGAGACATTCTCGCGCATTCTGGACTGGAACGACCGTGGCACCTGCGTGCTGTTCGGCGACGGCGCTGGCGCCGTGGTGCTGAAGGCCGGGCAGGGGCAGGGAACGGCGGCCGACCGCGGCGTTCTGGCCTCGACGCTTCATTCCGACGGCCGTCACCACGACCTGCTCTACGTCGATGGCGGACCGTCAACGACCGGCACCAGCGGCTTCCTGCGGATGCAGGGACGCGAGGTCTTCAAGCACGCCGTCACCAATTTGGCGGCAGTCGTCGGCGAGACACTCAGCAAAGCCGGGCTGGAAGCAAAGGACATCGACTGGCTGGTGCCTCACCAGGCCAACAAGCGGATCATCGACGGTACTGGGCGGAAGCTTGGCCTGCCCGACGACAAGGTTGTGCAGACGGTCGAGCGGCACGCCAACACCTCGGCCGCATCGATTCCGCTGGCCCTGGAGGCCGCGACCAGCGATGGCCGGATCCGGCGCGGGCAGATTGTCATGCTCGAGGCGATCGGCGGCGGGCTGGCTTGGGGAGCCAATATTATTCGTTGGTAAATCAATATTATGAAATATCTGACTCGTGCATTGAGTTAGGATATTCCGATAAATGCATGAAATTGAACCTAATTGCGATTTACGCTCAACCCCGCTGAGTGCTAGTATTTCGCTGTAATACCAGCAGTTAGATTCATCAATCTGAAGTCATTTTCGGCCTGTTCCTCTGCTTCAGGAAGAGCCTGGGGCGAACGACGGCCTGTCAGTTATCGCAGTGGCCCTGCTATGTCTTGTCAGAGGTGTTTCAGGCAGCGCCTGAACCTGCTTTGTTCGCACCCTGTTGCAACTTCAAGACGGGGGGAGCCATCTGCTTGTTATTGACGCATTTTCACTTTCAGATTATGGTTTAACTGGGGAAGGGGAATGCTGGATGGATCAACGGACGATCACCCGCGCTGATCTCAGCGAAGCGGTGTTCCAGGAAGTGGGGCTATCCCGGAACGAATCAGCGGACCTCGTCGAGGTTATCCTCGCCGAGATCGCAGCTGCGTTGTCCCGTGGCGAGACCGTGAAAATTTCCAGTTTCGGAAGTTTTACGGTGCGCGACAAAGGGCAACGGATCGGTCGAAATCCAAAAACAGGTCAGGAAGTTCCAATCCTGCCACGGCGTGTCCTCGTCTTCCGCGCGTCGAACGTGTTGAAGTCAAAAATAAACAACACGGCGCCAACGACAGTTGATGTGGAAGGTGAATAATGGTCACTGCCAGCGCACCGTTGCCGGAACGGCGGCTCGAGAAATCGGCCCATGCGTTTCGCACGATTAGTGAAGTCGCCACCGAACTCGACGTGCCGCAGCACGTCCTGAGATTCTGGGAAAGCAAGTTCAGCCAGGTCCGGCCGCTGAAACGGGGTGGCGGCCGCCGCTACTACCGGCCCGAGGACATCGACCTGCTGCGCCGCATTCGCTCGCTGCTCTACGAGGATGGCTACACCATCAAGGGCGTACAGCGGCTGCTGAAGGAGAGCCGGGGACGGCTGGGCCAGCGCGAAGGCGTCGCGGCACTGCCCGAGCCGCGTCTGGTCGACGTCGAGGGCCGTGCCGATCTGCCGCGCACCGGACCGCAGCCGGCCACCGATCGCCTGCTGCCGCGCGTGGCGCGCGTCGATCCCGGCAAGCGCCGCGAGATCGAGACCGTTCTGGAGGATCTCCAGAGCGCGCTCGAACTGCTGCGCAAGACCCTGCACACGTCCTGAGCGCATCGACCGATCGGTCGAGCGGGCGCCGCCGATTTGCGTCGGCGGCGCGTGGATGTTTGGCGACGCCGGCGTTGCAAGTCGCCGACCGGTGGGGCTATGGTCCGGCCGCACCGGGTGGGGGCCAGCCCGACACTCGGATCGCACGGTCGGGGCGTAGCGCAGTCTGGTAGCGCATCAGTCTGGGGGACTGGGGGTCGTCGGTTCAAATCCGGCCGCCCCGACCAATTCGTTCAACAGGATCCCAAGGCGACACGCGACGACGTCGCGACGCAAAACGGGCGCCCCGCCGGGCGCCCGTCGCCATCTCGCCTGATGCGAAGATCAAGCGCTCTCAGTTGAGCACGATCTCGACGCGGCGGTTCTGAGTCTCGCGTAGGTCTTCAGGCGTCGG
>JAHCJT010000086.1 GCA_026126245.1 Alphaproteobacteria bacterium
TCTGGCGATCCAGTACGACCGGCTGGCGGGCCATCGGCGCCGACCGGTTCTTCTCGTGCGACGCATGCTGGCGCTGCTGGCCTTCGGTCTCGTCCACCTGTTCCTGATCTGGGACGGCGACATCCTGACCGAATACGCGCTGGCCGGGCTTGTGGTGCTGCCGTTCCTCTTCGGGCCGACCTGGGCGGTCGCGCTGGGCGCGGCGCTCAGCCTGCTGTTCTATCTGGCAATGCCGGCATTGCCGCCTCTGGTGGCCTTCCCCGATGTCAGCTGGCTGACGAGCCATGTGCAGGCGGCGACCCGCGTCTATGGCACCGGCGGCTTCGCCGACGTTCTGGCGTTCCGCATCGACGAGGTCAAAGCGATGCTGACGCTGCACGTCCTCATCTTTCCGCGCACGGTCGGCCTGTTCCTGCTCGGGATGCTCGCGTGGCGGCTGGGCATCGCGCGTGATGCCGGCCGCCACGCGCGCGGCCTGTGGCTGGCCGGCGCGACGGGCGTGGCGATCGGACTGGTCCTCATCGTAACGATCGGCGCGTCGCCCTATGCGCTGTGGCCGGCGCGCGGTGCCGTCGGGGCGATCGCCGCGTCCGCCGGCACGATCGTGCTGGCGCTGGGTTACGCCAGCCTCGTTGCGGCGGCGGGAACCGACAGCGCCGGCCGCTGGCTGGCCTGGGCGGAGCCGGTCGGCCGCATGGCCTTCACCAACTACGTCGTGCAGTCGCTGGTGCTGGCGTGGATCTTCTATGGCTACGGGCTGGGACTGTTCGCCAGGATTGGCCTTGTGGACGGGCTCGCGCTGGTCGTGGCGATCTATGTCGGCCAGGTGCTCTTCAGCCGCTGGTGGCTGCGACGGTTCCGGTACGGTCCGCTCGAATGGCTGTGGCGCACGCTGATGTATGGCGCGCGCCTGCCGTTCAGGTGGCCGCTGCCGGCGCGACACTTGGCAGGCTCGCCGCCGCAATTTTGAGGATCGACGACGCCTGACGACAGTTGCGGTCGTGGGACCTGTCGTCGGTGCGCCTGCTGGCCAACCTCAGGCCGCTGCCGCGTGGTCTCATGCGCTTACCTATCGCCGCGGCGACCGTGCTAGGGTCGACCGATGAAAACCAAGCTCCTCGGCCGCACCGGCGTCTCCGTCTCGGAACTCTGCTTTGGCACCATGTCGTTCGGCGGCGACGCCGACGAAGCCACCTCGGCCGCGATGTACAAGGCCTGCCGCGACGCCGGCATCAACTTCTTCGACTGCGCCGACCAGTATGCCAAAGGCAGATCCGAGGAGATTCTCGGCCGGCTGGCCAAGGGGCATCGCGACGATCTGGTGCTGACCACCAAGTGCTTCGGGCCGACCGGCGCCGACATCAACGCCCGCGGCAACTCGCGGCGCCATGTGCTGCGCGCCGTCGAGGCGAGCCTGCAGCGCCTGCAGACCGACCGTATCGACGTGCTGTTCCTGCATCAGTTCGACCGCCTGACGCCGATCGAGGAGTCGCTGCGCGCGCTTGAGGACCTGGTGCGCGCCGGCAAGGTGATCTACCCCGCGGTCAGCAACTGGTCGGCATGGCAGACGCAGCGCGCCGTTGATCTGCAGGAGCACCACGACTGGTCTCGCCTGCAGGTCATCCAGCCGATGTACAACCTCGTCAAGCGCCAGGCCGAGGTCGAGATCCTGCCGATGGCCGCCGCCAACGGCCTGGGTGTCATTCCCTACAGCCCCGGCGCCGCCGGCCTGCTGTCGGGCAAGTACCTCGGCCAGGGTTCGGGCCGGCTGAAGAGCAACAAGATGTACGAGGCGCGTTACAGCGAGGCTTGGGCCTTCGAGGTCGCCGAAAAATACGTCGCCTTCTGCCAGGCGCGCGGCCTGCACCCCGTCAGCACCGCCATCGCCTGGGTGGGCGCGCATCCGGCGGTGACGGCGCCGATCATCGGCGCGCGCAACGTCGATCAGCTCAGGGATTCGCTGGCTGCCGTGACCATCGACATGACGCCCGACCTGCGCGACGAGATCGCGGCGCTGTCGCGCACGCCGCCGCCGGCCACCGACCGGCTCGAAGAGCAGAGGTCGGCGAAGACCTAGATCGCGCCGCCCGACGGACTTGTTGAGCGACGTCGCCGGGGGCGCGCCAGCCTTGTCAGGGCGGGCTCGGCGCCCCAAGTAAGCAGTACACGCCCGCCGTCCGGCCCAGCCGGACGAAAGAGGCAGACGTCGTGCTGTGGAGGAGAGGCCATGGCGCCGCCGGATGAGCCTGACACGGACGAGCCGATCGAGGTGGCATCACCCGTCTGCTACGCGCATGAATTCGAGCAGATGGCGCCGCCGCTGGCCGCGGCCGAGCTCATTGCCTTTCTCAACGTGCTGCTGGAGAGCGAGCGCGCCGGGGCGCGCGTGCTGGCGCGGTGGTGCCACGAAGACACGGCCGATGCCGCCATCGACGGGCAGACGCTCGCCGCGGTGCGCGACGACGAGGCGCGCTACTGCGCCGGACTTACGGCGCACATCAAGCGGCTCGGTGCCAGCCCGTCGCCGTCGACCGGACGGTTCTACGACAAGGCGATGACGTTGAGCGCCTGGCCGGACCGCCTGCGGTTCCTCGACAAGGGCCAGAGCTGGGTGGCGCGGGAGTTGCGGGACAAGCTGCCGCGGATCGCCGACCGCGATCTTTCGGCCTTCCTGCAGGAGATGCTCGAGCGTCACGAGCACAATCTGCGGCTTTGCGCCGCGCCGGGCTGAGGCAACGCCGGTTCGGCATCGTCCGTTCGCTGTCCGGACGGACAACTTGGACAAAGCTGTCTTGCGAGGGCGCCACGGGGGCCACCGGATCGGCAAGGTGTGGTGCTCGCGCCTCCTGACGCGCGCGCCGCCGATGCCGGCCGCCCACTGCTTGCTGGAGACGGCCATGATCGAAGTGCTGAAAGGCTTTCCGGACAGCGTCACTGCGTTCGCCTGCCACGGCCGCGTCACCCGGGACGACTATGCGACGGTTCTCATCCCCGTCGTCGAGAAGGCGCTTAAGACGCATGACAAGGTGCGCCTCTACTACGAGACCGCTGCTGATTTTACCGGCATCGATCCGGCCGCGGTTTGGCAGGACACGAAGATCGGCATCGGGCATTTTTCCCGCTGGGAACGTTTTGCCGTCGTGACCGACGTTGAGTGGATCAAGTACAGCGTGCAGGCCTTCAGCTTCCTGATGCCGGGCGAGCTGCGGGTGTTTCCGGCGGCGGACGCCGCCCAGGCGCGCCAGTGGATTGCCGCGACCTGATCGCACGGCGCGCCGGTTCGCGGCCTCGGATGGTGCGGGCGCCGACCATGCCTTGCCAGCGTCGGCGTCGCGCCTCGGAAGGTCGGCTCGCGGCCGCTTGCGATCGGTATGCACGTGGCCGCTGCCCCACTATGCTGGCGCTGTTTCGTTGCTTCCCCTTCCAAACGGGGTGCGCGGAACGGGGCATCCGGCGTCTTGTGGCGCCGGCGCAACGATTGGATGGCTCGTCAGCAGGAGTGTAAATGGACCAGCAGCTGGCCGCGACGCTCTACGTCGCCTCGACGTGGGTGATCCCCGTCCTGCTCGCGATCACGCTGCACGAGGCGGCGCACGGCTTCGTCGCCTGGCGATGCGGTGACGACACCGCGTGGTTGCTCGGCCGCGTCACCGTCAATCCGCTCAAGCACGTCGATCCGTTCGGCACGGTGCTGCTGCCGGCGCTGCTGCTGTTTCTGCGGGCGCCGTTCCTGTTCGGCTACGCCAAGCCGGTGCCGGTGAATTTTCGTGCGCTGCGCCACCCGCGGCGCGACATGGTGCTGGTCGCGGCGGCCGGACCGGCGACCAATATCCTGATGGCGCTGGCGGCCGGGTTGCTGATCCATCTCGTGCCGCTGTTGCCGGCCGGCGCCGACCGCTGGGTCTTCCGCACCCTGCAGAACGCCATTCTCATCAATGTCGTGCTGGCCGTGTTCAACATGATCCCGCTGCCGCCGCTCGACGGCGGCCGCGTCGCGGTCGGTCTGCTGCCCAACGGACTGGCCGTGCCGCTGGCGCGGCTGGAGCCGCACGGCATGACGATCATTATCGGCCTGCTGTTCATCCTGCCGCTGCTGGGCGCGCAGCTCGGCGTCGACCTTGACGTCGTGGGACGTGTCATTTCCAGGGTATCCGCCGTGGTGACCGGCATCATCCTCGCCCTGACTGGCAACGCCTGAACGCAGGTCTGGGCACTGGCCGTTGCCGCCGGCCGCCGGACCGATCAGTCCCGTTTCTTGGCCATCCGGAAGAAGACAGGGCGGCATTACGCCCGTCTGGCTTTTGCGGGAGAGGGCGAGGCAAAGGTGTCATGCGCGCCGTCGCCGTGACGACGCTCGCCCGCACGGCACGAACGCCCTATAGGAAGCGCGCCGGACCGGAAACGCGAGACGCAGTGGATGAACAAGTCGAGTGGTGGCGACAGGCTGGCGCAACGGCTGGCCCTGTTCGGCTGGGCGACGGGCGCGTTCTTCTTCTTTTACGCCTGGATCCTGCGCGTCGCGCCCAGCGTGATGATCGACGAGCTGATGCGCGACTTCGCGGTCGGTGCCGGCGCCGTCGGCAGCCTGTCGGCGTTCTACTTCTACGGCTACGCCGGCATGCAGATCCCGGTCGGGCTGCTGATTGACCGCTTCGGCCCGCGCCGGCTGATGACAGTGGCGGGGGTCGGCTGCGCCGCCGGTTGCGTGCTGTTCGCGCTGACGCCGGCGTTGTGGGGCCTGTCGCTCGGCCGCTTCCTGATCGGCGCCACGGCGGCATTCAGCCTGGTCGGCGCCATGGCGGTGGCCGGCCAGTGGTTCCCGCCGACACGCTTCGCGCTGCTCTCCGGCCTGGCGATGATGCTGGGCATGGCCGGCGGCGTGTTCGGGCAGGCGCCGCTGCGCCTGTTGGTCGAGCGCCTCGACTGGCGGCAGGCGTCGCTCACACTGGCCATCGGCGGCGTGCTGCTGGCGGCCGCCGCGTTCGCCACCGTGCGCGACCGCCTGCGCGGTTCGGGCAGCCTGTTCCACGTGCTGGCCGGCACGCTGCAGGTCAGCCGCAACCGCCAGACCTGGCTGATCGCCGTCGCTGGCCTCGGCACCGCCGGGCCGCTGCTCGGATTCGCCGGCCTGTGGGGCGTGCCGTTTCTGGCCATGACGCAGGGGCTCGACCGCGCCGCGGCCGGCGGCGTCACGTCCATGATGTTCATCGGGTGGGGCGTCGGGGCGCCGATGCTCGGCTGGCTCAGCGATCGCATCGGCCGGCGCAAGCTGCCGTTCGTCGCCGGGCTGGTGCTCAGCAGCCTGTCGATGGCGGCGCTTGCCTGGGTGCCGGGCCTGCCACTATGGGCCGTGACGGCACTGTGCTTTCTGTGCGGCTTCGGCGGTTCGGGCCAGATTCTTGGCTTCGCCGCGGTGCGCGAAACCAATCCGCCGGGCGTCGCAGCCACCGCCATCGGCATCGTCAACTGCCTGGTGACGGGCGCCGGGGCGCTGTTCCAGCCGCTGCTCGGCTGGCTGCTCGATCTGGCGTGGACCGGCGAGATGGCGGGCGGCGCCCGCGTCTATACCGCCGCGGCCTACAGCACCGCCTTCAGCGTGCTGGTCGCCGGCGGTGTCGTGGGCGTGCTCTGCACGCTGGCGATGCGCGAAACCCATTGCCGGCCGCTGGCATAGCGCATGCCGGTCCACGCCGTGCCACCCCCGCGCGCGTGCCTGGCGGTTAGGGCGGTGCCGCCTGGCGCTGCCAGGCCTCCAGGATTTCGGCGCCGGTGGCGTTCCACACGCCGGCGTGGGCCGTGATCCGCGCCAGCGCCGCGTCGAGCGCCCGGATGCGGTGCGGCTGGCCGATGATCCAGGGATGCAGCGCCACCGACAGGATGCGGCCGCCATGCTGTGCCGCCTCGCCGTAGAGCACGCGGAAAGCCTCGACCACCTGGTTGGTGAAGTCGGCACTCGACTGGTGGTATTGCCACAGCAACGTGCGATCCGACCATTCGTGGGTCAGCGGCATGGAATGAATCGTGCCGCTGCGGGTCGCGATCGGGTACGGCATGTCGTCGTTGATCCAGTCGGCGACATAGGCGACGCCTTCGGCGGCAACCAGATCGAGCGTGGCGTCGGACTCGGAATGCGCCGGCGAATGCCAGCCGCGCACCGGCGCACCCGAGATGCGCCGCAGCGTCGACACCGATTCGGCGACCAGCGCCTTTTCCTCGTCCGGCGGCATGCCGCCGACATGCAGTTTCGCCATGTTCACGCCGCTGGCCATCACCTCCCACCGCCGGTCGGTGACGGCGTGCACCAACTCGGGATAGCGCGCCGCGACGTCGGAGTTGAACGCCGCCGTGGCGCGCAGGCCATAGCGGTCGAGCAGGCGCATGACGCGCCACGCACCGACGCGGTTGCCGTAGTCGCGCAGCGTGTAGTTCCAGTAGTCGGGATAGCCGCGCTCCATGGCGCCCAGCACGCGGAACGGCAGGTTGGCCATGTCGAGCGGGAAGAACTCGCAGTGGACGGTGATCCACAGCGCGATGCGCGCCTGCTGCGGCCACTGTACCGGCCGGCGGGTGAACAGCGTCTGGTGGCGATAGCGTTCGTGGTCGAGCCGCTGGCCGCGGAAGGGGTAGTCGAAATAACTGTCGGCAACGGGCATCACGCGGCCCTCCGGCGTTCGGCCAGCGCCCTGGCGACCGTGTCGTAGTGGTGCGCGTAGTACCAGGCGGCGATCTCGCGCGCCGTGGCCAGCCAGACGCCGTCGTGTGAGGTGACGTAGGCGAGGATCTCGTCCAGCGCCCGGATGCGGTGCGGCTGGCCGACCAGGAAGGGATGCACCGGCATGCACATCACCATGCCATTGTCGGCGCCTTCCTCGTAGAGCTGGTCGAACTGTGCCTTGCAGATCTCGGCGTAGCGCTCGGGCGAGGCGTTGCGCATGGTCAGCAGCGGCACGTCGTTGACCTCCAGCGAATACGGCACGCTGATCAGCCGGCCGCTCCTGACCTTCAGCGGCATCGGCTGGTCGTCGTGCATCAGGTCGAGCGTGTACTGGATGCCGGCTTCGGCCAGCAGATCGATGGTCTCGTCGGTGTTGGTCAGCGCCGGTGACAGCCAGCCGCTCATCTCCTGGCCGGCCTTGTCGCGGATGGTGTCGATCGAGTCGCGGATGATGCGGCGCTGTTGCGCTTCGGACATGCCGTAGAGATAGCGCGTGTTGTAGACGCCGTGGCTGAAGAACTCCCAGCCGTGCTCGTTGCACGCCTTGATGATGTCGGGGAAGTGATCGCATAGCGCCACGTTGAGCGACACGCTGCCGCGCACGCCGTGCTTGGCCATCACGTCGATCATGCGCCAGACGCCGACGCGGTTGCCGTAGTCGCGGTACGAATAGCCCAGCACATCGGGGAAGGGCCGTGGCCACGGCACGCGGCCCGGTCCCAGCGGCGGGTGCAGTTCGTAGAACTCGATGTTGGGCGCCACCCAGAACGCCAGTCGGGCGCCGCCGGGCCAGGTGATGCGCGGCCGGTCGAGGAACGGAAAGTACTCGTAGCGATCCGGATCACTCAGCATGCCGGCGTTCTCCCGTACCGTCTGTGTCCAGGCCGTCACGCCACCGCCGACACGAGACGGACGATGGCCGGGCTTGCGAGGGCGCAGTCTCCGTCCGCCCCGCGGCCGATGCAATGCGCCATCTGCCGGCGTCCCGCCGGCCTTGCCAGTGCCGGCCAGCGGCAACAATATCGCATCTGTGCCGTCGGGCATCGGGCGCCCGCGGTGGGGTGCGCGACCGCGACGTGCGCGGCGTGCGGCCCGACGGACGCGCCGCAGGGAGACGACGATGGACAACGCCGAGGTTGCAGCCCCGCTTGTCGGACGCCCGGACGATTCCGAACGCGTCAGCTTCGGGCCGCTGTCGTTCTACCAGAAACTGCTGGGCGGCGGTGCCGTGCCGATCTGGACCGGCATGCAGACCTGCCAGCCGGGCTATGCCACGCCGCTGCACTCGCATCCCTACATGGAACTGATCCTGGTGCTCGAGGGCGAGGGCGCTTTCTGGTTCCAGGACGATCCGGGCAACGAGATCCGGCTCAAGCAGCACGAGATCATCGCCCTGCCGCCGCAGCGGCCGCACGCGTTTCGCAACGCCGGCACCGGCGATCTGAAGATCCTGGGCATCCACTGCGCGCCGCAGCGGCACGTCGACTTCGCCGACGGCCGCCAGGCCGGCCCCAACGGCTACCAGGTCTTCGATGCCGCCGGTCAGCCGATCTATGGTGCCGCGCCACCCGCGGCGAGCTGAGACGGCGGGCGCTTCGACGCGCGTCGTCCGGTAGCGGCCAGGGCCACCGTGGGTCGACCGGCGGGGCCGGCCCTGAGGCCGGCCGCGTCAGGCGAGCCGCACCAGCTCCTCGACCGGCGCACCGCCGCGGAAGCGCGCGACCAGGGCATCGGGATCGAACTCGACGCCGATCGGATTCTTGGCGAAGGCCTCGGATTGCATGTAGGCCTTGCCGTCGATCACGCGCTCGAAATTGTCGATCTGCAACTCGACCTGGTTGTTGTCGGGGTCGCGGAAATACATCGACGTGGTCGGGCCGTGGTTGATGCACCAGTAAGGCCGGATGCCGGCGTCCTTGAGCCGGGTGTAGGTTTCGAGCAGGTCGCCCAGGCTGCCGAAGGTGAAGGCCATGTGATGCAGGCCGGCCTCGGCGCCGGCGCGGATGTCGCCGGCCTGCCCGGGCTGCCGTGCCGCCAGCGCGCCGGGATTGAGGAAGGCCAGCCGGTGATGCTCGTCGTCGTAGCTGATGAAACAGAGAAAATCGTTCTCGTGCACCACCGTGGCGCCGAGCACCTGGCAGTACCAGTCGCGCAGGGCGGCGGGCTGGTTGGTCTGCAGCACGATGTGCGCAAGCTTGGTTGGCGTCTTCATGGCCTTGCCTCTGTCTGCAGGAATTTCGTAGTCCACCAATGGTGTCGCGTCCGCGCCGGGTTGGACGTCGGCTCAGGCCGCCGATACCAGATCGGCGATCAGCCGGTTGACCTCGCCGCTTTTCTCCATGTGCGGCAGGTGGCCGGCATTGTCCAGCACGTGGACGGCGACGCCGGCCGGCAATCCCTCGGCGTGGGCGGCGGGAATGATGCGATCGGCGCGGCCCCAGATGACCTGGCGCGGCATCGTCGCCGCCGCCAGCGCGTCGCGCAGCTGGTCGCGCTGCCGGCCGCCGGGGAACGCGGCGGCGGCGATCGCCTGCAACGCCGGGACGACGCCGTCCAGCCGCTTGTACTTCAGCAGATCGTCGATCATGGCGCGGCTGATGGCTTTGCGGTCGGCGACCAGCAGCTCCAGCACGTCCTTGGCCTCCTTGCGCTTGCCGGCCCGCACGAAGCCGTCGATGAAGGCCATGTTGATGTCCGGGCCCAGCCCGGCCGGCGCGATCAGGGTCAGCGACGCAATGCGACCGGGATCGGCCTGCGCCAGGCCCAGCGCCAGCGCGCCGCCCAGCGAATGGCCGACCAGGTGGGCGCGCGCGATCGATGCCGCGGACATGAAGTCGGTGATGGCGGCGATCAGCGCCGCGGCATCGCCGCCGCCGACATCCTTGCTCGAACCGCCGTGTCCCGGCAGATCGAGCGCAAAAGTGGCGTGGCGCTCGGCCAGCGCCGGCTGATTGAACATCCAGGCCCCAAGATCGGCCCCGAAGCCATGGACGAACAGGATCGGCACGCCGTCTTCGGGTCCCAGTCGCAGATAACGCAGCCGCCTGCCGCCGGCCTCGATCATGGCCGGGCCGCTCGCGGCGGCGTCCTCGTCGTCCGACGGCGGCACGAACTCGGCCTGGAACTTCTCGATGAAGGCGTCGATCTCGGCGTCGCTCACGTCGTCGCCTGCCACCACGCCCAGCAACCCGCCGACCGGCACGGTGCCACCTTCCGGCACCACCTGGCGGCGCAAGGTGCCGCCGGCCGGCGATTCGTAGACGTTGGTGATCTTGGTGGTCTCGATCTCCATGATCTCGTCGCCGGGCCGGATGGCGCTGCCAGCCGCGACCAGCCATTTCGCGACCATGCCCTCGGTCATGGTCAGGCCCCACTTCGGCATGGTGATCGGCGTGATGCTGCCGGTCATGGTCAGTCCGCCATCACGGCGCGCACCGCCGTCTCGATCTTGTCGGGGTTGGGCAGATAGAGCTTCTCCAGCGCCGGCGCGAACGGCACCGGCGTATGCGGCGCTGTGACCTGCTTGATCGGCGCCTTGAGGAAGTCGAAGCCCCGGTCGGCGACCAGCGCCGCGATGTCGGCCGCCATGCTGCAGCGCGGGTTGGCTTCGTCGACCACCACCAGCCGGCCGGTTTTCTCGACGCTCTCCAGAATGGTGTCGGCGTCCAGCGGCGAGGTGGTGCGCGGATCGACCACCTCGCAGGAGATCTCCTTGGCCAGGCGATCGGCGACCTCGTTGGCGAAATGCACCATGCGTGAGAGCGCCACGATGGTCACGTCATCGCCTTCGCGCGTCAGGTTGGCCTCGCCGAACGGGATGGTGTAGGCCTCGTCCGGCACCTCGCTCTTGTGATCGTAGATCAGCTTGTGCTCGAAGAAGACCACCGGGTCGTCGTCGCGGATCGCCTGGATCATCAGGCCCTTGGCGTCGTAGGCGTTGGACGGCACGACGCATTTCAGGCCGGGCACCATGGTGAACATCTGGTACAGCACCTGACTGTGCTGCGCCGCGGCGCTGCGGCCGCCGCCGATCATGGTGCGGATCACCAGCGGCGTCGTCGCCTTGCCGCCGAACATGTAGCGGAACTTGGCGGCCTGATTGTAGATCTGGTCAAAGCAGACGCCGAGGAAGTCGCAGAACATCAGTTCGGCCACCGGCCGCAGGCCGGTGACGGCGGCGCCGGCGGCGGCGCCCATGATCGCCGACTCGGTGATCGGCGTGTCGATGACGCGGCTGGCGCCGAATTCGCCGATCAGCCCCTTGGTGACGCCCAGCACGCCGCCATAGGCGTCGAGGCTGCCGGTGCCGCCCTGGCCGCCGGCGACATCCTCGCCGATCACCACCACGCGCGGATCGCGCGTCATCTCCTGCCGCAGCGCCTCGTTGATCGCCTGGCGGATCGATTTCGACGGCATGGCCCGCGCCCTCAGTAGGAGATGTAGACGTCTTGCATCAGCGCTTCCGCCGGCGGCGGCGGCGCGGCCTTGGCGCCGGCGACGGCGCCATCGATGCGCGCCGCCACCTCGGCGTCGATCTGCTCGAAGGTCGCGTCGGGCAGCAGGCCGCTCTCGGTCACGCGGCGGCGGAAGGAGGCCAGCGGGTCGGCGTCGACGCGCGCCCGCTTGCCCTCGTCCTTGGCGCGATAGAGCTGGGCGTCGCCGGAATGGTGGCCGTAGAAGCGCTGCATCTGCACTTCGATGGCGCTGGGGCCGCCGCCGCCGCGCGCGCGATCGACCGCTTCGCGGGCTGCCTCGTGCACGGCGAAAAAGTCAGTGCCGTCGACCTTGACGCTGGGCAGTCCGAAGCCGCGGGCGCGGCCGGCAATGTCCTTGCTGCCGACGGCGTAGTCGTGGCCGGTGCCCTCGCCGTAGCGATTGTTCTCGAAGACGAAGATGGCCGGCAACTGCAGCACCACGGCGAGATTCATCGCCTCGAACGTCGTGCCCTGGTTCGAGGCGCCGTCGCCCGTGAAGGCAACCGCGACGTCCTTGGTGCCCAGGGTCTTGGCCGTCAGTGCCGCGCCGCACACCAGCGGCGGGCCGCCGCCGACGATGCCGTTGGCGCCCAGCATGCCGCGGTCGAGATCGGCGATGTGCATCGAGCCGCCCTTGCCGCCGCACAGGCCGCCCTGGCGGGCGAACAGCTCCTTCATCATCGCCTCGACGTCGCAGCCCTTGGCGATGCAGTGGCCATGGCCGCGATGCGTGCTGGCAATGTGGTCGCGATCGCTCAGGTGCATGCACACGCCGACCGCCGATGCCTCCTCGCCAGCGTAGAGATGCACGAAACCCGGAATGTTGCCGGCGGAGAACTCCTCCTGCACCCGGTCCTCGAAGGCGCGGATGGTGCGCATGTCGCGATAGGCGCGGATCAACTCGTCGCGGCTGAGCTGCATGGTCGTCCCCTCCGTCTTCTTGCCGTGCGAGGCAGGAGTATACCTTTCCCGCCGGGCCGCCAAGCCGGCGGCCGCCCCCCGGGGGGAGGTTACGGGCTGCCCATCGTCAACCTGGGCAGGAAGGTGACGATGTCGGGAAACAGCGTGAAAAGCCCGACGCAGGCGAAGTCCATCAGGACGAACGGCCAGACATTGCGGAAGATGCTCTGCAGCGGAATGTCGGGCCTCACGCCGCTCACGACGTAGCAGTTCAACCCGACCGGCGGCGTCAGCAGGCCGACCTCGACCATCTTGACAACGATAATGCCGAACCAGATCGGATCGAAGCCGAGCTTGCTCATCACCGGAAAGATCACCGGCAGGGTCAGCAGCAGCATGCCGATGCCGTCCATGAACATGCCGAGGACGGTGTAGAGCAGGATGACGAACAGCAGCACCAGGTAAGGCGAAACGCCGATCGCGACGATCCAGTCCGAGAACGCATTGGAGATTCCGGCGAAGGCCAGGAAGCGCACGAAGATCAGCACGCCCCAGACGATCGAGAAGATCATTACCGTGAGCTTCACGGTGTCGAGCAGCGAGTCCAGCAAGCCGCGTGGCGACAACGAGCGCTTGATGAGCGCCATGCAGAAGATGATGAAGGCGCCCAAGGCACCGACTTCGGTCGGCGTCGCCCAGCCCGTGTACATGCCGCCGATCACGACGCCGATCACGAACACGATGGGCAGCGCGTCGGGGAGGGTCACGAAACGCTCGCGCCACGGGATGCCGTGAACCGACTGGCCGAGCGCCGGATTGATCTTGAAGCGCACGACGATGATCGCGGCATAGAAGGTGGCCGAAATGACACCGGGAACGAATCCCGCCATCAGCAGGCCGCCGATCGAGGTTTCGGTAATGATGCCGTAGACGACCATGATGGCCGAGGGCGGGATCAGCGACGCCAGCGTGCCACCGGCCGCGACCACGGCGGCGGCGATGCCCGGCTGGTACTTGAAGCGCAGCAGTTCGGGAATCGAGATGCGGGCGAACACGGCCGCGGTAGCCGTGCTGGCGCCGGACACCGCGGCGAAGCCGGCCGCCGCGAAGATCGTGCCGACCGCGAGTCCGCCGGGCAGCCAGCCCAGCCAGGCGCGGGCGCACCGGTAGGCGCCCTGCACGATGCCGGCGTGATGTGCCAGATGCCCGATCAGGATGAAGAGCGGCAACACCGACAGCGCATAGTTCGTGGTGTCGGAGTAGGGCACGTGGCCGGCAATGCCCACCGCCTTCTCGAATCCGCGCAGCGCCCACAGGCCGAAGAAGCCCACGAGCCCGGCGGCGACGAAGATGCGAATGCCGGCGATGATCAGCAGGGTGAGCGCCACCATGCCGAGGATGCCTATTTCGATAGGCTCCATCAGGCGTCCTCGATGACGTGCCCTGCGATGGGCACCGCGACCGGCTCGGCCTGCGGATCGGCGATCAGCCGCACATAGGCCCACAGTTCCAGGGCGATGCGCACCGCCAGGACGGCGAAACCGACAACCGGAACCAGCTTTGACGGCCAGGTCGGCCACTGGGTATTGATCGTCGAATCGCCGATGTAATAGGCGTTCTCGAAGAAATGCAGCACGCCCGGCAGCAGGGCGACGATCAGCCCGAAGGCGGCGAGCGACGCGACGAACTCGGCGATCCACCTGGCGCGGCCGGCCAGTTTGCCGCTCAGGATGTCGACCCGGATATGGCCGGCCTTGCGGTAGCAGTACGAGATCGTCAGCAGCGTGTAGGTCGCCATGGTCTGCTCAATCAGGTCGAGCTGACCATACAGCGGGCTGTTGAAGACCTTGCGCAGCACTATCTCGGCGACGCCGACCCACATCACTGCGAAGATGACGGCGCCACCCACCACCGCGGTCGCCACCTCGACGACCTGCAGCCAGCGATCAAGGCGGTCCAGCGCAGCGCCGCCCAATGCCGGCCGGGGCCCGCGCGACATGACGGGAATCCCGCCGGCTCGGGTCAGCTCTTGCCGAGCTTGGCCTTGGCTTTCTTGGCCTCGTTCAGGATCAGGTCAAGCAGCTCCTGGGCTGGCACGCCCTTGGCGGCGTTGTCCTTCACCCAGGCGCTCCACACGGGCGCCGCGCCGGTCTGCTCGAAGATCTTGAGTTCCTCGGGCGAATACTTGATCGCCTTGAGGCCTTTTTTCTCCCAGTCCGCCAGGTTCTTCTTGTCGGTCTCGCCGTGCGCCTTGATGAGGGTGGCGTAGGCCAGCGGCTTGGCCTTGTCGAACAGGGCCTTGTACTGCGGCGGCAGCTTGTTGAACGCGTCCAGCGCGGCGATGGTCGGGCAGTTGTTGGCGCCCGGCGACAGGTTGGTCGTGTACCACTTGGCGATTTCGGGAATCTTGTACGACGCGAATGCGTACGTATAGGGAAAGGCCACCGCCTGGAACACGCCGCGCTCGAGGGCGTTGTAGACTTCCGGTGCCGGGACCGACGTCGGTACGGCGCCCAGGTTCTTCATGGCGGCGCCGGTGCCGCCCAGCGCACGCACGCGCATGCCCTTGAAGGCGGCCATCGTTACCGGCGGATCGCCCACGCCCATCAACTCGGACTGCGGCTGCAGCACCGACATCACCAGCATCGCGTTCCAGCGCTTGAACTCGTTGGCGATGTAGGGATGCTTGTAGAAAGTGTCGTGCACCATGGCGTGCACCTCCGGATCGGCCAGCGGCAGACCCGGCAGGTCAAGTGCGTTGATTCCGAGGTGTTTCCCCGGGTGATACCCGGTGCAGATCTGCGCCATCTCGAAGGCGCCGAGCTTGATGTTGTCGAGATTGTCCGGCCCCTTCGACAGCGCGTCGCCATAGTGGATCTTGATGGTGAACTTGCCGTCGGTTTCCTTGCTGACGTAGGACGCCAGCGATTCGATACCGGCCGTGAAGGCGCGCGGCGGTCCCCACACCGACAGATTCCACGCCACCTTCGGACCGTCGACAGCCAGGGCGGGCGTGCCCGACAGCGCTGCGCTGCAGACCATCGCCGCAACGAACATACGACTCCTGCGCTGGTTCACCGGTTCCTCCGCAGAAAAAGCTTCTTCATTGTGCGCAAGGATGCCCTTGGCGATGCAGTGCTGTCCACAAGCGATTGGCCGGCCGACGGCCATTGCCGGCCGTTGTCGCCAGCAGCAGGGCATTCCGTTCGTCTGGACGCAGAGCGCCGCCAATCGCTGGCCTACTCCAGGGGGTCAGCTCTGCGCGGCGGCCTCGGCCAGGCGGCGGTCGTCCTCGGTCTGGTATTGCGGCGAGGTATCGCGCGGCATGCGCGTGTCGTCGCCGCGCGTGGCGGCCGCGGCGGCACGCCAGGCATCGTCGCCCCAGTGCGCCGCGAGCCTGACGATGGTGCCGGGTGCGGTGATCGTGCGCAACGCGCGCAAGGCAGCGCGCACGACGCGGTCCTGGTCGGCGCGGTCGAACGGCCTGCCGGTGCTGTGGCCCAGCGGATAGTCGACGAAGACCGCGCGCGGCGGCGCGCCGGCCTGGAGAATATCGAGCGCGCTGCCGAGACAGAGCGTCGGCATGCCGAGCGCTTCGAGGTGACGGGCGGCCAGACTCACGGTCTGGTGACAGACGGGTCACATCGGCACGAGCAGCGCGACGTCGACCGCCTGTTGCCTGAAGACTCCCTCGACCTGCGGGATCAGCTCCTCGCGCACGCGGCGCTGCGAGTAGATGCCGCCCATGCACGAGATCGCCGCATCGGCCAGCTCGCCGACGACGCCTTCGTCGCGCAGCCTGCGCAGCGCGGTCAGCGGCACGAGGCACTCGGGATCGCGCCGCGCGTCGACCAGGTAGTTCTCGGTGATGTGGGCGAAGCGCAGCCGATCGGTGGGCGTGTCCATCGGGATCAGGCGGATCGAGGCGTCGTCCTTGTAGTGAAAGGCCACCTGGCCGGCGACGTAGCAGCCCGACGTGGTCAGCACGCCGAGCCGCGACCGCGAGAGCGTCTTCTTCAGCGGCGCAAAGGGCGGCGCCTCGCCGGCGACATACCAGCGATAGGGCGCGTAGCCCAGGCTGGCGTAGCGCTGCGTGATCGCATCGATGTAGCGGACTGCTTCCATCGCATTCAGTCCGTCTCGATCGGCAGCGATTCGTCCCTGGCCCACTCGCCCATCGAGGCGTCGTAGAGCGTCAGGTCGTCGTAGCCCAGCTGGTGGAGCAGGAAGAGATCGAGCGTCGCCGAGATGCCGCCGCCGCAATAGGCGATCACCTTCTTGTCCGGCGTCACGCCGGCCGCCTTGAATTTCGCCTGGGCGTCGCTGAGGGCGGTGAAGCCCTTGGTCGCCGGATCGATCAGGGTCACGGCCGAGACGTTGACGCTGCCCGGCACGCGGCCCGGCCGGCCGTAGCGGCTGGGCGTCAGCCCGGCATGGAATTGCGGGCCCAGCGCGTTGACGATCACGGTGTCGGACCGGCCGATGGCGCGCCGCACCTCGTCGCGGCCGACGAACAGGCCGGCGCGGGGCGCGGCCTTGAAGGTCGCCGGCGGATAGCCCCTGGGTGCGCCGCTCTCGACCGGCCGGCCTTCGGCCCGCCACTTGTCGAAGCCGCCGTCGAGCACCGCGACGCGCGGATGGCCCAGCGCGCGCAGCATCCACCAGAAGCGCGTCGCCCACATCATGGTGCCGACGCTGTAGAGCACGAGCTGCCTGGCCGGGTCGACACCGTGCCGGCCGAACGCGGCCTCGAGCCGCGCCACGTCGG
>JAHCJT010000087.1 GCA_026126245.1 Alphaproteobacteria bacterium
CCACCACGGCCAATTTGCGATATGCGATCGCCGTTCCCCCTCCTGGGGAAGGCGACGGACATTGCCGACCCTCGCATTGTCAGGCCGCGCGCCGCCGCGCATCGGCGGCGTCGAGCACGACGCGGGCCAGCGCCTCGCGATCGGCCAGCGACGTCATCAGGGTCGGCGCCGCGACGACTTTGAGGCGCAGGCCGGCGAGCGACGCCGCGTCATCGGGCTCGGCGACGTAGACCGACAGCAGATCGCCGTAGTGGCGCGCCACACCGGCGGCGCTGGCCTCAAGGCCGAGTTCCTGCATCATCTTGGCGGTCGGCCCCTTGACGGCGCGGCCGCCGATGATCGGCGACACCGCCACCACCGGTACACCGCTTTGCGCGATGGCGTCGCGCAGGCCGGGGACGGCAAGGATCGGCTCGATGCTGATGAACGGATTGGACGGGCAGATCACGATGGCGCGCAGCCCGCCACCGCGCAGCGCCGCCAGCACCTCGGGCTGCGGTCGCGCCGCGGCGGCACCGTCGAAGGCGAGCTTCCGTACCACCGGCCGGCACTGCTGGCGCACGAAATAGTCCTGGAAGTCGATCCAGCCACCGTCGCTCTGCACCCGCGTGCGCACGCGATCGTCGCTCATCGGCAGCAGGCGCGGCCCGATGCCCAGGCGGCGGCAGAAATCGGCGGTGACCTGCGAGAGCGTCTCGCCGGCACGCAGCCGGCGGGTACGCTCGACATGGGTCGCCAGGTCGCGGTCGCCCAGGCGGAACCAGTCGGCGCCGCCGAGCGCGGCGATGCTGTCCATGAACGACCAGGTCTCGTCGCGCCGGCCCCAGCCCGTCGCCGGATTGTCGACCCCGGCCAGGGCGTACATCAGCGTGTCGATGTCGGGCGAGATGCTGAGCCCGAGATGCTCGAAGTCGTCGCCGGTGTTGGCGATGACCAGCAGATCGCGCGCCGGCAGCGCGCGGCTCAGGCCCAGCGCCAGCTTGGCACCGCCGACGCCGCCGGACAGCGCCACCACCAGCCCGTCGCTCACCGGAACAGATCCTCGGCCGCCGGCCGGATCATTTCGGCCACGTTGGTGGCTGGCACGCTCCAGCTGAGGCCGCGCACCAGCGCCACCGGCTGGCCCTCGTCGCCCTGCCCCATCACCAGTGACGCGGCGGCTGCGATCTCGTCGGCGAAGCCGGCGATGCTGACCTGCAGCGGCCGGCCGAACAGGTCGGGATTGCCGCGCAGGTCGATCAGCGCCGGCAGGCCAGCAGCGCCGATCGCGATGCCGATGATGCCGCGTCGCCAGGCGCGCCCGAAACTGTCGTTGATGATGACCGCGACATCGACGCCGGCGCGCGACGACAGCCGCGCCCGCAGCGCCGCGGCGCTGCCGTCGGGATCGCGCGGCAGCAGCAGCGCCACCTCCGCGCCGTCCTTGCCGGCGATGTTCGACTGGTCGACGCCGGCATTGGCCATCACGAAGCCCAGCCGGTGTTCCATGATCAGCAGCGCCGGCCGCTGGCGCACGACCCGCGTCGATTCCGACAGGATCAGCTCGACGACGCGCGGGTCCTTGCCGATCTCGGTGGCCAGCTGTTGCGCCCGCGGCGAGGGCGTCACCGTGTCGAGCGCAACGGCACGGTCCTCGGCCTTCGAGACGATCTTCTGCGCCACCACCACGACGTCGCCGGCGCGCAGCGCCAGGTTGGCGCGCGCCAGCGCCGCCTCGATCAACGCCGCCAGATCGTCGCCCGGCTGGACCAGCGGAATGCCGGGCAGCGCCAGGATCTCAAGCGCGCGAGCGCCGCTCATCGGTGCGACCGGTCGCTGCGAGGCGCCATCGAGCCGACGGGCCATGCGCCATCTGCGATTGCCCTTCCCGTCGTGGGAAGGCCAACGGCGTGCCCATCGCCGTCCCCCGACACGCTCGCGGCCCTCACCCGTACTTCTTGCGCAGGCGCGGCAGGACGTGCTCGCCATAGAGGCGCAGGAAGCGCTCCTGGTCGGGGCCGGGGGCGTGGAACACGAGATGGCGGAAGCCGAGATCGACATAGGTGCCGATCTTCTCGATATGCTCGTCGGGATCGCTCGACACGATCCAGCGGCTGGCGGCGCGCTCCAGCGGCAGCGAGTCGGCCAGTCGCTGCATCTCGACCGGGTCTTCGACCGACATCTTCTCTTCCGGGCTCAGCGCCAGCGCCGCCCAGTGCCGCGTATCCTGCAGCGCGCGCTCGCGATCGGTGTCGAACGAGACCTTGACCTCCATCAGATGGTCGTAGGTCTTGCCCGGCGTCTCGGCCAGGCCCTCGGCGACCTTGGGCAGCAGCGTCTCGGTGTAGAGCTCGCGCTTCTTGCCGCTGGTGCAGATGAAGCCATCGGCGGTCCGTCCGGCGTACTTGGCCACCAGCGCGCCGGCGGCGGCGACGTAGATCGGCACCAGCTCGGAGGGACGATCGTAGATGGTGGCCTTCTCGGTGCGATAGTACTGGCCCTCGAAGCTGACGCGCTCCTCGCTCCACAGCTTGCGGATCAGGGTCACGGCCTCGCGCAGGCGCGCGAAGCGCTCCTTGAATTCCGGCCAGGGCTGGCCGGTGGCCGGCACCTCGTTGAGCGACTCGCCGGTGCCGATGCCGAGCACGACCCGGCCCGGAAACATCGATCCCAGGGTCCCGAAGGCCTGCGCCACGATCGACGGGTGGTAGCGGAACGTCGGCGTCAGCACGCTGGTGCCGATCATGATGCGGTGGGTGCGGGCGCCCAGCGCCCCCAGCCAGGCCATCGACGAGGGCGCATGGCCGTCATCGTGCTTCCACGGCTGGAAATGATCGCTGACGAAGACCGAATCGAAGCCGACCTCTTCGGCCAGGCACGAGAAATCCAGCAGCGGCTTGGGCGCGAATTGTTCGGCCGACGCCTTGTATCCGAGTTTCAGCACGCGACCGCCCTCCACATTGCAAAGTCCCGGCCGGCCGGCCCGGACGCTGGGTTTCCGTCGCCGCCCTCTATAGACTGCCGGGCGATCAGGAGCCATATGAAGAGAGGACACGCCCCATGTATCTCGGCGTAGCGATGCCGCTTGGCGATATCGGCGGCGACCCCGGCACCGTGCGTGATTTCGCGCAGATGGCCGAGGAAACCGGCTACCACGGCCTCACCCTGCCCGACCACGTGCTGGGCGCCAACCCGGCGAGCACGCCGCTGGCCGCCGGCCGGCCGGTCGCCTCGTCGCTGTACCATGACCCCTTCGTGCTGTTCGGCTTCGTGGCCGCCTGCACCCGCAAGGCGGAGCTGTCGACCCAGGTGCTGATCTTGGCGCAGCGCCAGACGGTGCTGGTCGCCAAGCAGGCGGCCAGCCTGGACGTGCTGTGCGAGGGACGCTTCCGCTTCGGCATTGGCGTTGGCTGGAACGAGATCGAATTCACCGGGCTGAACGAGAACTTCCACGACCGCGGCAAGCGCTCCGAGGAGCAGGTCCAGGTGATGAAGGCGCTGTGGGCCCAGCCGTTCGTGAACTTCAAGGGCAAGTGGCACACCATCCCCGATGCCGGCATCAACCCGCGTCCGGCGCGCGGCAGCATCCCGCTGTGGTTCGGCGGCCACATGGACGTGACCCTCAAGCGCACCGCCAAGTGGGGCGACGGCTGGATGATGCTGGCGCATCCGCCCGGCGACGCCGCGATCGGCGATTTCGACAAGCTGCGCCGCTACACCGAGGCCGAGGGTCGCGATCCCGGCAGCATGGGGCTGGAGGTCTGGACCTCGACCGGCACGGGTGCCGAAGCGGCGTGGCGCGAGGAATTCCTGTTCTGGAAAAAGGCCGGCGTGACGCACGTCACCCTGCACAACACCTTCGGCGGCTACCAGCACAAGCGCATGCAAGGCCGCACCATGGCCGAGCATGTCGATGCGGTGCAGCGCTACTACAAGACGGTCGCCGACCTGCTGTGAACGCACGCCGGCACGTTGCGGCCGGTCTCAGGTGTCGGCCAGCGCCGCGATCATTCGGTCGCGGGCGGCGATATCGCCCTCGGCATGCACGGGCTGCAGGCAGACATGGGTGGCGCCGGCATCGAAATGCCGGCGCAGGCCGCGTTTGATGGTCTCGGCGTCGCCCCAGAGCACCATGGCGTCGATGAAGCGGTCGTTGCCCCCATCGGCCAGTTCGGCCTCGCTGAAGCCCAGTCGCAGCCAGTTGTTGCGGTAGTTGGGCAGCACCATGTAGCGCGCTAGCTCGGTGCGGCCCAGCGCCCGGGCCTTGGCGGGATCGGTTTCCAGGCAGACCTTCTGCTCGACCGCCAGCACTTTCGACGGCCCCAGAATCTTCGCGGCCAGCGCGGTATGCTCGGGCGTGACGTTGTACGGCACGGCGCCGCGGGCATGCGTGCCGCTCAGCGCCAGCATTTTAGGGCCCAGGGCCGCGACCACAACAGGCCAGTCGGCAGCGTCCGCTTCGTTTCCGGCAATGGCGTCGAGATAGGCGCGCATCGCGGGGATCGGCTTTTCGTAGCGGTGGCCGCGCACGCCCTCGACCATCGGGATATGGCTCACCCCCAGGCCAAGGATGAAGCGATTGTCGTACAGGCCGTTCAGGGTCAGCATCGCGCGGCGCGACGTGAACGGATCGCGGGCATAGATGTTCGCGATCGAGCTGCCGATCATCAGCCGGTTGCTGCTGGCCAGCAGGAACGCCGCCAGCGACATCGACTCGTAGCCGCGCGATTCGGGATACCAGAAGGCGGCATAACCGGCGCCTTCGACGGCGCGCATCAGGGCGCCCAGCTGCGGCCCATCAAGCCGGTCGGTCGGATACCAAACGCCCAGGCGTCCCAGTTTCATGTCGTCGTCTCCCCGTGCTGACTGCCGCCGGCCGTAAAGGTAGCCGATCAACCGTGAACCGGCGACCGCACCGTTGCGCGGGCTGACCGGCGATGCGGTCATGCCGGCCGGTCGGCACCACGCGCAAAGCGGTTCCGGGATGGGACGTTTGTCGAGTGCCGCATGCGGGCCGTGCCAATTCCGGGGCTTTCGCGGCGGTCGCGGCATGCCAAGATGCCGGCCGGCCCGGCGCCGACCTCGGCATGCCGGCAACATCCGCGGCCGCGGCGCGGCAGCCGCAAGATTGGGGGGATGCATGGCACGACCGACGCCGACGCTCGACCATGTGGTGATCAACGCCCGCGACGACATGGACGCCGCGGCCGACACCTATCGCCGGCTGGGCTTCACGCTCACCGAGCGCGGCTATCATTCGTTGGGCTCGACCAATCATTTGGCCATGTTCGGCACCGACTATCTCGAGCTGATCGCCATCCCGAAAGGCGCCACCACGGGTCGGGTCGACCTGCTGGGTTTTTCCAAGGGACTCAACGGCCTGGTGTTCGGCAGCGAGGATTCGGCGGCGACCTATGCCGCGCTCCACGCCGCCGGCGTGCCGTTCGATCCGCCCAACGAGTTCACCCGGCCGGTGCGGATCGACGGCAAGGAGCACCAGGCCAGGTTCCGCACCGTGCGGCTGAAGGCCGGCGTGGTGCCCTACGGCAGGATCTACTTCTGCCATCATTTCACCCGCGACCTGGTGTGGCGCGATGAATGGCGCCACCACGCCAACGGTGCCGTCGCCGTCGTAAGGGCGCTGATCGTCGAGCCTCAGCCGGCCGTCGCCGCCCGTCTCTACGCCGACATGTTCGGCCCCGAAACGGTGCGCACCATCAAGGGCGGCAAGTCGCTGATGATCGGCAATTCGCGCTTCGACATCGTCGCGGAGAGCGCCTTGCGTCGCCAGTTCGGCGATGCCGCGCCGGACGCCGACGGCCGCAAGGCCTACATGGCCGGCCTGACGCTGCGCACCGTCTCGCTGGCGACAGCGGCGCGCACCTTGCAGGAGAACGGCATCAGCGGGCTTGTCCAGAGCAAGAACCGGCTGGTCGTGCCGGCGAGCCAGGCATTCAACGCCACGCTGGAATTCATCGAGTAACCGCCCGGCCGACACGAGCGCCAGAGCATGACGATCCAGTTCGACAATCTGGGTGACGCCATTTCGCGCGAAGCGCCGCGCGATGCATTGGCTCTCATCGACGTCGGCGACGATGGACGCGCCGAGCGCAGCTACAGCTATGCCGACCTCGTGCGGCTGAGCGCGGCGGTGGCGCGCGGGCTGCAAAAGCGCGGCCTGGCGCGCGGCGATCGGGTAGCGATCCTGTCGGCCAACCGCGCCGAATTTCTGCTGACGTTCCTCGGCACCATGCAGGCGGGTCTGGTGTCGGTGCCGGTGAACTACAAGCTGCCGGCCGAAACCGTGCACTACGTGCTCGACGACTGCGACGCCCGCCTGGTGATCGGCGATGCCGTCCGGCTGCCGCTGGCGCCGCCGGCATTGCCCAGGGTGTCGTTCGATTCCACCGGTGACGATGGCTTCGCGGCGCTGCTCGACGATGGTCCGTTCACGCCGCTGGCGGTCGATCCCGGCGAGGCGGCGATGTTCCTCTACACCTCGGGCTCGACCGGCCGACCCAAGGGCGTGGTGCTGTCGCACTATTCCCATCTCTGGGCGATTGCCTCGCGCGCCCGCCGGCCGGGACCGCCGGGGCGACGCGCCCTGGTCGCCGCGCCGCTCTACCACATGAACGGGCTGGCGATGTGCCAGACAACCTTCGCCCAGGGCGACACCATCGTGCTGCTGCCGCAGTTCACGACTGCGGGTTACATCGAGGCCGCCGCCCGCCACAAGGTCGGCTACCTGACGTCGGTGCCGACCATGATCGCCATGGTGATGCGCGAGCACGACCTGCTGTCACGTACCGACCTGTCGGCGGTCGAAGCGGTGCGCATGGGTTCCGCGCCGCTCACGCAGGCGCTGATCGACCAGACGCGTGCCGTGTTCCCGCGGGCGCTGATCACCAACGGGTACGGCACCACCGAGGCGGGACCGATCGTGTTCGGCCCCCATCCCGAAGGATTGCCGCAGCCCGAGCTGTCGGTCGGATGCCGCCATCCCGCAGTCGACTTGCGTCTGGTGCGCGACGGCAAGGAAGTGCCGGACGAAGGCGAGCTGGAGATGCGCTGTGGTGCGCTGATGACGCGCTACCACAAACTGCCGGAGGCGACGGCCAAGGCGATCACCGCCGACGGCTACTACCGCACCGGTGACGTCTTCCGCCGCGACGCGAACGGCTTCTTCTACTTTGTCGGCCGGGTCGACGACATGTTCGTGTGCGGCGGCGAGAACATCTATCCCGGCGAAGTCGAGAAGATGCTGGAACGCCATCCAGGCATCCAGCAGGCGGCGGTGATCCCGGTGCCCGACGAGATGAAAGGCCACAAGCCGATCGCCTTCGTCGTCAAGGCGGCCGGCACGGCGCTCGATGAGCCGGCGGTGAAATCCTACGCGCTGGCCAACGCGCCGGCCTACCAGCACCCGCGCCGCGTGATCTTCGTCGACGAATTGCCGCTGGCCAGCACCAACAAGATCGACAAACGGGCGCTGGCACGGCGCGCCGAAGCAGAGAACGTCACGGTGTGAAGTCTTCGCCCGGAGGGGGAAGAGAGGAGAACACGCATGAAAGCGGCGGTGATACGCGAGCACGGCGGCCTCGACCGCCTGAACCTCGAGACCGGGTTCCCCGATCCAACGCCCGGCGAGGGCGACGTCATCGTCGCCGTGAAAGCCTCGTCGCTCAACTACCACGACGTCTTTACGCGCCGCGGCATGCCCGGCATCAAGGTGCCGCTGCCCTGCATCATGGGCCTCGACGTTGCCGGCGAAATCGCCGACGTCGGCCCGGGTGTCACCGGCTGGAAGCGCGGCGATCGGGTGCTGGTCGACCCGATCAACCGCGTCGAGGGCGGCCTGATGGGCGAAACCATCCACGGCGGCCTGGCCGAGCTGTGCCGGGCACGGGCACACCAGCTGGTGCGCATTCCCGACGGCGTGTCGTTCGCCGATGCCGCGGCCCTGCCGGTGGCCTACGGCACCGCGTTGCGCATGATGCGCACCAACGGCCACGTGGCGGCCGGCGAGAAAGTCCTGATCCTCGGTGCCAGCGGCGGCGTCGGCGTGTGCTGCGTGCAGCTTGCCAAGCTGGCTGGCGCCGAAGTCATCGCCTGCGCCGGCACCGACGCCAAGGCGGCGCGGCTGGCCGCGCTGGGCGCCGACAAGACGATCAACTACATCGAAAAGGACTTCGTGCAGGAGGTCTACAACCTCTATGGCAAGCCGACGCGGCGCGGCGCCGGCACCGACCGCGGCCTCGACGTGGTGGTGAACTACACCGGCGGCGACACCTGGGTGAAGTCGCTGCGCGTGCTGAAGGTCGGCGGCCGACTGCTGACCTGCGGCGCCACCGCCGGGTTCGATCCCAAGGAGGACATCCGTTTCATCTGGACCTTCGAACTCAAGGTGCTGGGCTCCAACGGATGGGCGCGCGACGACATCGTGACGCTGCTCGACATGGTGCAGCAGGGCAAGCTGAAGGCGCTGATCGACAAGGTCTATCCGCTGTCGGAGGCGCGCGAGGCGTTGCGCGTGATCGAGGATCGCGAGGTGTTCGGCAAGATCGTCGTGGCGCCGTAGGCCACGGCACTGGCCCGCCGCATCACCGGTTCGCACCCGCAAACGGTCGCCGCCGCCATCGCCGCCCGCAGCAAATCGAGCCTTCCGGAGCGCCGCATGCCCCCGATCACGACACAAATCGCCACGTCAGATGCCAGCACCATCACCGTCCGCGGCAAGGACCTCGTCAACGAGCTGATGGGCCGGTGCAGCTACACGGAGATGATGTATTTCCTGATCTGCAACCGCATGCCCAGCCCGGCGCAGACGAAGGTGCTCGACGCCTGCCTGGTGACCCTGATGGAACACGGCTTCACACCCAGCGCGCTGATCGCGCGGCTGGTGCTCGACAGCGTGCCCGACCAGGTTCAGGTGGCGATGGCCAGCGGCCTGATGGCGGTGGGCAGCGTCTTCGTCGGCACGATGGAGGGCTGCGCCGTCATCCTGCAGCGCGGCGTCGCCGAAGGCGGCGACCTCGACGCCTACTGCCAGCGCGTCGTGGCCGAGCACCGCGCCGCGCGCCGCCCCTTCCCCGGCTTTGGCCACCCGTTCCACAAACCGGACGACCCGCGCTCGCCGCGCCTGCTGGCGATCGCCGCCGAGGCCGGCGTCAGCGGCGCGCATGTCGATCTGCTCAAGCGGCTCGGCACCGAGATCGACCGGGCCTATGGCCGGCACCTGACGCTGAACGCTACCGGTGCCATCGGCGCCCTGCTGCTGGAGATCGGCATTCCCGCCGAGATCATGCGGGCCATCGCCGTGGTGTCGCGCTGCGGCGGCTTGCCCGGCCACATCATGGAAGAACGCCGCACCCATTCGGCGCGCACCATCTGGCAGCTCACCGAGGAGCACATCCCCTACGAGGCCCCGGCGCATGGCGCCTGACGATGCAGCGCCGGCACCCGTCGCCGGCATGCAGCGCTTCAAGGTCGCGTTTGGCGGCGGCGAAACGGCCGCGATCCGCTTCGGCGGCGACGGACCGCCGGACCTGGTGTTTCTGCACGCCACCGGCTTCAACGCACTGACCTACCGGCCGATCCTCGAACGGCTGGGGGCGCAATTTCGCGTCGTGGCAATCGACCAGCGCGGCCATGGCGGCTGCAACCTGCCGGCAGAGCCGCAGCTTCTGCGCGACTGGACCGACTACGTCGACGACTTCCTGACCGTCGGCACGGCACTGTGGGGCGCGGCACCGGCGCCGGTGCTGGCGGGCCACTCAATGGGCGCATCGGTAGCGCTGATGGCCGCGGCGCGCGATCCCGGGATGGCCGACCGACTGGTCCTGCTTGACCCGGTCATGACGGCAAGCCGGCTGCACCGGCTGGCGCTGTGGCTGATGCCCTTGTCGACCCGGATCCGGCGGATGCCGATCGCGCGCAACGCGGCGCGCCGGCGACCGCGCTTCGCCAGCCGTGCCGAGGCCCTGGCCAGCTACCGCGGGCGCGGCGCCTTCGCCACCTGGAAGCCCGGCTTCCTCGAAGGCTATGTCGAGGACGGCTTCGCCGAAACCGCCAGCGGCGACGTCGCGCTGACCTGTGCGCCGCTGTGGGAAGCCGCGACCTTCGCTACGCAGCGCAGCGATATCGCCGCCGCCTTTGCTCGCCTGACATGCCCGGTGCTAATGATGTGCGGCAGCCTGTGGTCGGCGGTGGGTGTGAGCCGCAATCGGTTGCGCGCGCTCAATCCCGGCTTGCGCATCGAGACCCCGCCCGACACCAGCCACTTTCTGCCCATGGAAGTGCCGGATCTCGTGGTCGAGCGACTCCTGCAGGCCCTGACGGATCGCGCCAGCAGCCTTCCGTCCTCGACGACACGCAAGGCCGACCCACCAGCCACGACGGCACCGATGCGCGCTGGCTCTGGCCATCTAACTCCCTCCTCACGCTGAGGAGCGGCCGCAGGCGCGCGTCTCGAAGGGTGGGTAAACGCTCCAGCGGCGCGAAAATCGCTGTAGCGACGATCGCGACTGTTCCTCGCCCTTCGAGACGGCCGCTACGCGGCCTCCTCAGGGTGAGGCACAATTGTAGACTTGCCCAGTTCGACGCCCCGGCGCAGCGCAGCGACACGAATCATTGATGGCTGCATTGGAACTTCTCATGCCAGCCGTAGTCCGGCCCCGGCGCGGTTTGTGTTAGAAGGGCTGCGCACGCCGGGCAGGGGACGCCATGGGCTGGAGCAAGGAGCTTGACGAGATCGCGCAGCGCCGCGACGCCGCCACGAAGCTGGGCGGCGACGCTGCCGTGGCACGCCAGCATGCCAAGGGCCGGCTCACGATCCGCGAGCGCGTCGATGCGCTGCTCGATGCCGGTTCCTTCCGCGAGGTCGGCCCGATTGCCGGCATGTCGGAGCGCGACGACAGTGGCGCGCTGACGAACTTTACGCCCGCCAACTTCGTGCTGGGCTTCGGCCGGATCGATGGCCGGCCCTGTGTCGTGGGCGGCGAGGATTTCACCATCGCCGCCGGTTCGCCCAATCTCGGCGGCCTGCGCAAGAGCATCTACACCGAGGATCTCGCCTGCCACTACCGCCTGCCGCTGGTGCGCCTGCACGAGGGCTCCGGCGGCTCCGTGACCGGCAGCGCCGGCAAGGGCGCCGCACCGCTGCCGCCCGAGCCGGTCTACGCGCCGCACAGCTGTGCTTCGGTCGGCCGGGCGCTGGCCACCGTGCCGGTGGCGACCGCGGCGCTGGGCGCCGTGGCCGGCCTGCCGGCGGTGCGGCTGGTGTCATCGCACTACTGCGTGATGACGCGCGAGACGGCGCAGGTCCTGGTCGGCGGCCCGGCGCTGGTCGAGCGGGCGCTGGGCCAGGCGGTCAGCAAGGATCAGCTGGGCGGCGCGGCGCTGCATGAAAAGAGCGGCGTCATCGACGACGTGGTCGACGACGAGGCCGCCGCCTTCGCCGCCATCCGCAAGTTCCTCAGCTACTTGCCGCAGCATGTCTGGGCGCTGCCGCCGGCCTTGCCCTGCACCGACGACCGCAACCGGGCGGAAGCCAAGCTGGCCGACATCGTGCCGACCGATCGCCGCCGCGTGTTCGACATGCGCGCCGTGGTACGCGCCGTCGTCGACCAGGACTCGTTCTTCGAGATCGGCCGTCGCTACGGTCCTGGCCAGATCGCCGGCCTGGCACGGCTGCTGGGTTTCCCGGTCGGCGTGCTGGCCAACGACTGCCGCCAGCTCGCCGGCTCGATGACAGCGGCCGGCGCGCGCAAGGTGCGGCGCTTCGTCGAGTTCTGCCAGACCTTCCACCTGCCGGTGCTGAACTTCGTCGACGAACCCGGCTTCATGATCGGCGCCGAGGCGGAGGCCGAAGGCACGGTGCGGGCCGGCGCCGGCGCCGTGCTGGCCGTCGCCATGGCCAGCATGCCGTGGGCCTCGATCGTGGTGCGCAAGAGCATGGGGCTGGGCGCCGCGGCGCACTACGCGCCCAATGCCTACATCCTTGCGTGGCCTTCGGCCGAGTCCGGCGCCCTGCCGGTCGAGGGCGGCGTCGCCGTCGCCTTCGGCCGCGAGATCGCCGCCGCGCCCGATCCTGTTGCCAAGCGCCGCGAACTGGAGGAGCAATTCGCCGCGCGCCGCTCGCCCTTCCCGCGCGCCGAGGCGCTGGCGATGCACGACCTGATTGATCCGCGCGAGACCCGCGCCCGGCTCTGCGATTGGATCGAGCTGGCCTGGCCGCTGCTGGAGCAACAGCTCGGTCCCACCAGCTTTACGTATCGGCCATGACGAATTTCCTCCCCGCCTCAGCGGAGAGGAAACTCAGATGCAAAGGACTCACCGCATGTCCGGACCCCTGCACGGATACCGCGTCCTCGACCTGAGTGCCGTGATCTCGGGCCCCTACGGCACGATGATCCTCGCCGACCAGGGCGCCGACGTCATCAAGGTCGAGCCGCCGGGTCGCGGCGACTTCACGCGCGCCGCCGGCAACAAGAGCGGCGGCCTGTCGGCCAGCTTCCTGAACAACAACCGCAACAAGCGCTCGATCGCCGTCGACCTGCGGCATCCCGACGGCGTCGCCATGGTCAAGCGCCTGGCGCAGACCTGCGACGTCTTCGTGCAGAATTTCCGGCCCGGCGTGGTCGACCGGCTGGGCATCGGCGAGGCGGCGATCCGCGAGGTAGCGCCGAGGATCGTCTACGTCTCGATCAGCGGCTTCGGCGAAAGCGGACCGTTCGCGCACAAGCCGGTGTACGATCCGATCGTGCAGGCGCTGTCGGGTCTGGCCTCGGTGCAGGGGGGCTCGGATTCAGCACGGCCGCGCCTGGTGCGCACCATCCTGCCCGACAAACTGACGGCCATCACCTCGGCGCAGGCGATCACGGCGGCACTGCTGGCCCGCGAACGTACCGGCAAGGGCCAGCACGTGCGGCTCTCGATGCTCGACGCCATCGTCGCCTTCCTGTGGTCGTCCGACATGGGGGCGCAGACCTATGTCGGCCGCGAGGTCAGCGCCCAGCGCGCCGCCAGCTTCATCGACCTGATCTACGAGACCAGGGACGGCTACATGAGCGTCGCCGTCATGACCAACGAGCAATGGGCGGCGCTGACCCGCGCCGTCAACCGGCCGGAATGGCTCGACGACCCGCGCTTCGCGACGACCGAATTGCGCGATCTCAACATCGACGCCCGCCTGGAGCTCATCCAGTCGGTGCTGATCGAGCGCACGACGGACGAGTGGATGGCGATCCTGGAAGCCGAGGGCGTGCCCTGTGCGCCCGTGCTGACCCGAAGCCAGATGATCAGCCATCCACAGATCGCCGCCACCGGTATCGTGACCGAGAACGACCATCCGGTGGCCGGCCGACTGCGCCAGGCACGCAATGCCGCGC
Source organism: Alphaproteobacteria bacterium (assembly GCA_026126245.1). GTDB lineage: Bacteria > Pseudomonadota > Alphaproteobacteria > Reyranellales > Reyranellaceae > Vineibacter. The sequence goes on from JAHCJT010000087.1 coordinate 13,368, forward strand.
GTTTCAGCGGCACGCCGCCCGAGCATCGCCACGGCGCGCCGCTGCTGGGCGAGCACACCGAGGAGATCCTGCGCGAGGCCGGCTACAGCGACGCCGAGATCGACCGCCTGCGCGGCACGGCGCTCGGCGGCGCGAAAACCGAGCGGCTGTCGGCGGCGTCAGACTGAGCGCTGTTGGCGCGCCCCGGTTAAGTGGGTGCGCGGTATTGCCGAACCCGTCATTGCGGGTGCGGCCAGGAACCCTCGCCGCGCTCGCAATGGAAGATCCCTCGCTGCGCTCGGGATGACAGGAGCGGCGGCGCTTCCTGCCTCAGGCGATGCCGCCGTCGACCTGGATCACGGAGCCGGTGGTGAAGCCCGAATGGTCGCTGGCGAGATAAAGCGCGGCGGTGACGATTTCCTCCGGCTTGCCGCTGCGGTGCAGGGCGACGCCGACGTTCTGCCGCGCCTCCTCGGTCCAGGCCTTGGAGATGTCGGTCAGGAACCGGCCGGGCATGATGGCGTTCACCCGCACCTTGGGTCCGTACTCGAAGGCGAAGGCGGTCGTGATCGCATTCAGTGCCGCCTTGGCCCCGGCATACGGCGCAATCGACGGCCGCGGCCGGATCGCGCCGACACTGCTGATGTTGATGATGCTGCCGCCATCGCCTTCGACCATGCGGCTGCCGACCAGCGACATCAGGCGGAACGGCCCCTTGAAGTTCAGATGCACAATGCGGTCGAACAGCTGCTCGGAGGTCTCCAGCGACGACGGCGCCAGCGGCGAGCTGCCGGCGTTGTTGACCAGGATGTCGATCTTGCCGAACGCGGCGTAGGCTGCGTCGACGAGGCCCGGCAGGTCGTCCCAGCGCGCGACGTTGCAGCCGTAGGCCAATGCCTTGCGGCCCATCGACTCGATCTCGGCGGCCACTGCCTGGCAGGTATCAAGCTTGCGGCTGGTGACCACGATGTCGGCACCGCGTTCGGCGAAGGCCTTGGCCATCTCGTAGCCCATGCCGCGGCTGCCGCCGGTGATCAGCGCCACCTTGCCGCTGAAGTCGAACAGTCGATCCGTCATCCTGTGTCCTCCCGACGGCGCACGACGGGCCTCCGCCGGCCGCTGTCGTCGCCTCTTGCACCCGCCACGCCCGACGCCCGATCATACTAGCCGGCGAGTCGATGGCGCCTTCCACCATGCGGTCCGATGGCCGAGAAAATCGTCCGAAAGATCATCCATCTCGACATGGACGCGTTCTACGCGTCGGTCGAGCAGCGCGACAATCCCGAGCTGCGCGGCCGGCCAGTGGCGGTCGGCGGTTCGAGCCAGCGCGGCGTGGTGGCCGCCGCCAGCTACGAGGCGCGCAAGTTCGGCGTGCGCTCGGCCATGCCGTCGGTGACGGCCAAGCGCAAATGCCCCGAGCTGGTGTTCGTCAAGCCGCGCTTCGAGGTATACAAGGCGGTCTCGCGCGAGATCCGCGAGATCTTCGCCCGGTACACGCCGCTGATCGAGCCGCTGTCGCTCGACGAGGCCTATCTCGACGTCACCACCAACCTCAAGAACATCGCCTCAGCGACCGAGGTCGCGCGCGAAATCCGGGCGCAGATCCTGGCGCAGACCGGGCTCACTGCCTCGGCCGGCGTGTCGTACAACAAGTTCCTGGCCAAGCTGGCCTCCGACTACAACAAGCCCAATGGCCAGTACGTCGTGACGCCGGCCATGGGTCCGTCCTTCATCGAAGGGCTGGACGTGGCCAGGTTCCACGGCGTCGGACCGGTCACGGCGGCCAAGATGAACCGGCTGGGCATTTTCACCGGTGCCGATCTGCGCCGCCAGTCGCTGGTTTTCCTGCAACAGCACTTCGGCAAGTCTGGCCCGTGGTACTACGCGATATCGCGCGGCCTCGACGACCGGCCGGTGGTCGCCGACCGTCGCCGCAAGTCGATCGGCTCGGAGACCACCTACCCGCAGGACCTCGACCAGCCGGCCGACATCGAGGCCGGCGTGCTGGCGATGCTCGACGATGTGTGGGCGCATTGCGAGCGCACCGGCACCGCCGGCCGCACGCTGACGGTGAAAGTGAAATACGCCGACTTCCAGATCATCACCCGCCGCCACACCCATGGCGGCCCGATCACCGGCAAGGCGATCGCCGCCAGCATCTGCCTGGATCTGGCGCAGGGCCTCTTTCCCCTGCCGAAGAAGGTCCGCCTGCTGGGCGTCACGCTCTCGAACCTCGAGCAGCCCGATGGCGGCGAACCGCCGCAACTCGCGTTCGACCTCGCCTGAGAACGCGCTGCCGCCCGGAGCACATCCCGGGCAGATGGAATCGCTCCTTGTGTCATCCTGAGCGAATCGAAGGATCCTGCGGTGCTTTGGTCAGAGAATTGCGCTGCCGTTGCAACCTCGGCACCATTGCGCGTTGAACGCAGCACCGCAGGGTCCTTCGCTTCGCTCAGGACGACGGCGTCAGCCGCGCCATGCGTCCACATCAACGAGATGCCCGCTAGAAGCCGGAGAACCGCAACAGCGTGGTCGACCTGAATGTGGCGCCCGGCCGCAGCACGGTCGAGGGGAAGCCAGGCCGGTTGGGCGAGTCGGGGAAATGCTGGGTTTCCAGACAGAAGCCGTGCCGCCGGTGATAGGGCCGGCCCTCGGCGCCGATGGCCGAGCCGTCGAGGTTGTTGCCGGTGTAGAACTGCACGCCCGGCTCGGTGGTCCACACGTCCATCGTGCGTCCCGACCGCGGCTCACGAACCCGGGCGGCAAGGGCCAGCGCATCGTCATCGCGCCGCGTCAGGACGAAAGTGTGGTCATAGCCACGCGCCGGGACCAGCTGCGGCTCAGCCTCGGTGATGCGTGCGCCGATCGTCTGCGGCGTGCGGAAGTCGAACGGCGTGCCCGCCACCGGCCACCATTCACCGGTGGGGATGAGCTCCCGGTCGACCGGGAGAAACTGCTCGGCATCGATCGTCACTTCGTGCCCCAGCACGTCGCCGCTGCCGGCACCGGCAAGATTGAAGTACACGTGGTTGGTCAGGTTGACCACGGTCGGCCGGTCAGTTGTGGCGACATAGTCGATGCGCAGGCTGTCGGGCGCGACCGTGTAGCGCACCCGCACGTCCAGCTCGCCGGGGAATCCCTGATCGCCATCAGGGCTGACATGACGGAACTCCACGTATGGCCGGTCGCCGCCTTCAAGCGAGTCGACGGTCCAGACGGCCCTGTGGAAGCCATGCGCACCGCCATGGAGGGTGTTGCCGCCCTCGTTGGCCGACAGGGTGTAGGTCTGGTCGTCCAGTACGAAGCGACCGCCGGCAATGCGATTGGCAAAGCGGCCGATCGTGCCGCCGAAGGCGCCCCGCGCGTGGAGATAGGCTTCCAGCGCGTCGAAGCCGAGCACGACGCCGACCGCCGCGCCATGCCGCGCCGGCAACTCCAGCGCTGCCAGCGTCGCGCCGTAGCTCAGGAGCGTCGCCCGCAAGCCGCCAGCGCTGCACAAGCTGAGTCGCTCGAC
>JAHCJT010000088.1 GCA_026126245.1 Alphaproteobacteria bacterium
GGCACGACGCCGGGCGGCGGCGTGATCAGGGTCGGCTGTCCGGTCGGGCCGGGCACCGGCGGACGCTGCTGGGCCGGCGGCGCGGGTTGCGGCGGCGGCGTCTGGGCGAGCTGATCCGGCGCGCCGGGCACCGTGGTGACCGGGCTGCTGGTCGGCGGTGCCGGCGGCTGCGCCTGCGCCACCTGATCGGACGTGACCGACCGAGGCGTCGCTGGCGGCGTCTTGGGCTCGGAGACCGGCGCCGATACCGGAGTCACGTCGGCGATCTTGGCATCCGAAGTCGAGGGAGGGGGCGTCGTCGGCTGGTCGGCGGAACGCGAGGATCCGAAGACGCGGCCGAAAAACCCGGTGGCCTGCGGCTCGCGCCGGCGCGCTGCCTCTTCCTCGGCGCGCGCCTGGGCCTGCAGGCGTTCGTTGTATTGGCGATTGAGCTCGTCAGCCGAAAAGTCGGACGGATCGCGCGTCCGCGGCTTGCCCGCCTGACGCTGCGGCGCCGGACGCGGTTTGGCGACCGGCCTGACCGTGGGTTCGCTGTCAGGCAGCGCCTGGGCGAACGACCTCTCGGGCAGACCGACGAGCAGTGCGGCAATGGCGCCGACTGCGAGAAACTGCAGCCAGTGTGGAAGCGACGGTCGGATTGTTATTGGCGAGACCAAAGCTGTCATGGTTTTGTTCCTCCGCCGCTCCCATGCTTGCCGTCGGCGCCGGGACCGCTATCCGCGACAGAACTGCCGCGGATAATCGTGATCGACGCCGGAGGCGGGGGTGGTGCGGCTGTTGACGGCGACGTCGACGGAGGGGGTTCCGACGGACGGCCGCTGCTGCCGGGTCCAGAGGGGGCCGACAGCAGATAGCTGACTTGGTTGTCGCGCGTGAAGCTGGGACCCTCTTCCTCCTTGCCGTCGGGAGGGTCCTGCAGGCTGCGCAGGCTGAGCGACAGTTTGCCCATTTCCTGCGCCAGCGTGATCATTTCGCTCTGCTTGGGAGTCACTTCCAAGGTCGCGGTCTTGGCGACCTGCGCCGGCTCGCCCGGCTTGGAGTCGAGCCGCTGGTCCATCGCGATGACGCGGATGTCGCGCAGGATGGTTTCGCTGGCCTGGCGTTCCTTCTCGCCCGGCTGGGCGAGCTGGACGACGTGCGTGAGGATCAGGTCGACCTTGTCGCCGGCGAACACGAAGCCGGCGATACCCGAGGTGGCCGTGACCGGAACCGACACGGCCCGCATGCCCGGCTGCAGCACCGCAGCCATGAAGCCCCGCGACCCCGGCAGCACGACGCGGCCTTCGGTGATCGGCTCGCCGCCGCTGATCGGGGCGCGCGCCACGGCGCCGACGAAATCGGACAGCGGCCGGCGGCCTTCCACGACGTAGGTCGGCGACAGGGTCCCTTCCGGCCACGCCTGCCAACGCAGGTCGTCGGGCTTGACGATCTGGCCGGTGTGGATGTCGGCCCGCGCCACGAGAACCTGCAGCGCCGGCTTGACGGTTTCCTCGACCGGGCGCGTTGCGCGCTGCTGCGCCGCCATGCGCTCGGCGTTCATGTACGACCGGAGGAACAGCACCGTGCCGCCGGCGATGACCAGCGCCACGACGAGCATGATAATGCGTTGCGGATTCACGGCTTAGCCTCCGGTCCACAGACCATTCAGGAGATGCAGGGAGACCGCGACGCAGCCGACGGCAATCGCCAGGCCGTAAGGCATTTTTCGACCAAGCCGGCCGGCCGTCACGACGGTCGACTTCGCTTCGTCCGTTGCAGGGGCACCATCGGCGGGCGCGATTTCCTGCGGGCTGTGGCCCAGTCCTGGAATGAGGAAGGCCAAGCCGAGCAGAGCGCCCGACACCGTCACGATCACGATGAAAGGAATGACATAATCGGGCGCGGCCCAGAGGGTCGCGGCCGCCAGGAATTTAACGTCGCCGCCGCCCAGCAGGCGGGCGGCGAACAATCCGAAGCCGACCAGGAAGACCGCCAGCGCGATCAGGATCGACCACAAAATGATCAGGGGCGACTGCCCCTGCAGAACCAAGAGCAATGCATGAAATGCCCACACCCCCACAACGGCCAGTGACAGCCGGTTGGGAATGATGAAGCGCGACCAGTCGCCGAGCGCCGCCATTAACGCTATGGCCGCAAACGCCACTACGCTTACCTGGTCGAGGATATGGAGTGCCTGCGACATGGCCCCCGAACTCCCCTCGATCCACCGCTGAGGCGCACGGGCGACCCAAGGTCGCCCGCGCGGTTCTGCCGAAAGCAATTCCTCGGCGGATGACCGGTGGTTACATCTTGCCGGCGACGTTGTTCATCATGGTGCCCAGGTTGGTACCAACCAAGCTGAACGCCGCGATAGCCGCCACCGAAATCAGGGCCGCGATCAGCCCGTACTCGATGGCCGTTGCACCTTCCTCGTTCTTCACGAGACTACGGAACAGGGACAGCATTGACCTAGCCTCCATCGCTATGCCATGGGTTTTCCGGGAATCCGCACAAAACCAATCGACTAAACGAATCTTCGGAATTCGGAAATTAGACCCGTCGCGGAGCCAAATGAGAGAGTCCGGGTTGACCGGAATCCTGTCGCCCGAAGGCTCCTTATTCGCACGACATTAACGACGCTACTTAACGTAAAGCATAACGTCAATATAAAACGAGAAAATATCTTAAGTAAATTGGATAATTTATTGATTTCCTTAACATTCAGTCCAAAACGAACTGATCGATGGCCCGCGACCCGCCAGATATGGGGCGCCAGCCGCAGCCGGCCACATTCCCTGTGGTTCCGCTGCCGTCTAAATTTGCTCGGAAATGCAATAATGAACGCAGACCGCTGCCGACAGAACGGCCCGGCTTATCCGACTATTTTGCTAGGTTGTTTGATCGGCGCGGTACGTAGCGACGGCGTTGGGCGTCCACGCGCGGACCGGCTGGGCTAGACCCCGGCGAAAATGACCGACGCGTTGGTGCCGCCAAACCCGAAGGAGTTGGACAGGGCGTAGCGCACCCGGCGTTCCTTGGCGCGGTGCGGCACCAGGTCGATATCGCAACCATCCGACGGGTCGTCCAGGTTGATCGTCGGCGGCACGATCTGGTCGGTCAGCGTTCGCAATGCGAAAATTGCCTCGATGGCGCCCGCGGCGCCCAGCAAGTGGCCGGTGGCCGACTTGGTCGACGACATCGAGAGCTGGTAGGCGCTGGCGCCGAACAGCCGCTTGACGGCGCCCAGTTCGATCTCGTCGCCCAGCGGCGTCGAGGTGCCGTGGGCGTTGATATAGTCGATCTGGTCGGGCGACAGGCCGGCCCGTTTCAGGGCCGCCCGCATGGCGCGGAAGCCGCCGTCGCCGTCCTCGGCCGGGGCGGTGATGTGGTAGGCGTCGCCCGACAGGCCGTAGCCCACGACCTCGCCATAGATTCGGGCGCCGCGGCTCTTGGCGTGCTCGTAGGACTCCAGCACGACGGCGCCGGCCCCCTCGCCCATCACGAACCCGTCGCGACCCTTGTCCCAGGGACGCGACGCCCGGGCCGGGGTGTCATTGTAGGCGGTCGACATGGCGCGGCAGGCGTTGAAGCCGGCAAAGCCCAGCCGGCAGACGGCTGCTTCGGCGCCGCCGGCCACCATCATGTCGGCGTCATCCAGCGCAATCAGCCGGGCGGCATCGCCGATGGCGTGCGCGCCGGTCGAACAGGCGGTCACGACGGCGTGGTTGGGCCCCTTGAGGCCGTATTTGATCGACACCTGGCCGGAGGCCAGGTTGATCAGGGCCGAGGGGATGAAGAACGGCGACAGGCGGCGGGGGCCCTTCTCCTTCACCGTCAAAGAGCCCTCGTAGATCGTCTGCAGGCCGCCGATTCCCGAGCCGATCATCACCCCGGCCCGTTCGCGCGCCTCGTCGGAGACCGGCTGCCAGCCCGAATCCTCGATCGCCTGGCTTGCCGCGGCGACGGCGAAAATGATGAACTTGTCGACTTTCCGCTGGTCCTTGGCCGGCATGTACAGCTCGGCATTGAAATGGCCGTTGGCCTTGTCGCCGACCGGTACCTCGCCGGCGATCTTGGTCGGCAGGTCGCTGACGTCGAACGACTGGATCGCCCGGATACCCGATTCGCCGGCCAGCAGACGCTGCCACGTGGTGGCGACGCCATCGCCCAGCGGCGTCACCATTCCCATGCCTGTCACGACCACGCGCCGCATCGACCCACCTTGTCACGCTGTCGCGGGCAAATCGCCGTCCGACATCGTCGTCATGCCGGCCCGCCCCGCGCCGCTGGCCGGCATGCCAACCTCAGGAATTGCTCTCGATGAACTTGATCGCGTCGCCGACGGTCTGGATCTTTTCGGCCGCATCGTCAGGGATTTCGACGCCGAACTCTTCCTCGAACGCCATGACGAGTTCAACGGTGTCCAGGCTGTCGGCCCCGAGATCGTCGATGAATTTCGCCTCCGGCTTCACCTGCGCGTCCTCGACGCCCAAGTGTTCGATGACGATCTTCTTTACACGGTCCGCGACGTCGCTCATGTCGGTCCTCTGGGTCGATAGTTATCCGCCTTGCGTGCCGGGCGGGTCGGCCTTTGTCGCCGGAGGCACCGGCACCGCCCGCTTATCTGACATGCTGGCCGTTTTCAAGGCCAGCGGGCGAAAAGCCATACGGAACAAGCGGGTGCGCGACCGCGATCCGATCTGCCGTCGGCCGGCCGCGCGGCATGGCCATGGCCGGTGCATTTTCGGGGGGCGGAGAATTCCACGCTGCGGCTGGCAGGGCTCAGATCATCGCCATGCCGCCGTTGATGTGCAGCGTCTGGCCGGTCACGTAGGCCGCCTCGTCCGAAGCCAGGTAGACGACGCCGGCGGCGATCTCCTGCGGCGTGCCCAGGCGATCGGCCGGCACCCGGGCCAGGATCGCCTTCTTCTGCTCGTCGGTGAGCGCGTCGGTCATCGGCGTCGCGATAAACCCGGGCGCCACGCAATTGACCGTGACGTTGCGTGACGCCAGCTCCAGCGCCAACGACTTCGACATGCCGATCAGCCCGGCCTTGGACGCGGCGTAATTGGCCTGGCCGGGATTGCCGGTGACGCCGACCACCGAGGTGATGCTGACGATGCGGCCGAAGCGCCGCCGCATCATGCCGCGCATCACCGCGCGGGTAAGGCGGAAGGTGCCGCTGAGGTTGACCTGCAGCACCTTGTCCCATTCCTCGTCCTTCAGGCGCATCGAAATGTTATCGCGCGTGATGCCGGCGTTGTTGACCAGGATGTCGATGCGGCCCATGGCGGCTTCGGCCTCCTTCGCCAGCCGCTCGATGTCGGCCGCCTCGTCCATGCGCGCGGCCACGACATGCGCCCGCTCGCCGAGCGTCGACTGCAGCGCGGCCAACGCCTCCGCCCGCGTGCCGGACAACGTCACCGCCGCACCCTGCGCATGCAGCGCCTGCGCGATGGCGCCGCCAATGCCGCCCGAAGCGCCGGTGACCAGCGCCGCCTTTCCTGTCAGATCGAACATCGCGAGCCTCGTTGTCGTGCATTGTCCGGCGGCACCTGTCGCCTGCCCGGCTGGCGCCGCTACAACGTCTTCAGAAACGCCTCGATATCGGCCGGCGTGTTGACGGCAATGCCGGCCATATCCCTGTCGATACGCTTGAGCATGCCAGTCAGCACCTTGCCGGCGCCGATCTCGACCTCGGTATCGACGCCCTTGGCCTTCATCGCCAGCACGCATTCGCGCCAGCGCACGCGTCCGGTCACCTGCTGCACCAGCAGCTTCCTGATCTGGGCCGGATCGCTGGTTTCGTCGGCAGTCACATTGGCGACTACCGGCACGCGTGGCGGCACCATGGTGACGCGCTCCAGCGCCTCCTCCATGGCATCGGCCGCGGGCCGCATCAGGGCGCAATGAAATGGCGCGCTGACCGACAGCATCATGGCGCGCTTGATACCGCGCGTTTTGGCGAGCTCCACGGCGCGGGCGACGGCATCTTTGTGCCCCGACACCACGACCTGTCCGCCGCCGTTGTCGTTGGCGACATCGACGACCTCACCCTGCGCCGCCGCCTGGCATACCTCGACGGCCTGCTCGACCTCGGCACCCAGCAGCGCCGCCATCGCGCCTGTACCGACCGCGACCGCCTTCTGCATCGCCTGGCCGCGCAACTTCAGCAGCCGGGCCGTGTCGGACAGACCCAGCGCGCCGGCCGCCGCCAGGGCCGAATACTCGCCCAGCGAGTGGCCCGCGACGTAACCGCAGATCGCCGGCAGCGGCTTGCCGCCCTCCTTCTCGATGACGCGCACCGCCGCCAGACTCATCGCCATGAGCGCCGGCTGGGCGTTCTCGGTCAATGTCAGCTCGTCTTCCGGCCCTTCAAGCATCAGGCGCAGCAGGTTCTGCTTCAGCGCTTCGTCGACTTCCTGAAACACCTCGCGCGCCGTCGCGAACGCGGCGGCCAGCTCGCGCCCCATGCCGACCGCTTGCGAGCCCTGGCCGGGAAAAACGAACGCCCGTCCCATCCTGCGGATCCCCCGATTGTTTGTCGCCGGCGCCGTCTTAGCCGCCGCTCCCGATGTCGTCCACCGCGCCGCGCGCTCGCCCGCCTATGGCGGCGGACGGTGTCTGTGCCGGCTATTGAAACAGCAGGCGCGCGACGTCGCCGGTGAAGACGCGATCGTCGTAGCCAAGGATGGTCACCACCTGGCGGAGGTGCTTGCCCTCGACGCTGTGATCAATGCGCAGCGGGAACCTTCTGTTGCCGACATAGCCGCGGCCCTCGCCATGCGCCGAGAGGGCCGTGCCGACCAGCGGCACCGCGGTGGCCCGGCTGACCAGCATGCGTGTCGTGGCCGATACGTCCGCCTCGCTGCCGTGCGGCAGGGTCTCCGACTCATGACTGACGGCCAGCTCGCGCCGGTCGCCCGACCAGCGAATGGTGGTGCGCAGGATGATGCCCCCGATGGTGCGAATGCTGAACGGCAACGGGCCGCCGGCATAGGACTGGGCGCGTGCGGCGCCAGCGATCAGCAAGCCCAGCCCGCCGCACAGTGCAGCGCGTCGCCCGACAGATACCATATCTTGATCCCCTCGCCCGACGACATCTTCCAACGGTTGCCGTCGTCCCCGGAAATGCCAACGAAAACAATCGAATACGCCACGTCCAATTGGATATCACCAAACATGGCGGAAACCTCGCCGGCAAGTCCATCAATTCCTTGTGGGCCTGTGGACGGTCGTGCAGCCGCCACCTGAGCAAGGCTTGACGGCTTCCGGAGCCGGCCCACAGGCCATGACCAGCGGGCGGCAGCCGGCGGACACCCCACGGTGCCGCACCGCCGCGCTTTGGCTTGCGTCGTGCGGCCACATGAGGCCCCCAAGGCGGCATGACATCGGGTTGCCTGACGGGCCAAAACCTGTATAACCCCGGCCTTCCGCCGGGACCCAAGCCCGGTGGCTCCTTGCCGGTTCCATATGCCCGTTCAGCGGGCGCCGGGGCCGGCTCGATCCGGCCGGTCGACGGCCGGCCGTCTCGGCCGGCGGACTCCGGATCATCACCAGCCGTAAGGAGCGTCATGCCTCTGTATGAAACCGTGTTCGTCGTGCGCCAGGACGTGGCGCAGACGCAGGTCGAGGCGCTCGGCAACCAGCTCTCGGATCTGATCGCCGGTATGGGCGGCCAGGTGCCGAAGAAGGAGTACTGGGGCCTGCGCCAGCTCGCCTACCGGATGAAAAAGAACCGGAAGGCCCACTACATGCTCTTCAACATCGACTCACCGGCGGCCGCGGTGAAGGAGATGGAGCGCACGATGTCCATCAACGAGGACGTCCTGCGCTACCTGACCGTCCGCGTCGACGAGCTCGAAGCAGCCCCGTCGGCGATGATGCGCAAGAGTGACCGCGACGAGCGCGGCGATCGCGGCGACCGCCGCCGCGGCGACCGTGAGCACCGCGGCGACCGCGAGTCGCGTGGCGAGCGGCCCCGTTTCGGCCGCGAAGCGGCGGCGCCGGAAGCTGAAGTCGAAGGAGGCGCGGCATGAGCATGGGAGGTGGCGGCCCGCGCCGGCCGTTCGTGCGGCGCCGCAAGTCGTGCCCGTTCTCCGGCCCCAACGCGCCGAAGATCGACTACAAGGACATCCGCCTGCTCGGACGTTTCATCTCGGAGCGCGGCAAGATCGTGCCCAGCCGGATCTCGGCGGTGTCGACCAAGAAGCAGCGCGAGCTGGCCAACGCCATCAAGCGGGCGCGGTTTCTCGGCCTGCTGCCGTACGTGCTGCGCTGAGCGGAGGACCGGACCATGGCACACATGGAAGTGATCCTGCTCGAGCGCGTCGCGCATGTCGGCCAGATGGGCGACGTCGTGCGGGTCAAGCCCGGCTTCGCGCGCAATTTCCTTCTGCCGCAGAAGAAGGCCCTGCGCGCGACCGACGCCAACAAGAAATACTTCGAGACCAAGCGTAAGGAACTCGAGGCCACCAACCTGCATCGCAAGCAGGAAGCCGACGCGGTCGCCGCGAAGATGAAGGACTTCACCGTGACCCTGATCCGTCAGGCGTCGGAGAGCCTGCATCTTTACGGCTCGGTGTCGGCCCGCGACATCGCCGAGGCGGTGATCGCCGCCGGCATCAAGATCGAGCGTCGGCAGATCGAGCTGCCCAAGCCGATCAAGACGCTGGGCAAGCACATCGTCGAAGTCCACCTGCATCCGGAAGTCATGGTCGATATCGGCGTACTGGTTGCCCGCTCGACTGAGGAAGCCGAGTTCCTGGCGAGCGGTGGAACGCTGGTCGCCGAGACCGAGCGTCGGGCCCAGGAGCTGGCGGCCGCGGCGCAAGCCGCCGAGCAGCAGGCGGCGGCGTTGCTGGAAAAACCGGCCGCACCGGCCGAAGGCGAAGCGGCACCGGCCGGCAAGGCCGAGACGGACGCGGACGCCGGCAAACCCGCGTGAGTTTGCCGCCTGTCGGGCAGCAAGACGAAAGCCCCGGCCGACGGCCGGGGCTTTCTGTTTTCCGAGCTTCAATTCGGTCGGTAGCTAGCGGCCGCTCAGCGGCTGCATCTGCAGGCCTGCGGCCGTCCAGGCCGCAAGACCGCCGCGATACCAGTAGAGGTTTCGGTAGCCGGCTTCATAGGCGCGCAACGCGGCATTGTACGACTCCCAGCACCGCGGACCCTGGCAGAAGAAGACAATCGGGTAGTCGGTCCGGCTGCGGGTGAGGTTCGCCAGCTCGCTCGTCAGCTGCTGCTGCACGAGATCGTTGAAGTTGCCGGCGCGGCCGCCGTACGGGATGTAGCGCGCCTTGATGATCGTGCGCTGATGCGGCGCCTCAAGAACATCGACGAGAAGAAAATCCGTCCCCTTGCGCAGCTCGTTGTCCAGCGCCTGCGTCGAGAGAACCTTGCCGATGCCGGCGGGCAGCGCGGTCGGCGTGGGACTGCCGAGACTGCTCTGCAGCGTCCGCTGTGCCGGCACGCCAAAATCGGCCGTTTCCTCGCCATACGTCCCGGCGGTCGGCGCCGGCGGGCTCGGCGGCTTGGTCGGCCCCGAATCCGACTCGCGCTCGCGCGTCGTGACCGGACCGGCAGGATCGTCAGTCCGCGTCGACGGCGGCTGCGGACCGGGCGGTTTAGGCGTCGGCCCCGGGGTCGGCTTGGGCGTTGGCGCCGGCGTCGGTTTGGGAGTCGGTGTCGGCGTCGGTCCGGGCGTCGGCTGCGAGCCGATGATGTAAAGAATCACCAGGATGCCGACGACCGCGCCAATGCCGATCAGCACCCATTTGACCCAGCCGCCTTTCTTGGGAATGGCCACCGGCCCGCCCGGGTAGGCGCCGGGCGGCGCCCCCGGCCATGCGCCTGGTTGGGCGTAGCCCTGCTGCGGCGCCCCGTAGGGCGGGATCGGGGCGCTGTATTGCGGTCCCGTCGGAGCGCCCACGGGTGCCGACACGCCGACCCACGAACCGTCCGGCTGGTAGCGCGGGATCGGCGCCGACGATGGTCCGGGCGGCATGCCGCCGACCGGCGCCGATACACCGACCCAGGAGCCGTCCGGCTGCGCCGCCGCAGCGGGCATGGGCTGGCCGGCCCCGACCCCGCCATAGGCCGACGGCAGCGGACCGCGACCCAAGCCGAACGCGCAGGCGCGCACCACCGGCAGCGCGATGTCACTGCGGATCCCCAGGTTGGTTTCGATGCGCGCCGCCAGCCGGTCGATCTCGAGGCCGATCTGCTCCGGTCGGGCGCCCGAAAGGGCGTCGAACACGCCATCGTCGATGGCGCTGCCCAGCACCTTGATCTCGCGCCGCGCTTCGGGGACCCGGTCCGACAGGACCGAAACGACACGCCGCCGATCGGAGAAGACCGCCGCGCCAAACCGGTCCGGCAATTCACGCAGAACCGTGGCGAGCGCGTCGTAACTGTCAGCCGCCATTTCTCCCTCTGAAACCGGCGAAGGCCGGCATCATCCGCGTCAGCGGCTGCGGTGGCAACGGTTTCATTGCACCACCCCGCAGCCCACCATCTGATTGCAGTTGCTCGCCAGCACGCACACGTTGCTGCCGCGCAGCTGCACGTCCTGGGCGCGCGGTTGAACGAACGCGACGCATATGGCACCGATGTTCAGGCCATCGCGCTGCCATTGCGGCTGCAACACGCGAATAGCATTGCCGCCCTGGCTGTTAAGCGCGAACGGACCGGGCTGCGAGACGTTTTCGGGTTGGCTGGCGCTCTGCGAGGCGATCAGAACCACACCGGAGCCCCAGCCCTGCTGCTTGGATATGCCGACCATCATCCGGAACGTCTGGTTGCCGCCATTGGCGCCGAACTCCAACACGTACATTTGACCGGCATCGCGCACGGCGATCGCCGGCGGCTGCCGGCCGCTGTCCGGCGGCACAATGATCGGCAACCCGCCCGATTGCTGCGGCGGCGGGCCACCCTGTGGCTGCTGCGGTGGTGGTCCGGACTGCGGCTGCTGGGGTGGCGGCCCGGCCTGCGGCTGCTGGGGTGGCGGTCCCTGGCCGCCGCCCTTCTCCGGACCGCTGGACAGCCCGACGACGGCGAGAATGCCGACTCCGACCAGCGCCGCGGCGCCCCAGCCGCCCCACTTCAGTCCGGCCGACGCCGCGGTCGGCGGCGGCATGCCCGGCGATCCGAAGTTCGGCGCCGCGCCGCCGGGGCCGGCAAAATTCGGTCCACCGGCCGGTGGCAGCGGGCCGCCACCGTAGCCCGGCGCGCCGGCGCCACCGGGCAGGACGGTGCCACCCACCCAGCTGCGATCCTGCGGCGGCATGCCGGCCGCATCCTGGCCGCCAAGGCGGGCCGCGATCCTGACGCCGGCCATGGCGTCGGCCGCCGCGACGCCCTCGCGGCCCGTGATCTCAATCGCCAGACGGTGGAATTCCGACGCCTGGTCGGGCGCGGCGCGCAGCCGCTGCGGCGCGCCCATGCTCAGCGCCGCGGCGGTCGCCTTGATGGTATCGCGCAGTTCGGGCGCCCGATCGGCCAGCAACGGGATGCTGCGACGCGGATCGCGTAGCGCGTCGTCGCCGAATTTCCGCCGCGCCTCGGCGAACAGCGCCACGACGCGGTCGTCGTCAGGAAACATGTCGCTGGCTCCCCCTCCAGGGTCGCACGTCACGCGCACCCTGGCCGAATTTGATCACCACAGCAGGTCGCTCGACCGTCGCTGACGTTCGGCGTCCAGGGCAAGCTGGGTGACGGCATCGGGCGCGTTGGTCGGCGACGAGACCGACTTTACCGGCGCTGTCGTCGCCCATTTGATGCGGTTCACCAGATCCTGCGCGTTGTTGGCGCGCAGCGGCTTGAAATCGGGATGGCCGATGAAGCGCTCGAGGATCTCGTTGTCGGCATCACTGCCGATGGCGATCGCGACGCGCAGCGAGCGCTGCCGAACGGCGACTCCAGCAGGCGCTTGAGGCCGCCCTCGAAATCGTCCGACGGCTGGCCGTCGGAGATCAGCACCAGCACCGGCGGCAGCTGCCGGCCGGGCATGCGCTCCGGATTCAGCACTTCGGCCATCATGCAGAGCGCGTCGCCCATGTTGGTTTCGCCACCGGCAGCCACGTCCTGCCATTCGAACTGGCTGACCGGCGTCGGCGTGGCGACGTGCCACTCGGCCTGCGACGAGAAGCGCAGGACGCGGATGAACACGTCGGTTTCGGGATTGTCCTCGGCGGCGGCGCGCATTTCGGGGATGGCGGCGCGCATGGCGTAGTTCAGCGACGCGATCTTGTCGCCGGTCATCGAGCCGGAGCAGTCCAGCGCCAAAATCACATGCAGCTGGCGGCGCACCAGGCGCGCCGCGCTGAGACTTGGAAGATCTGCCGCCATGATCGCTCTGCCACCTCGCGTCAGCCGACGACGGCACCCAGGATACCGCCGCCGAAATCGATGCTGATCCCGCCCGCCAGTCGCACGTTGCGCTGCGGCTCCACGGGCTGGACGGTCCCGTCACGCAGTCGAGCATACCACGTCGCAGAGCCCAGGTTCTTCAATCCGATCACGCCCGGGTTCCGTGGATGCACGGACACTTCGGCGATCAGACCGCGGCCACGCTCGCCCAGCGCCGGCAGCATGCCCAGATCGATGCGCGCGCCCGGCATCAGCGGGAAACTGGCGCCGGCCACTGTCAGCGACAATGGCATTGGCGCGGCCGGCGCCTGCATCGGGGTTGTGGCCGCCTCCTGCGGCGATCCCTGATAGGGGTATTGCGGGGCCGGCGGCGGCGCTCCGGGAAACGCGACCGGTGGTGCAGCCGCGGGCGCGCTCGGATAACCGGGCGGCGGCGCGCCGGGAGCGGCGGGGAAGCCCGGTGGCGGCCCGCCGCCCCACTGCGGCGTCGGCTGCGGATTGCCCCACTGCCCGGCCGGCTGCGGGCCACCCCATTGCGGCGGCGCCGCCGGCGCCGCCGGCACCGGTGCCATGCCGTAAGCAGGACCTGACGCGCCGACAACGATCGAACCGGAGGTATCGCCGCTGCGCCCGAAGATACTGGCCTCGAGCTGGCGTGCCTTCAGCAGACAGGCGATCAGCGCGATCACCGTGCCGCCGGCGACAAGGTAGTTGAGATACTCGGTGATGGTTCCGACCGAGTTCCACAGCGCATGCATCGTCGCCGCTGTCAGCCAGCCGATCAGCAGCAGCTGCGGCGCCTTCCTCGGCCGGATCACGGCGAGACCGATGAAGTAGCCAAAGACGCCGGCATACGCCATGTGGCCGGCCAGACCGTTGATGACGCGCGGGAACAGCAGCATCAGGCCCAGGCCGAAGGCGCCCAGGTCGTTGCCCTTGGTCGCCTTGAACACCTGCACGACGATGTTGGGCACGTACTGGTCCCACGTCTCCAGAAAGATGAAGCCGGCGCCCGACGCGACGCCCATCAGGATGCCGTCCAGCGGGCTGCGCACCCGCAGCAGGTCGAACAACCCAGGCGGCAGACCGCCCCGCATCCTGACGGCAAAAATGGTCAGCCCGGCGCCGAACAGAACCGGGATCGACTTCATCAACTCTTCCATCAGCCCGGCGCCGAAGAACATGCCGATGAAGGCGTTGAAGAAGATCGGCGACTTCGTGAGGTTGGCGCCGCCGGGCAGGATCTCGCGGAAGACGAAGATGAAGAACCGTAGGAACGGTGGCGTCAGCAGGATGCAGATCACCACGATCGGGAACACGTAGTACCAGAACTTCCGGTCGGTCCGCGAATAGAGATAGACCGCAAACAGCGACAGCATCAGCATGTACGCCGTGATCACCATGGTGAGCGACCGGAACACGCCGTAGCGCGCCTGCGGCGTCGAGGCGTTCATCAACCCCTGCATCAGCCCGAACAGCAGCACCGTCGCGATTGCCGTCGCGATTCCGAAGATGAACAGCGGGCTCTTGAAGATGTTGATCTTGCCCGAGCGGATCGGCACGATTTCCGAGAACGACGCCTCGTCGTGATCGCGTGGCACGGGCGGCATGTTGTTCGCCATCGGAAATCCCCCATTCCCCGGCCTCGCGGCCAACTTCGCCCCGTCCGCAAAGCCCTGCCCGCGCACCGGCGAGCGTCATCGCGTTTGCGACCGCGGCGCTATACTGACGTTTCGGGTGCCCGCTCCACCACCCATGAATCGTCGGGCGCCACCGCCGAAGGGGCGCCGACCGCCAGGCACAGTGTCGCGTCATCGCCGCTGCCGCGCACCGACACGTCGTTGAGCCATGGCGCCAGTTGATCGAGCACGCCGCGCAAACCCATCTTGGTGACCGACGTGCGATAGTCGCGCGCGATCGACTGGAAGGTCTTCTCGTCGGGAAACGACTTGGACACGCCATCGGTCGACAGCATCACGAAATCCGGCCAGGGCCGGCCGTCGATCCGGCGGCTGTCGCAGATGCGAAAGCGCTGGGCGGCATCGCTCAGGCACAGCGAATAGGTCTGCTCGCCCACCAGTCCGGCGTCGCTCGGCAGCGGCCGTTCGACGCGGCCGTCGGGATAGCCGAACAGCATATCGCCATCGCCGATCTGCAGCGCCAGCAGCCGGTCATGCCGCACGGCCACGGCGGCCAGGGTGGCGCCGTAGGGCAGCAGCTTGTCGTGCTCGCTCTCGATCCAGTCGCTTTCGACCGGATTGCCCGACAGATCGTGCAGCACGGCCTCGCGCCAGGCGGCGATGACCGCTTCGACGATCGCGGCCGCGTCGCCGGCCGCCTCCGGCGTCTCCAGGAAGCGGCCCAGCACCGCCATCGCGGTCTCGACCGCCAAGCGGGCGCCGACCTCCGAGCGATAGTAGGCCGCCCCGCCATGGCCGTCGGATACGGCGGCGGCGAAGGCGCGCGCCGTGCCGGTCACCGCCGACTGCGGCAGCCAGGCGATGGCGTCCTGGTTGGGCTGGCCACGCCGGACATGCGCCGCGCCGCGCACCGAGGCGCCGCCCAGCGACCAGGCGATGCCGTCCGCGGTCATTGGACCTGCCATTGCGGCTGACGCGGCGCGGCCGGCGCCGGCGTCGCGACCAGCACACGCCCCGTGCGGCGGCCGAAATCGAACACCGCGCCGGGCACCATGCGCACGGCCCGCCCCGGCTCGACCGTCACGGCGCCGGCGTCGGGCAAGGTGGCGCGCCATGCCGTGGCGGTCAGGTTGCGCAGCCCCCAGACGTTGGGCCGGTCGGGGTGCGCCTCGATGGCCGCGCCATGGCTGGTGAAGTCGAGCGCGCGGTCGGGATCGAGGTGGCGCAGCGCGATGCGGCCGCCGGGCGAGAGGGTCACGATTTCGCGGCCGAACAGCATCACCGGCGGCTGCGGGATGGGCGTGCCGCAGGCGACACAGCGATGCGGCGCCAGGGATTGGCCGCCGGGCGCCAGATGCAGCGCCTGCTCGAAGCCGCACGCCCTGCAGGTGACGACGGCATCGACCATGCGCGCGAAGGCGCCGCGCCATTCCGGCTCGAGGATGCGCTCGCCGGGCTGGCGCAGGCCGGTGGTGAAGGAGCGCACGAACAGCGTCCGCAGCGTCGGCGACAGCGAGTTCCAGCGCGCCACGATGGGATCGTGGAAGCCCGGCACCGGCCCGTTGGCCGCGTCGGTCGGATCGAACAGGAACTGCGGGCTGCTGCCGTACAGCCCGACTTCGGCCGACGAGTCCATGATCTGGATCTCGGCCTCGCGCCGGCCGTCCAGCGGGTGCCAGCCGTGCAGGATGTAGAAGAACAGCACCGCCATCGAGAACAGGTCGGTCTTGGTGCTGGGCAGGGCGCGGCGCATCACGACTTCCGGCGCCATGAACTTGCGCGTGCCGAACACCGAGGCGTCCATGCCGTCGACGTCGACGTTGTCGTTGTCGCAGATGACAACGTCGCCGGTCTGCGGGTTGAGGAAGATGTTGCCGAAATTGATGTCCTGGTAGCAGAAGCCGCGGGCGTGCAGTTCCAGGAAATTGTGCGCCACGCTGTGGCAGACCTGCAGCCGCTTGGCCAGCGGCAGCTCCAGCCGGTTGGGCGGCTTGGCGATCAGGCCGCGCATGCCGGTGTACTCCGCCTGGCGCAGCGGCATCACGTAGCCGAAGCTCTGGCTGTTGGCGATCTCGACAAGGTCGATCGGCCACAGGAAGCGGTCGGTCGGCGGTCCCACGCCGATCGCCCGGGACAGCCGGTCGCGCAGCGTCTTGTCGATGCGTACGATGCTGTCGTGGTACCACTTCAGCGCAAAGCGCGCGCCATCGATGTCGACGGTGTAGACGGCGCCCTGGCCGCCCGCCCCCAGCAGGTCCACGACACGGCCCTGCCGCCGCCCGCGCACGGTCAGGAAGGGCGTGCCCAGAGGCAGGTCTTCGGCCCGGCCGTTCATCGCCGGGACCGCAACGGGCAGCGGGACTCGACTGCGCCCCGGCGGCACAGATCCGGCGGAAATGCCGGACGTGACCGGGACAGGCGCATGGACATGGCGGCACACTCTCCTGCGCGCCCAAAGCGACGCGCCGCCAGCGCCCGGCGCGCACCGACCGCGGCGCCCAGCACTGGCAGCTAAATGCTACATCAGCCGAGGAAATATGCCTAGGCGCTCGCGCCTAGGCGCGCAGCGTGCCATCGACGCACGTCACGCACTGGCCGCCGAGGCGGACCACGCCCTGGCGGTCGATATCGACCTGCACCCGGCCGGCACGGCCCACCCGGCAGCCCTGCGAGGCGACGTAGCGCCGGCCGAGTTGCTCGATGAAACCGCTATCGCGCAAAAACACCGCGACACAGCCATTGCCGCTGC
>JAHCJT010000089.1 GCA_026126245.1 Alphaproteobacteria bacterium
GGCCGCGGGTCGCCAGGGAGTCACGGCATCCACACGAAAGTCAGCGTGAGCAGCACCGGACGGGCGGATCATGCGCCGCCACGCCGGGCACGGGAGGGAGCAATGAAGACCAAGGTACAGAGAATTCGAACGATCGCCCTGAGCGCCGCGGCCGCGCTGGCGGTCAGCGCCAGCGCCGCGGCGCAGGACAAGCCCATCGAGCTGCGGCTGTCGCACTGGGTGCCGCCGACGCATCCGCTGCAGAAGGCGCTGGAGGACTGGTCGGCCTCGATCACCAAGGCGTCGAACGGCAGCATCACGGCCAAGATCTTCCCCTCGCAGCAGCTCGGCAAGGCGTTCGACCACTATGACATGGCGCGCGACGGCATCGCCGACGTCACCTACATCAGCCCCGGCTACCAGCCCGGCCGCTTCCCGATCATCGACGCCGGCAACCTGCCGTTCATGCTGGCCGACGCCAAGGGCGGCTCGCAGGCGCTCGATGCGTGGTATCGCAAATACGCGCCCCAGGAGATGAAGGACGTCAAGTTCTGCCTGGCCTTCGCGCACGATCCGGGCTCGTTCCATTCGCGCAGCAAGAAGATCATGGTGCCCGGCGACATCAAGGGCATGAAGATCCGGCCGGCGCACGCCATCATCGCCACCTTCGTCACCCAGCTGGGCGGCACGAACGTGCAGTCGGCGGCGCCGGAGGTGCGCGACATCCTGGAGAAGGGCGTGGCCGACGCCGTCACCTTCCCGTGGGGGTCGGTCCCGCTGTTCGGCATCGACAAGGTGACCAAGTACCATATGGACGTGCCGCTGTACGCCACCAGCTTTGCCTGGGTCATCAACAAGTCGCGCTACGAGTCGATGTCGGTGGCTCAGAAGAAGGTGATCGACAGCCACTGCACCAATGAATGGGCACTGCGAGTCGCGGCGCCGTGGGCCGACTTCGAAGCGGCCGGTCGCGGCAAGTTGAGGGCCGAAGCCGGCCACGAGGTCTATCCGATCAGCGCTGCGCAGCTTGCCGAGTGGCGCAAGGCGGCCGAGCCGCTGCAGAAGAGCTGGGCCGACGCCGTGCGCAAGAAGGGCGTCAATCCCGAAATGGCGCTCAAGGAGTTCAAGGAACAGCTGGTGAAGTTCAAGGCGGCCTATTGACCGGCAGCGACGCCGCCATGGCGCGCGGCATGGTCGACCGCTTCATGGCGGCCATCGAAGTGACGGCGGCGGGATTCCTCGCCGTCGTCACCGCCATCACGTTCGTGTCGGTGATCCTGCGCTATCTGTTCTCCTGGCAAATCCCTGACAGCTACGATTTCGGCAGCCTGCTGCTGGGCATCCTGATCTTCTGGGGCATCGCCGGCGCCAGCTATCGCGGCGAGCACATCACCGTCGATCTGGCGTGGAGCGCCGCCCCGCCATGGCTGCAGCGGGTCATGGACGGCTTCGCCGACCTGTTGAGTCTGACGTGTCTCGTGGTCTTCACTTGGATGACAGGCACCAAGGTGCTGAGCACCTACAACGACAATGTGCAGACCTTCGACCTGCGCCTGCCGGTGTGGCTGTTCTACTTCGTCGCCTGGATCGGTCTGGCGGCCGCCATTCTGCTGCTGGCCGTGCGGACCTTGCGCCTGCTGGCGGGTGCTGGCCGGACTGACAGCCGGCCGGGCGCGCCGCCGCCTTCATAGGATGCGGCCGTGAGTCCCGACGCCATCGCCGTCGCGGGGTTCGTGGCGCTGTTCGCCCTGATGCTGCTGCGCGTGCCGGTCGGCATTGCCATGGGTCTCGTCGGGCTGGCCGGCTTCGGCTACCTCGCCGGCCCCGAACCGGCGCTCAAGCTGCTGGCGCAGTCGCCGCTGCGCACCGCCACGGCCGGCGAATTCGCCGTCATCCCGATGTTCCTGCTGATGGGGGCGCTGGCCTCGACCTCGGGCATGAGCCGCGAACTGTTCCGCGCCGCCAACAGCTTCCTCGGCCACCTGCGGGGCGGGCTCGGCATCGCCACCATCGCCGCCTGCGGCGGCTTTGCCGCGATCTGCGGCTCGTCGGTGGCGACCGCCGCCACCTTTTCGACCGTCGCCTACCCCGAGATGCGTCGCTACGGCTACCCGCAGAGCTTCGCGGCCGGCGTCGTGGCGGCCGGCGGCACGCTGGGCATCATGATCCCGCCCTCGACCGTGTTCGCGGTCTACGGACTGATCACCGAGCAGGATATCGGCAAGCTGTTCGTTGCCGGCATCGTGCCGGGCATCGTCGCCGTGACGATGTACATCATCACCATCAATATCATCGGTCTGGCGCGGCCGGATTTCCTGCCGGCCGGGCCGCGTAGCCCGTGGCCGGAACGGCTCGCGGCGATGCGCGACATCTGGGCCGTCACACTGCTGTTCGTCTTCATCATCGGCGGCCTGTACGGCGGGCTGTTCACCGCCACCGAGGCGGCCGGTGCCGGCGCCGGCGGCGCCTTCATCATCGCCCTGCTGCGCCGCCGCCTGAGCCAGGCCGAATTCTGGCGAGCCTGCGTCGAGACGGTACGCACCACGGCGGCGGTCTTCACCATCCTGATCGGCGCCCTGCTGTTCGGCTATTTCCTCACCATCACCCAGACGCCGCAGAAAGTGACGGCGTTCCTGACCGGCCTCGGGCTGGGGCGCTACGGCGTGCTGGTGCTGATCATGCTGATGTACCTGGTGCTGGGCTGCATCATGGACGCCATGGCCATGATCATCCTCACCATTCCCATCATCTTTCCCGTCATCAAGGCACTGGGCTTCGACCCGATCTGGTTCGGCGTCATCATCGTCATGACCGTCGAACTCGGCCTGATCCACCCGCCGGTCGGCATGAACGTCTTCGTCATCAAGAGCGTGGTGAAGGACATCCGGATCTCGACCGTCTTCTGGGGCGTGCTGCCCTTCGTGGTCACCGACATCCTGCGGCTGGCGGTGCTGATTGCCTTTCCGGTGCTCGCCACCTTCCTGCCATCGCACATGTGAGGCGGCGGACCGCCATCGCGTGCTATAGGCACGACGGAATTCGCCAACACCCGGAACATCACCATGACCGACGACCTCTTGTACGACGTGCGGAACGGCATCGGCCGCGTCACCTTCAACCGGCCGCAGGCGCGCAACGCGCTGACGTTTGCGATGTATGAGCGTCTGGCCGCGATCTGCGGCGAGATCGCCGCCGACTCGTCCGTCAAGGCACTGATCATCACCGGCGCCGGCGACAAGGCCTTCGCGGCCGGCACCGACATTTCGCAGTTCCGCGACTTCCGCACCGCCGAGGACGGGCTCGCCTACGAGGCGAAGATGGACCGCATCATCGATACGCTGGAACGCTGTCCGGTGCCGACCATCGCCGCCATCGCCGGCGCCTGCACCGGCGGCGGCGCCGCGATTGCCGCCGCCTGCGATCTGCGCATCGCCGCCGCCAATGCCCGCTTCGGCTTTCCCATCGCGCGCACGCTGGGCAACTGCCTGTCGATGGCCAACTACGCCCGGCTGGTGGCGCTGATCGGCCCCGCCCGCACCAAGGAAGTGATCTTCAGCGCCCGACTGGTCGAGGCGCCCGAGGCGCAGGCGATCGGCCTGGTGGGCGAGGTGCTGCCAGACCACGCCGCCCTGGTGGCGCGCGCCGACGCGCTGGCGCAGACCCTGGCCGGACACGCGCCGCTGACCTTGCGCGCCACCAAGGAAGCGCTGCGCCGCATCCGCGAGACGATGTCGGCGGCCGACGGCGATGACCTGGTGGTGATGTGCTACACCAGCGCCGATTTCCGCGAGGGCATGGCGGCGTTTCTGGAGAAGCGCGCGCCGAACTGGTCCGGGCGCTGAGGTCGAGGCGGTCGTGCCGTCTCGGGCCGGCGATTGATCCGCCGCTACCTTGCCGGCCGGCAGAGATCGGCGATCACCAGGCCGATCGAGCCGGCCAGCATCAGCGCCGCCATGCCGCGCGGCGTGCCGTCGGTGAAGATGCCGACCGTGAGCCCGCCGACAGCACCGAGCATGAATTGCGCCGTGCCCATCAGCGCCGAGGCGCTGCCGGCGTGGCGCGCGTGGTGCGTCAGCGCCCCGACCACGGTGTTCGGGTTGAGAAAGCCCATGCAGCTGACGGCGACGAAGGTCGGCAGCAGCACCAGCAGCAGATCGTGCAGGCCGGCGAAGGCCACGACCGCCAAGGTCAGCGTGGCGCAGAGATGCAGCCGCGCGACGGTGCGCAGGATTTTCGAGATGCCATAGCGCGGCAGAATGCGGGCATTGACCTGCGAATTGGCGATCAGGCCGATCGAGCACAGGCCGAAGATCAGCGCGAATTGCGACGGCGACAGGTCGAAGCCGCGGATGAATACCGGCGAAGAGCCTGCGAGATAGGCGAAGAAGGCGAACGAACCGAAGCACGCCATGGCACCGTAGGACAGGAACGTGCGTTCGCGCAGGATGCCGCCGTAACGGCGCAGCTGCTCGCCGGGATGCAACCGGATGCGCCGCTCCGGCGGCAGCGTGTCCGGCACCAGGCGCCACACCAGCACGCCGCACATCACGGCATAGGCCGCCAGGATCCAGAAAATCCATCGCCAGTCGGCAAAGGCCAGGATGGCGCCGCCCAGGCTGGGCGCCAGGATTGGCGCGACGCCCAGCACGAGCGTGAGCTGCGACATCATCACCGCCGCCGGCTGGCCGGTCGCGATGTCGCGCACCACGGCGCGCGGGATCACCATGCCGGCGGCGGCACCGAAGGCCGATACGGCACGAAACAGCGACAGCCAGAAGATGCTGGGCGACAGCGCGGCGCCGACCGAGGCCAGGGCATAGATCATCATGCCGACCATGATCGGCGTGCGCCGCCCGAAGCGGTCCGAGACAGTGCCCTGCGTGATCTGCCCGACCGCCAGCCCGGCGAAGTAGCTGGCCAGCGTGAGCTGCGCGCCGCCCGGCGCGGCGCCGAGCGACGCTTCGATCGCGGGAAAGGCCGGCAGGTACATGTCGACCGAGGCCGGGCCGATCGCGGTCAGCAGGCCGAGCAGCCAGGGCAGCCAGGAGGGGGTGGGCATGGCGCAGATCACATACCGGTGCCGACGCCATGAAGGGAATAGCGCTTGTTGGTCGCACCGCCGCCATGCACAGGGCGGGCCGGCGCGATCCGCCTAGCCGGCAAGAGGCACCGGCGCGCCGGCATTCCCGCCCTGCCGGGTACCAGCGTGCCGCCGCACGACGTCAAGGAAGGCGGCACCGTAGCGCTCCAGCTTGACCTGTCCGACGCCGTCGACCTGCAGCATCTCGTCGGGCGAGGCGGGACGGCGGAGCGCCATGTCGATCAAGGTGCGGTCGGCGAAGATCACGTAGGCCGGCACCTTCTGCTGTCGCGCCAGCGCGGTGCGCAGCTGCTTCAGCGCCTCGAGCAGGCGCGCGTCGGGAACGACGCCGTTGACCGCCACCGGCATCGCCCCCTTCGGCTGGCGTCGCGCCTTGGCCGGTTCCAGCACGTCGTGGCGCAGTTCGATCCGCTCCTCGCCGCGCAGCACGCGCCATCCGGCCTCGGTGATCGTCCAGCGGCCGTGCTGCACCAGGTCCTGCGAAATGAGACCGGCGGCGTAGAGCTGCCGGAAGATCGAGCGCCACGCCGCCGGCTTGCGGTCGGCGCCGACGCCGAAGGTCGGCAGCGTCTCGTGGCGGAAGCGGCGGATGGCCTCGGTCGCATCGCCGACCAGCAGGCTCACCAGATGCTCGGTGCCGAAGCGCTGGCCGGTGCGCGCGATGGCCGACATCGCCTTCTGCGCCTCGATGGTGCCGTCGAAAGACTCGACGCCATGAATGCACAGATCGCAGTTGCCGCAGGGCGCCGAGGTCTCGCCGAAATAGGCCAGCAATGTCTGGCGCCGGCAGCGCGGCGCCTCGCACAGCGCGATCAGGGCGTTAAGCCGCTGCCGCTCGATGCGCTTGCGCTCGTCCGACGTGTCGGCCTCCTCGATCCATTGCCGGCGCAGGCGCATCTCGTCCAGTCCGTACAGCGTCAGCGTGTCGGCCGGCAGCCCGTCGCGGCCGGCGCGGCCGATCTCCTGGTAGTAGCTCTCGACATTCTGCGGCAGGTCGGCGTGGCAGACGAAGCGGACGTCGGGCTTGTCGATGCCCATGCCGAAGGCGATGGTGGCGACGATGACGACGCCATCCTCCTGCTGGAAGGCGTCCTGGCTGGCCTGACGCGCCGCGCTCTCCATGCCGGCGTGATACGGCAGCGCCCGGTGACCGGCCTCGGTCAGCAGGGCGGCGAACTCCTCGACGCGCTTGCGCGACAGGCAGTAGACGATGCCGTTCATGCCCTTGTGCGCCGCGACGAAGCTCAGCACCTGGCGCGGCGCGCTGGTCTTGGGCGCCATCGCCAGCCGCAGGTTGGGACGGTCGAAGCTGCGCACGAAGACGCGCGGCGGGGCGGCGAACAGTTTCTCGACGATGTCGTTGCGGGTCGGCGCGTCGGCCGTGGCGGTCAGGGCGATGGCGCGCACGCCGCCCAGCTCGGCACGGATGCGGCCCAGCTCGAGATACTCGGGCCGGAAATCGTGGCCCCACTGCGAGACGCAATGCGCCTCGTCGATCGCCAGCAGGCGCACGCCGGCGCGGCGCAGCAGGTTGACCGTGTCGGGGCGCGTCAGGCGCTCGGGCGCGACGTAGAGCAGACGCGGACCGTCGGCACGCAGCAGCTCGGCGACGCGGCGGGCCTCGTCGGCGTCGTTGCTGGAGTTCAGGCTGGCGGCGGCCACGCCGACGGCGCGCAGCTGGCGAACCTGGTCGCGCATCAGCGCGATCAGCGGCGAGACCACGACGGTCAGCCCGCCCAGCACCAGTGCCGGCAGCTGGTAGCACAGCGACTTGCCGCTGCCGGTCGGCATCACCGCCAGGACGTCCGCGCCGGCCAGCAGCGCGGCAATGACCTCCTCCTGGCCGGGGCGGAAGGCGTCGAAGCCGAAGACGCGCTTGAGCAAGGTGCGGGCGGCGTCCGGCGCGGTGTTCATGGCTACATCTTGGGGGCTGGCGGCGGGAATCGGCAACATATTGTTAAGCTATTGAAAAACATAATTAATTCGAGTCTCTCCAATTGACATGTTCCTATTTTGTTCTTATTCCTTTTCATCCCCGACATTCAAGACGTGCCCGTCGATGCAGCTCATCAGAAACAGCGGCGGCCCCGGCGCCCGTGCGGCAGGACGGCGATCAGACACCCCGTCTGCCGTGCCACGCCTCCTGCCGTCCAACCCGCAGGCCGACGACCGGCCGCACGCCGCGTCTTTCGCAAACGATGCGGGCGATAGCCGCCTCGCGGCGCTGCGGCGGACGGTGGCCAGGCTGGAGACGGGATGGCTCGGCGCGCCACCGCCGCCCCTGTCGCTGGACCTGCCGGACATCCATCGTCACCTGCCCGACGCCGGCCTGGCTGGCGGCGCACTGCACGAGGTGAGCGCGGCAGCCTACGGCGATATCGCCGCGTCCTTCGGTTTCACCGCCGCCCTGATGGCCTGCGCGACGCGCGCGCGCCGCGGCCCTGCCCTGCTCGTTGTCTCGCGCCGCGGCACCGATGTCGGTTCGCCCTACGGCCACGGACTGCGCCGGCTCGGCCTCGACGTCGGCCGGCTGCTGCTCGTCGAGACGCGCACCGGCAAGGATGCGCTGTGGGCCATGGAGGAAATCCTGCGCGCCGATGCCGGCGCGGCCGTGGTGGCCGGCATCAGCGAAACGCCGCTCGACCTGACCATGAGCCGCCGGCTGAACCTGGCGGCATCGGCCGCCGGCACGCCGCTGCTGCTGCTGCGTCCGCCCGCCGCGACAGGCCTCAGCGCCGCCACGACGCGCTGGCGCATCGCCACCGCGCCGGCCGGCCGCGACCGCTTCGAGGCGTTCGCCGGCTGGCGCTGGCGGGTGGCGCTCGAACGCTGCCGCAACGGCCGTGCCGGCCAATGGACCGTGGAGTGGGATCATGTCGCGCATCGTTTCCGTCTGGCTGAAGTCGTGGCCGATCGCGCGGTTCCTGCGGGCACAGGCCGGGCCCGGCATCGTCGCGCCGTCTGATGCCGTCGACCCGCGGCGGCCGTTCGTCCTCGTGGCGCCCGGTACGGGCGGTGCGCGCCTGGTGGCGTTGAACGATGCCGCCTGGCGCAGCGGCCTCGCGGTCGGCGATTTGTTGTCCAACGCGCGCTCCAAGGTTCTCGGCCTGCAGTCGCGCGAGGCCGATCCCGCCGCCGACGATGCCGCCCTGCACCGGCTTACGCTGTGGTGCCTGCGCTACACGCCGGTCGTGGCGCCGTGGGACGCGGCGAACGGTGCCGACGGCCTATTCCTCGACATCACCGGCTGCGCGCACTTGTTCGGCGGCGAGGAGAAGCTGCTGGCCGATCTCGCAACCCGCCTGCGCCACTTCGGCCTGTGTCCGCGGCTGGCGATCGCCGACACGGCGGGTGCCGCCTGGGCGATCGCCCGCCATGGCGACGTCGACAACGCGATCGTGCCGCCGGGCGTGCAGCAGGATGCGCTGCGCGATCTGCCGCTGGCCGCGTTGCGCCTGTCGGCGTCGGCGCAGGAGATCCTCTGCCGGCTGGGTTTCCGGCGCATCGGCGAGCTGATGCGCCAGCCGCGCGCGCCGCTTGTGGCACGCTTCGGCGCGTCGCTGCTCGAGCGTCTCGACCAGGCGCTGGGACGGGAACCGGAGCCGCTGTCGCCGCAGGAGCCGCCGCCCTGCTACCGCGCGCAGGCCGCCTTCGTCGAGCCGATCACGACGCAGGCACATGTCGTCGAGGCGGCGACGCGCCTGCTGTGCGAGCTGACGCCGGCTCTCATGCGCGCCGCCGCCGGCGTGCGCGTCCTGCGCCTGCTGCTGTTCCGCCCCGATGGCGAGGTGCTGCCGCTGCAGATCGGCCTGGCGGCGCCGAGCCGCAACATCCCGCACATCGCCCGCCTGATCGCGATGAAGCTGGACCGCCTGCCGGCCGGGCTGCAGGCCGAGTTCGGCTTCGAGGCGGCCGCCCTGCATGTGCTGGCCGCCGAGCCGATCCGCGAGCGGCAGGCCGCGCTGGGCATCGACGGCGGCGAGGCCGACAGCGGCGAGCCGGCCGGCCTGGCGCCGCTGATCGACCGGCTGGAGCAGCGCCTGGGCGCGGGCGCCGTGCGACGGCTGCACGCACGGCAAAGCCATATCCCCGAGCGTGCCGTCGCCGCCCGTCCGGCCGCCGACGAGCCGGCATCGGACTGGCGCATCGAGACGCCCTTCGGCATCCGCCCGCCCCTGCTGCTGCCGCGGCCGGAAGAGGCGGCCGACATCATGGCGATGGTGCCGGAAGGTCCGCCGCGCCGCTTCCGCTGGCGCGGCGCCCTGCACGACGTGGCGCATGCCGAGGGACCGGAGCGCATTGCGCCGGAGTGGTGGCATCCCGGCCAGGACGCGCCGGAGCGCGACTACTACGTCGTCGAGGATACCGGCGGCCGGCGCTTCTGGCTTTACCGGGCCGGGCGCTATCGCCCCGGCCATGCCGTGCCGCGCTGGTTCGTGCACGGCCTCTTCCCGTGAGCGCAACCACCCATAGCCGGACGTGCGCCCGGAGGGTCATGAGCGCGCCGTGACCGGTTTCGCCGAACTCGTCGCCATGACGAACTACTCGTTCCGCCGCGGCGCGTCGCATCCCGCCGAGGTGGTGGCGCGCGCCGCCGCGCTCGGCCTGGCCGCCATCGGCATCGCCGACCGCAACACCCTGGCCGGTGTCGTGCGCGCGCATGTCCAGGCCAAGGCGGACGGCATCAAGCTGCTGGTCGGCGCCCGCCTGGTCACCACCGACGGCTTCGAGGTGGTCTGCTATCCGATCGACCGCGCCGCCTATGCCCGCCTGTGCCGCCTGCTGACCACCGGCAACCGGCGCGCGCCCAAGGGCGACTGCTACCTGTCGTTCGACGAGATCCGCGACGCGGCGGCCGGCCAGATCTTCATCGTCATGCCGCCGCAGGTCCTAGCACCGTCGTTCGCCGACCGGCTGGCGGCGCTGGCCGACGCCGCGCCCGGCCGCGTCCATCTCGGTGCGCACTTTGCCTACCGTGGCGACGAGCGGCGGCGCCTGGGCGAGCTGGCGGAACTGGCGCTGCGGGCCGGTGCGCCGCTGGTGGCGACCAGCGACGTGCTCTATCACGCGCCGCAGCAGCGGCCGCTGGCCGACGTGCTGGCCTGCATCCGCGAGAACTGCACCATCGCCGAGGCCGGCTTCCGGCTGGAAGCCAACGCCGAGCGCCATCTCAAGGGTGCCGCGGAAATGGCGCGGCTGTTCGCACGTCATCCCGAGGCGGTCGCCCGCTCGCTGTCGATTGCCAGTCGCGTACGCTTCTCGCTCGACGAGCTGCGCTACGAATATCCCGACGAGCCGGTGCCGCCGGGCCAGACGCCGCAGCAGCATCTCGAGGCGCTGACCTGGGAGACGGCGGCCGGTCGCTATCCCGACGGCGTGCCGCGGAAGGTGCAGGCGCTGCTGCGCAAGGAGCTGGCGCTCATCCGGCAGCTCGACTACGCGCGCTATTTCCTGACGGTCTACGACGTCGTGAAGTTCGCCCGCAGCCAGAACATCCTCTGCCAGGGCCGCGGCTCGGCCGCCAACAGCGCCGTCTGCTATTGCCTGGGCATCACCTCGGTCAATCCCAACGAGATCGACGTGCTGTTCGAGCGCTTTCTCTCGGCCGAGCGCAAGGAGCCGCCCGACATCGACGTCGATTTCGAGCACGAGCGGCGCGAGGAGGTGATCCAGTACCTCTACGGCCGCTACGGCCGCGACCGCGCCGCCATCTGCTCGACCGTGATCCACTACCGGCCGCGCATGGCCATCCGCGACGTCGGCAAGGCGATGGGTCTGAAGGAGGACGTGACCGCGGCGCTGGCCGGCACCATGTGGGGCAGCGGCGAGGACATTCCCGACAGCCACGTGCGCGAGGTCGGGCTCGACCCCGACAACCCGCAGCTCAAGCTCGCCGTCGATCTCGCCCGCACCCTGCTCGACTTCCCGCGGCATCTCTCGCAGCACGTCGGCGGCTTCGTGCTGACGCGCGAGCGGCTCGACGAGACGGTGCCCATCCTCAACGCCGCGATGGAGGACCGCACCATCGTCGAGTGGGACAAGGATGACATCGACGCGCTGGGCATGCTCAAGGTCGACGTGCTGGCGCTGGGCATGCTGACCTGCATCCGCAAGGCCTTCCAGCTGCTGCGGCAGCACTATGGTCGGACGCTGTCGCTCGCCATGTCGCCCGACGACCCGGCAATTTACGACATGCTGTCGCGTGCCGATTCGATCGGCGTGTTCCAGGTCGAGAGCCGGGCGCAGATGTCGATGCTGCCGCGGCTGAAACCGCGGACGTTCTACGATCTCGTCATCGAGGTGGCGATCGTGCGGCCCGGCCCGATCCAGGGCGACATGGTGCATCCCTACCTGCGCCGGCGCGACGGCATCGATCCGGTCGATTTCCCGTCGGAGGAGCTGAAGGCGACCCTCGGCCGCACGCTGGGCGTACCGCTGTTCCAGGAACAGGCGATGCAGATCGCCATCGTCGCCGCCGGCTTCTCGCCCGACGAGGCCAATGGACTGCGCAAGGCGATGGCGACGTTCCGCCACAACGGCACGATCCACAGGTTCCGCGACAAGTTCATCGACGGCATGGTGCGGCGGCGTTACGCCCGCGACTTCGCCGAGCGCTGCTTCAGCCAGATCGAGGGCTTCGGCGAGTACGGCTTCCCCGAGAGCCACGCCGCCAGCTTCGCGCTGCTGGTCTATGTGTCGGCCTGGCTGAAGCATCACTACCCGGCAGTCTTCGCCTGTGCCCTGCTGAACAGCCAGCCCATGGGTTTCTACGCCCCGGCGCAGATCGTGCGCGACGCGCGCGACCACGGCGTGCGCGTGCTGCCGGTCGACGCCAACCACAGCCAGTGGGACTGCACCCTGGAGCCCCTCGACGGCACGATCGCGTTGCGTCTGGGCCTGCGGCAGGTCAAGGGCTTCGCCGAAGCCGACGCCGAGCGGCTGGTCGCGGCGCGCGGCAACGGCTACGCCGATGCGCTGGGGCTGTGGCGCCGCAGCGGCCTGCGCAGCGCGGCGCTGGAGATCCTGGCGCACGCCGATGCGTTTCGCTCCATGGGGCTGGACCGCCGGCAGGCGCTGTGGGTCGTCAAGGGCCTGCCGGCGGCACCGTTGTCGCTGTTCGCCGCCGCCGGCGAGGAGGAGCACGCGGGCGAACCCGCCGTGACGCTGAGCCGCATGCGGCTGGGCGAGCACGTGATGGAGGACTACCGCGCAACGCAGCTGTCGCTGAAGGCGCACCCGATGGCGCTGCTGCGCAGCGACATGCGCCGGCTGGGCTATTGCAGGTCGGCGGACCTGGCGGCGGTCGCCAGCGACCAGCGCACGCGGGTGGCGGGCATCGTGCTGGTGCGCCAGCGGCCCGGCACGGCCAGCGGCGTGATCTTCGCGACGCTGGAGGACGAGACCGGCGTCACCAACATCATCGTCTGGCCCAAGGTCTTCGAGCGCTACCGCCGCATCGTGATGTCGGCCAAGCTGCTGGGCGTCGACGGCACGCTGCAGCGCGAGGGACTCGTCACCCACGTCATCGCCCGGCGGCTCGTCGACCTGACGGCCTTCGTCCACGGCATTGCCGGCGGCGACGACATTGTCACGCCGGTCGCGCGCGCCGACGAGGTCAAGCGGCCGGGATCGGACGCGCGCGAAAAGGCCGCGCGCCGCGCCAGGCCGCGCGAGCCGGTCTTTCCGTCACGCGATTTCCATTGACCATAGGGCCCGCGCGCCGGCCCCGACAGCAACCGCTCTGCGGCTCGCCGGCGCCGGCCCTGCCCGCCACACACACCTCGCCTCTTGGAGCCGGCGAACCGGACCGACTACCATCGCCCCTGCAGCGCGACACATTCCTCGGTGCAAACAAAATCGCGGGAGGCGACGGAACATGCTTGCCGATCGGTACGGACTGGACCTCACGACATCCTCCAGCGCGGCGCGCGACGCCTATGTCGCTGGCTGCGACGGCGTGCTGGCCGCGGCCGGCAACGAAATCGCCGACCTGACACGGGCCGTCGAGCAGGATCCCAACTTCGCGCTCGGCCACGTCGCGCTGGGCCGCGCCCAGTTCCTCGTCGCCAATGTTGCCGAGGCGCGCAAGGCGGTGGCACGCGCCCGCGAGCTGGCGCCGGGCACGACGGCGCGCGAGCAGAGCCACATCAACGCCCTGTGCCTGGGCATGGAGGGCAAGCCGGTCGAGGCGCTGGCGGCGACCCGCGCCCATCTCGCCGCGCATCCGCGCGACGCCATGGTGGCGGCGCCGGCAACTGGCGTGTTCGGGCTGATCGGCTTCAGCGGCCGCACCGGCCGCGAGCCGGAGCAGGTCGAGTTCCTCGAGGTGCTGCGGCCGCATCTGGCGGACGACTGGTGGTTCCAGATGGTCTACGCCTTCGGGCTGGAGGAAATCGGCCGGCTGGCCGAAGCGCAGGTCCAGATCGAGCGCAGCATGGCGGCCAATCCGCGCAGCGCGCATGGCGCCCACATCAAGGCGCACGTGCTCTACGAAATGGGCGAGGACCGCGCGGCACTCGCCTATCTGCGCCAGTGGATGCCGGCCTATCCGCGCGACGGGCTGATGCACTGTCACATCTCCTGGCACGTCGCGATGTTCGCCCTGACCCTGGGCGAAGTCGACGAGGCGTGGCGCGTGTACCAGCAGCAGGTGCACCCCGGCGGTTCGTGGGGCCCATTCATCAACACCACCACCGATGCCGTCGCCTTCCTGTGGCGCGCCGAGCTCGCCGGCCAGCAGCGGCGCCCGCAGCTGTGGTCCGAGGTGCGCGACTACGTGCTGCGCTTCTTCCCCAAGGCCGGGCTGGCCTTCGCCGACGTGCATTGCGCGCTGGCCTGCATCGCCAGCGGCGACACCGCCAGCCTGGCGCGCATCGTGCAGGAGCTGCAGGAACGCGTCGCATCAGGACGCTACCCCGCCGGCAGCGTCGTGCCGCAGCTGGTGTCGGGTTTTGCCGCCTATGAAAAGGGCGCCTGGCGCGAGGCGATCGGCATCTTCGAAACGGCGCTGGCCGAAACCGTGCGCATCGGCGGCAGCCGGGCGCAGCGCGACCTGGCCGAACACACGCTGGTCGCCGCCTACCTCAAGGACGGCCGCCTCGCGCAAGCCAGGAAGCTGATCGCGGCCCGCGCCGACCGGCACCCGAGCGTGCCGGTCGCCGGCCTGGCGGCGTGAGCACCGCCCGGACGCCCGTCGATCGCAACAGCGGACAGCCGCAGCGCGCCTGCGGCCGCCTGCCGGCAGGGGCCGCTACTTGTCGAGCCAGACGTCCTCGAAGCGGAAGCCGTTGTAGACGCTGTTGACGTTGGCGACGTAGCCCTTGACGTAGGGGTGCATGCAGATGGCGGCCCGGTTCCACATCACGATAGGCCGCGCCCCGTCCTCCAGCAGCCGGCGGTCGATCTCCCAAACCAGCTTGCGGCGCTTCTCGACGTCGGTCTCGGCCGACTGCTGCTCGACCAGCTTGTCGATCTCGGGATTGCAGTAGCCGGTGTAGTTGCGCTCCGACTTGCACGAGAAGTTCTCGAAGAAATTCTGGTCGGGATCGTCGACGCCGTTGCCGGTGGTGTTGAGGCCGACCGAATAGGCCTTGCGCGCCACCCGGGTGAACCAGAGCGAGGTCTCGATGATGTCGACCTCGGCGTCGATCCAGATCTCCTTGAGCTGGCCGGCCAGGATGACGGCCGGATCCTTGTACAGCGAGATGCCGCGCGTCGCGACCTTCAGCGGCAGACGCTTGTCGGGACCATAGCCCAGCTTGGTCATGATGGCGCGCGCCTCGGCCCGGTTCTTCTCGACGTCGGGGCCGTAGCCCGGCACGCCATCGAGGATCTCCTTCGGCAGGCCCCAGATCCCGTCGGCCAGGGGCTGCATGGTGCCGCCGACCTCGGCATTGCCCTGGTTCAGGATGTCGATGAACGCCTTGCGGTCGATCGCCAGCACCAGCGCGCGCCGCAGATCGGGATTATCGAAGGGCGGCGAGTCGCGGTTAACGATCAGGTTGGTGCTGTTGTTCATCGACGTCACCTGGCATACCGCGTTTGGCGATTGGCCCTGGATGTCCTTCAGCAACGGCATCGTCACCTCCCACGGGAAGGTGATGTCGAAACGGCCCGACACGAACCCAAGCATGGCCGTGCCGCGGTTGGGCACGATGGTGAAATCGATGCCGTCGAGATAGGGCCGGCCCTTCTTCCAGTAGTCCGGATTGCGGACCAGCTTGATGCCTTCGTTCTGCTTGAACTCGACGAACTTGAAGGGCCCGGTGCCGACCGGTTTGGTGCGCATCTGCGCCGCCGGGATGTGGCAGGGATAGATCGGCGAATAGCCTGAGGCCAGGAGCACCAGCAGCGACGGCTGCGGCCGCTGCAGATGGATGGTGGCCTCGAGATCGCCGTTGGTGGTGACGCTCTCGATGTTGCCGTACCAGGATTTCCGCGGATTGCGCCGCAGCTTTTGTTCGCCCCTGCCGGCCAGCAGGTCGAAGGTGCACACGACGTCTCGGGCCGTGAACGGTTTGCCGTCATGCCACTTGACGCCGTCCTGCAGCTTGAACGTGAGCGCCTTGCCGTCGGCGCTCCACGACCACGACTTGGCGAGGTCGGGCACGATCGAGCGCGCGCTGTTCTGCGCCACCTGCTGGTCGAACAGCACCAGATTGTTGAACAGCGGCATGAAGGGGATGACCGTCGAGTTGGTCGCCTCCTCATGAATCGACGCGCTGGGCGGATTGTCGCGATGATAGATCTTGAGGACGCCACCGCTCTTCTGGGCGAGTGCAAGCCCGGACGAACAGGCAAGGGCGGCAAGCGCGCCGCCCAGCAGAATCATTGGCCGCATGGATCGTTTCTTCCCCGTTTGCGCCATGGATCGCACCATGGTGCCAAGCGGGCAGTCTACGCCGCCCCATAGCCACGGCAGGCGAGCGGGACATCCATGGCAGCAAGCCCGCCATGCTTCGGTGGGGGGAGTATGACGGTGACGGGTATTGACCCAGCGCGCGAGCGGGCCTTGGGCGGGCCGCCGGCGGACTGGCGTCGGGGCGATCAGGCGGTATAGAGGCGCAACAGGCCGTACACCACCGTGCCGGCGAGGACGACGGCCGCGATCAGGGTCAGGACAACGAGTTGCGCGCGGCTCACGGCGTCACGCCCCCCGCCGGCACAGCGCGCACATTGCGGACCTTCTGCAGGACAAGTGCCGCCGCGAGCACGGCCAGACCGATGATGTCGGTGGTGATGCCGGGATCGATCAGCAGGAACGCCGCCGCCACGAACAGCAGTCGTTCGAACCATGAAGCCGGCCGCAGGAATTGGCCTTCCAGCCCGGCTGCCAGCGCCACGAATCCGACCAGGCCGGTCACGACGGCGCGCACGATCTCCTCCCACGAGCCGGCGAACAGCAGCGCGGGGTTGTAGATGAAGAAGAACGGTACGATGAAGCCCGCGGCGGCAAACTTCACGGCCTGAACGCCGGAGCCCCACAGGCTCGCGCCACCGATCGAGGCCGCGGCGTAGACGGCCAGCGCGACCGGCGGCGTGACCGCCGACAGGCACGAGAAGTAGAAGGCGAACATGTGCGCCGCCATCGGCGTCACGCCAAGCTTGATGATCGCCGGCACCAGCAAGGCGGCCTGCA
>JAHCJT010000009.1 GCA_026126245.1 Alphaproteobacteria bacterium
CCGCCCAGGGCATCGCGCAGGATACGCGCCTCCTCGAGCCGGCGCCGGCAATCGGGGCAATGTGGCAGCGCTTGCTCGACCGCGGCGGCGACATCGGCGGACAGCTCGCCGTCGACATAGGCGTCGATCAGCGAGGCGCAGGTCGGGCAGTCGATATCGGCCATCGTCGTCACTCCTCGCACGTCCGCCGGCGGACCTCGGCCGCCAGCGCCGCGCGCGCCCGCGCCAGTCGCGACATTACGGTGCCGATCGGCAGGTCGAGCATGGTCGCGATGCGCTTGTAGGAAAGCTCCTCGATCTCGCGCAGCACCAGGATCTCGCGCGCCGCCACGGGCAGAGCCGCCAGCGCCGCGGCGATCGTGTGCCGTGCGTCAGCCGCCAGTAGTGCGCGCTCCGGCGTCACGGGAATGGCGGCCAGCGCCTCGGTTCCGGCCAGCGCACCATCGATCTCGCCGTCCGCATCGTCGAGGGAGGCTGACGGTGCCTCGCGCGACCGCCGCGCCGACAGAAATGTGTTGCGCACGATGCTCAGCAGCCAGGGCCGTGCATCCTCGCCGCGGAAACCGTCGAAGTAGCGCCATGCCCGCAGGAACGCCTCCTGCGTGACATCCTGGGCCTCGCTGCTATCGCGCGTCAGGTGGCAGGCATAGCCATAAGCGGCGTCGAGGTGCGGCAACGCCTTCTCGGCGAAACGCCGGGCGCGGGCAGCATCAGTCATCGGGGAGCCATCGAACATCGACTCCAATACTGGCCCGCGACCGATCTTATTCCGCGCCAACCGCGGCCGGAATATCCGGCGTCCGGGCCCGGTATCGCCCATATCGCCCCAGTTGCGGGGCGCCAGGAGGGCAGATGACCGCAAGCCATGATCGCCGCGACTTCCTCAAACTGGCCGGCGTTGCCGGCGTAGCGTTCGCGTCGGGACTGTTCGCCGGCCGCGACGGCGCGTCGGCGCAGGACGGCGACTTTCATTTCGTGCAGTTCTCCGACACGCACTGGGGCTACAGCGGGCCGGCCAACCCCGATGCTGCGCACACGCTGGAAAAGGCGATAGCGACGGTCAACGGACTTTCAGCGCAGCCTGACTTCGTCGTGTTTACAGGTGACCTCACACACACCACGGACGACCCCAAGGAACGCCGCTCGCGGCTGGCGCGCTTCAAGGAGATCGTCGCGGCGTTGCGCGTCAAGGACGTGCGTTTCATGCCCGGCGAGCACGACGCGTCGCTCGACCGCGGCGAAGCCTACAGGGAATTCTTTGGCGCGACCCACTACACGTTCGATCACAAGGGTGTGCATTTCATCGCCCTGGACAACGTTTCCGATCCGGCGGCGAAGGTAGGTGACGAGCAACTCGCGTGGCTGGCCGCCGATCTGAGGCAGCGCAAGCCCGACGACCGCATCGTGGTGATGACGCACCGGCCGCTGTTCGATCTCTATCCGCAGTGGGACTGGGCAACGGCCGACGGCGCCAAGGTGATGGACTTGCTGATGCCATTCCGCAACGTCGAGGTGTTCTACGGCCACATCCACCAGTCGCATCACCACACGACCGGTCACATCGCGCACCACGCGGCGCGGTCACTGGTCTTTCCGTTGCCGGCGCCAGGCTCGCAGCCCAAGCGGACGCCGTTGGCATGGGACGCTGCCATTCCCTATCGTGGTCTGGGATCGCGCGACATCGGCGTCACTGCGCCATCTGACTACAGGCTGGTGGATCTGCCGGTCGCCAAGGCCTGACGATGACAAGCCGCAGAACCACGCTGCGATGGCTGATCGCGGCGCCGGCGGTCGCTGGCCTGGCGGCCGCCGGTTTCGCAGCGGAGCCGCCAGTGCGCGAAATCCGCATCACGGCCCGGCGCTTCGAGTACACGCCCGCGAGCATCACGGCGCGGCGGGGCGAGACCGTTGACCTGCTGCTGACCTCGGAAGACCGCATCCACGGCTTCAAGATGCCAGACTTCAACCTGCGCGCCGACATCTTGCCGGGCCAGATCACGACCGTGCGACTGATGCTGGATCGGACCGGCTCGTTCGCGTTCTTTTGCGATGTCTTCTGCGGCGACGGACATGAGGAAATGGGCGGCACGATCCTGGTCGAGGCATGAACGGTCGGTTCGCCGGCCACCCCTGGACGGGCTGAAAAGGCCATGCACGACCCGCCGCAAGTGCCTTGCGCCCACCGCAGCAGGACATGTTAGCGCTTGCCGGCGCGGGCGGAATCGCGATCCTTGACGGACGCTTGGTTGGCGTCAGCGACCGCCCTGACCGCGGTTCCCGGGAGAATTGTTCATGTCCACCGTTTCCGAAAAGCGCGCCGCGTTCCGTCACCTGCACAAGGACGGCTGTTTCGTCATGCCGAACCCCTGGGACGTCGGCAGCACGCGCTTCCTGCAGGGCATGGGCTTCAAGGCACTGGCCACGACCAGCGCCGGTTTTGCGTTCTCGCGCGGGTTCGGCGACGGCGGCGTGACGCGCGACGCCATGCTGGCGCATATCGCCGAGTTGTCGGCGACGGCCAACGTGCCGATGAACGCCGACTTCGAAAACGGCTACGCGCACGCGCCGGCGGCCGTGGCCGAGAGCGTCCGGCTGTGCGTCGGCACGGGCGTATCGGGCCTGTCGATCGAGGACTTCACCGGCGACCGGGCCAATCCGCTGTATGCGATCGACGACGCGGTGGCGCGCATGAAGGCCGCCCGCGCCGCCATCGACAAGGCCGGCGGCGAGGTCGTGCTGACCGGCCGCGCCGAGGGCCTGATCCGCAACCGGCCCGATTTCGACGACATCCTGCGCCGCCTGCAGGCCTTTGCGGCGGCGGGCGCTGACTGTCTCTATGCGCCCGGTCTGACGACGCGCGAGCAGATTGCCGCCGTGGTCAAGGCGGTGGCGCCCAAGCCGGTCAACGTGCTGATGGGCAGCCCGAGC
Source organism: Alphaproteobacteria bacterium (assembly GCA_026126245.1). Lineage (GTDB taxonomy): Bacteria > Pseudomonadota > Alphaproteobacteria > Reyranellales > Reyranellaceae > Vineibacter. The sequence continues at coordinate 2,929 of JAHCJT010000009.1, forward strand.
GATCTGACGGTGCACGACCTGACGGCGCTGGGGGTGCGTCGCATCAGCGTCGGTGGGGCGCTGGCACGTGCCGCCTGGGGCGGCTTCATCCGCACCGCGCGGCAGATCGCCGAAGCCGGCAGCTTCAAGGGGTTCGCCGATGCCGCGCCGAGCGCCGAGATCGTCAAGGGCATGGGCGGCTAGGCCGCCGCGCGCTGCCTACAGCAGCTTGCGCAGGATGTGCCGGCGGTTGCTGGTGTGGGGCCTGACCTGGCTTGCCCAGCGGCCAGCTTCGACGGCATCCTGCCACGCCTTGCCCAGCAGGATGTCGGGGCTGTCCAGTTCGTAGATCGCGGTGTAGGCCGGCTCGCCGTCGCCGGTCAGCGGCTTCTTCTCGCCGCCGATCATCACCGCCGCAGGCTCCGTCTTGGCGCGCGTCACGCCATGCACGCCGGGCACCTTGCGGATGAAGCCGATGTGTTCATCGTAGACCTCGTTGAACAGGGCTTCTTTGTCGGGTGTCACGTCCATCGAGACGATGAACAGATATTTTCCCGTCGCCATCGCCACCCTCCATGCTGTTGACCGACATCGCGCATCGTCATGACGGCCCGGCCACATGACGTGCCGGTGACGAGGGTGGCGCCCGCCGCGCCATCGCGCAACAGCAGCGCGACGGCGGCAGCGCGCACCGGTGCCGGACGCGGCGTCACAGCACCTTGCGCAGGATGTGCCGGCGGTTGTTGGTGTGAGGTCGCACCTCGCTCGCCCAGCGGCCGGCTTCGCCGGCCTCGTGCCACGCCTGGCTGGTCAGGATGTCAGGACTGTCCAGCTCATAGATCGCGACATAGGCCGGTTCGCCGGCGCCGGTCAGCGGCTTCATCTCGCCGCCGATCATGACGGCGGCGGATTCGGTCTTGGCGCGCATCACGCTGCGCACGCCCGGCACCTTGCCTAGGAAACCGATGTGCTCCGCATAGACCTCGTTGAACAGCGCCTCCTTGTCGGGCGCCACGTCCATCGACACGATGAACAGGTACTTTCCGGCAGCCATCGGTGGTCTCCCCGTCGATGCCCGATGGGGCCTATTTGACCGACGAGAAACTGGTCGGCTGCAGCATCGCGTTGCTGACGTTGGCGACGATCTGGCCGTCCTTCTCGGTCTCGGCGCGTGCGGCCAGCCACTCGGGGTCGGTCGCGAAGCGGTTCCACTTCTGCTCGCGGTCGGCCAGCGAGTCCCAGGCCAGCAGGTAGTGCAGCTCCTGGTTCGACTCGCCGATCAGCGTCGTCCAGAAGCCGGCCTGTCGGATGCCGTGCTTCTCCCACAGTTTCAGCGTGATGGTGTCGAAGCGCTTGAGCAGGGCGGGCAGGCGGCCGGGCAGGCAGCGATAGATGCGCAGTTCGTAGATCATGGCGTTTCCTCGTGGGCTGCAGGCGCGCGCCAGGTTGATGGCGCACCGGCCGGTGGGGCCTGGCGCGACTCTGTACCATACTCATTGCCGGCCGGCGCGGCGTGGGCGCTGCACATCTGTCAGACCGCTTTTGCCGTTCTCGGGCGGCGGCCATGCCGGCATGCTTGATCATTCATCCAGGACCGGTAGGCGGGGGATTCGCGCATGGACTACACCACGCTCGGCAGGACGGGGTTGCGGGTCAGCGTCGCCGGCCTGGGCTGCGGCGGCAACAGCCGCATCGGCCAGGGCAGCGGGCTGAGCGAGGCCGACTCGGTGGCGCTGGTGCGCGAAGCGATGGAATTGGGGGTCAATTTCATCGACACCGCCGAGGCCTACGGCACCGAAGGCATTGTTGGCCGCGCTGTTGCGGCGGTGCCGCGCGACTCCGTGGTGGTTTCGACCAAGTGCCTGATCCGCAGCGGCGGCGGATTGCGCTCGGCGGCCGACGTCGTGCAGGCGCTCGACGGCTCGCTGCGCCGGCTGCAACTCGACCACGTCGACGTGTTTCACCTGCATGCCGTGGCGCCGGCCGCCTATGCGCAAGCGCTGAACGAACTGGCGCCGGCGCTGCTGCGCGAGAAGGAGAAGGGCAAGCTGCGCCACCTCGGCATCACCGAGACCGGCCCCAACGATCCGGGCCAGGACATGGCGCAGCGCGCCGTGCACGACGCGTGCTGGGAGGTGATCATGCTGGCCTACAGCATGATGAACCAGGGCGCGCGGCAGAAGATCTTTCCCCACACCCGCCGCAACGGCATCGGCACGCTGCTGATGTTCGTGGTGCGCAACATCTTCAGCGTACCCGGCCTGCTGGCCCGCACGATGAAAGAGCTCGCGGCCGCCGGGAAAATACCGGCGTCGCTGGCCGACGACGGCGAGCCGCTGGGCTTCCTGGTGCACGAGAGTGGCGCCGCCAACATCACCGACGCAGCCTATCGCTTCGCGCGCCATGAGCCGGGCGTCGACGTCGTGCTGTTCGGTACCGGCAATCGCGCCCATCTGCGCAGCAACATCGAGTCGATCTGCAAACCGCCGCTGCCGGCGGCTGACGTGCAGAAACTCTACGAACTGTTCGGCGCACTGCAGGGCGTCGGCCTCGACCTGCCGGGACGCGTGCAGGCGGCAGCGGTGCGGGCGTGAATAGCGCTGCGCTCGGCGCCGAGGCGCCGGGAAGACGGAGGGGCTCGTAGCGAACAGAGCCGCTCGGCGCGGACGGGGGCCGCCTCGGATTCTCTCGTTGCCGCCAGAAAGATCGATCGTATCGAACCCACCACGAAATCGCGAGGGAACCATGACGACCACTACGCCATCGCCGTTTCACGGCTACCTGCCGGTACGACAGGACTGGCTCGACCGCCGGCAGGAGGAGATCCTGGAGCCCGGCTTGCCGATCGTCGATCCGCACCATCACCTGTGGGATCGGCCGGGCTGGCCGTACCTATTGCCCGAGCTTTTAGCCGACACCGGCGGCGGCCATAACATCGTGGCGACCGTATTCGTGCAATGCCGCGCCATGTACCGCGCCGACGCGCCGGTCGAGCTGAAGCCGCTCGGCGAGACTGAGTTTGTCAATGGCGTGGCGGCGATGAGCGCCAGCGGGGGCTATGGTGCCACCCGCGCCTGCGCCGGTATCGTCGGGCATGTCGATCTGGCGCTGGGCGCCCGGGCGCAGGACATCCTTGAGGCGCACACGCGCATCGCCGGCGATCGCTTCAAGGGCATCCGGCATACGTCGGCGTGGGACGCCGATTCGTCGGTCCTGAATCCCAACTACCACGTGCCGCAGGGCCTGATGCCGAGCGCCGCCTTTCGCGAAGGCTTCGCGCGTCTGGGCAAGCTCGGCCTGTCCTACGATTCCTGGCTCTACCATCCGCAAATCGGCGAGCTGGAAGCGCTGGCGCGGGCTTTCCCCGAGACGCCGATCGTGCTCGACCATGTCGGCGGCCCGCTGCATATCGGCGCCTATGCCGGCAAGCAGAAAGAGGTGTTTGCCCGCTGGCAGCCGGCCATGCGCGCCCTGGCGGCGTGTCCCAACGTGCACATCAAGCTCGGCGGCCTGGGGATGCGGATTGGTGGCTTCGGCTTCGAGGACCAGGCCGAGCCGCCGTCGTCGGACCAGCTGGTGGCGGCGTGGAAGCCGTACATCGAGACCTGCATTGAGGCGTTCGGTGCTCGGCGCTGCATGTTCGAGAGCAATTTCCCGGTCGACAAGGGTTCTTACGGCTATGCCGTGTTCTGGAACGCCTGCAAGAAACTGGCGAAAGGCGCCAGCGCCACGGAGAAGACGGATCTGTTCAGCGGCACGGCGGCACGCTTCTACCGGCTTGAGTTGCCGACCTAGCGGAGCGCTCGAACGCCCGCACGAATTTCAGGGAGAAACGCTATGCGCTTTGACGGCAAGGTGGCGCTGGTGTCGGGCGCCGGATCGGGGATCGGACGGGCGACGGCGCTGGGCTTCGCGGCGCGCGGTGCGCGGGTGGCGGTGTCCGATATTATTGCCGCCAAGGCCGACGCCGTGGTGTCGGAGATCAAGCAGGCGGGCGGCACCGCCGTCGCGATCATCGCCGACGCCGGCGATCCGGCGGGCATCGACGCGATGATCGGCAATACGGTGAAGGCCTTCGGTGGCCTCGACATCCTGCACAACAACGCGTTCGGGCAGCCGGCGCTGCCGGCCGGCCAGAGCCGGCTCGCCTTCGTCGGCGACATCGACGAGAAGGTGTGGACGCACACCATCGACTTGGGGCTGACGGGCGTGTTTCGCGCCACCAAGCGGGCGATCCCCGAGCTGCTCAAGCGCGGTGGCGGCGCCATCGTCAACACCGCCTCGATCTCCGGACTGTTCGCCGACTACGCCATCGGCGCCTACAACGTCGCCAAGGCCGGGGTGATCAACCTGACGCGGGTGGCGGCCATCGAGTACGCCAGCAAGGGCATTCGCGTGAACTGCGTCTGCCCCGGCGCCATCGACACGCCGCTGCTGCGGCCGTCGATGTCGTTGCCGGGCTTCGCCGAAGGAACGCTGGGCGCCATCCCCATGGGCCGGCTGGGACAGCCGGAGGAGATGGCTAACGTTGTGCTGTTCCTAGCGTCGGACCTCGCGTCCTACGTCACCGGCGCAGCCGTCGTGGCCGATGGCGGATTGACGGCGCAGACGGGGCTGCCGAACCGCATATCGGCCATCTGAGGCGGCGCTGCCTAGGCGTCCTGCGCCTTGCCGAGGCGCTTCAGTTCTTCGCGAATGATGCGCAAGACCTCGGTCTGGTTCTGTTGCAGGTCAAGCACGCCCTGCTGGGCGCGCAACATATTGGCATTGTTGACCGTGACGCGCTCGACCATCTCGGCCAGCGAGCTGACCCTGGCTTCGAGCTTGGCCAGACGTTTCTCGATGTCGTCCATGGCTGACTCCCTGACCGCCGCCCACCGTGTCGCGTTGTTCCGAGTCGCAGCCTAACCGCCCGGCGTCGCGAATTGGAGTCTCCATGCACGACGCTTTCCGGCTAGGTTCCATCGGCAAAGCCGCAGCCTCACGGGCCGGCGGCGGGCCGTCGAACCGGGAGGAGGGCAGCATGGCGGGTGCGCTGGACGGAAAGGTCGCGCTGGTGAGCGGCGCGGGCAAGAATATCGGCCGGACGATCGCCTTGACTTTGGCGCGCGACGGCGCAGCCGTGGTCGTCAACGGGCGCGCCGATCGCGCCCTGGTCGACGGCGTCGTCGGCGAGATCCAGGCGGCCGGCGGCAAGGCAATGGGCTATGTCGCCGACGTCACCGACCCGCGCGGCGTCGGCCAGATGATCGAGGCCGCGGTCGGCACCCTGGGCGGCCTCGACATCGTGGTCAGCAATGCCGGCCTGCGGCGGCAGACGCCGTTCCTCGACATGAGCTTCGCGGAATGGCGCGAGATCCTGTCGGTCGCGCTGGACGGTGCCTTCGTGCTCGCCAAGGCGGCGGCCCCGCAGCTGATCCGCCGCGGCGGCGGCGCGATGGTGGCGCTGTCGGGCATTTCCACCCATGTCGGCACGCCCAACCGCTGCCATGTCTCGGCGTCGAAGGCCGGTCTCGAAGGCCTGATGCGGGCGCTGGCCGTCGAGCTGGCGCCGCATCGCATCACCTGCAACTGCGTTGCGCCCGGTGCCATCGATACCGTACGCGGCGCGTCGGCCGGGGCCATGCCCGGCACGCTGGCGGACCGCAACATTCCGCTGCAGCGCAAGGGCACGGTCGACGAGATCGCCGCCGTGGTACGTCTGCTGGCCGGTCCAGAGGGGAGTTACATCACCGGACAGACGATTCACGTCAACGGGGGCGCTTTCCTGACCTGACTGTGGCGGCCATCATGATTTCTGTGAGCAATCTGCGCACAGTGGCGAAATTTCAGGCATCTGCGGCCCGGGAGGCGGGCGCTCTGCCCGCGAATTGGCGGCGAGCCTTGGCTCGGGTCTTGCAGCCGACCCAGCCGGATGTTGCGCTGACATGCATCGCAGGACTGGGTGACACGTCATGAAGCTGGTCGGGGTCGATGTCGGTGGTACCTTCACGGACCTGGTGTTCGCCGATACCGAGGCAGGCGGCACGCTGACCCACAAGGTGCCGACGACGCCGGACGATCCGTCGCGCGGCGTGGTCAGCGGCCTGATCGAACTGTGCAGCCGCTATGGTGTGCCACGCGAGGCCATCGACTTCGTGTTCCACGGCACGACCATCGCCACCAATGCGATCCTCGAGCACGACGGCGCCGTGACCGGCATGATCACTACGGCCGGCTATCGCGACGTGCTGCACATCGGCCGCCACCAGCGGCCGCAGCACTACTCCATCATGCAGGACATCCCCTGGCAGGATCGTCCCCTGGTGCGCCGGCGCAACCGCAAGACCGTGCGCGAGCGGCTGGTTCCGCCCCGCGGGGAGGTGCTGGAGCCGCTCGACGAGGAAGCGGTGCGCGTGGCGGTGCGCGAACTGAAGGCGGCCGGCGTGCAGTCGATCGCCGTCTGCTTCCTGTTCTCCTATCTCGATCCGGCACACGAGGAGAGGGCGCGCCAGATCGTGCAGGAGGAATATCCCGAGTGCTTTGCGACGACCTCGTCGTCGGTGTCGCCGCAGTTCCGCGAGTTCGAGCGCTTCACCACCACGGCGATGAACGCGTTCGTGGGACCCAAGGTGCGCAACTACGTCGTGCGCCTGGAAGACGAGATCGCCGCCAGCGGCTTTCGCGCTGACCTGCGCATCATGGCGTCCAACGGCGGCGCCGCGACTCCCAAGATGGTGGCCGAGCGGCCGGTGCTGACGCTGCTGTCCGGCCCCGCCGCGGGCGTCATCGGTGGCGACTGGGCAGGGGCGCTGTCGCAACGGCGCAACCTGATCACCTTCGACGTCGGCGGTACCTCGGCCGACATCGGAATCATTGCCGATGGCCGTTTCGGCGAAGCCACGGCGCGCGACACATGGATCGCCGGCTTTCCGGTGATGGTGCCGATGATCGACGTGCACACCATCGGCGCCGGCGGCGGTTCGATCGCCTTCGTCGACAGCGCCGGCGCCTTCCGGGTCGGGCCGCGCTCGGCGGGCGCCGTGCCGGGGCCGGCGGCCTATGGCCGCGGCGGCACCCGGCCGACGGTAACCGACGCCAACGTGGTGCTGGGTCGGCTTGACCTCCAGCATTTCCTGGGCGGTGGCATGAAGCTGGACGAGGTGGCGGCGCGGCGCGTCATCGCCGACCTGGGCCGACAGCTCGGCATGAGCGACCGCGAGGCGGCCGAAGGCGTGATCACGGTGCTCAATGCCAACATGGCCAACGCGATCCGCTCGCGCACGGTCCAGAAGGGCATAGACCCGCGCGATTTCGCACTGGTGGCGTTCGGTGGTGCCGGGCCGCTGCACGGCGCCGAGGTCGCCGCCATGCTGGGCGTACGCGAGATCATCGTGCCGCCGCATCCCGGCATCACGTCGGCGGTGGGGTTGCTGATCAGCGACTTGCGCTATGACGCCATCCGTACCGCCTTCCAGGTGTCGGGCGCCGTCGATCTGCCGCGCCTGAATGCCGGCTTCGCGGCCATGGAAGCCGAACTGCGCGGCCGCTTCGCCGCCGACGGCGTCGAGGCCGAGCATGTCGCCTTCGTCCGGGCCGGTGATCTGCGCTACGTCGGACAAGGGTATGAGCTGCGCGTGCCCTTCGGCGACGGCGTCCTGGATGACACGGCGATGGCGGCGGTGTTCGCGGCCTTCCACGACATACACCGGCGCGAGTACGGGCATCATTTCGCCGACAGCGCGATCGAGATCGTCAATATCCGGCTGATCGGCACGGCCGGCACGCCATCGCTGGCACGGCCGGCGCCGCCAGCCGGCGGCTCTCTGGCCGACGCCCATGTGCGCTCGGGCACATGCGTGTTCCGGGTCGACGGCAAGCTTGCCGACTATCCCACCGAGTTCCTGCGGCGCGAGGCTTTGCCTGTCGGCGAGGCGATCGCCGGGCCGGTCATCATCCTGCAGATGGACTCGACCACTGTTGTGCCGCCCGGCCATACCGTCGAAGTCGACCCGGCCGGCAACCTGATCATCCGGAGCACGCCATGAGCAGCGCCGCACCGCGCCTCGCCGCCACCAAGCCGGATCGTATCGATCCGATCACGGTCAGCGTGATCCAGGGGGCGCTGGAGAACATCGCCATCGAGATGGGCTACAAGCTCATGCGCATGAGCTACTCGTCGATCATCCGCGAGTCGGAGGATTTCGGCGCCGCCCTGATCGATGCCGAGGGCAGGGGGCTGGCCGAGTCGGCGCAGTCGACGCCGCTGCAGTCGGGGCCGATCCCCGGCTACATCAAGGGCGTGCTGCGCCTGTTCGGCGAGCGCGGCGAGAAGATCCGGCCCGGCGATGTGATCATGCACAACGACGCCTATTCCGGCGCCAGCCACGGCCCGGACGTCGCCTTTATCGTGCCGGTTTTCGTCGGCGAGCGTCTGATGGGCTTCGCCGCCACCACGGCGCACCATCTCGACATCGGCGCATTGTCGCCAGGCTCCTGCGGCATCGTCGAGGCGCTGGATGCCTATGCCGAGGGTCTGCAATTCAAGGCCATCAAGGTCTATGACCGCGGCATCCGCAACGACGCGGTCTGGCAGATCGTGCGCGACAACATCCGCGCCTCGGACCTCGTGGTTGGCGACATGGATGCGCAGGTTGCCGCTGCCCGCATCGGAGCGGAGCGCATGGTCGAGCTGATCCAGCACTACGGCGTGGAGACCTTCGACACCGCCTGTGCAGCGCTGATGGACCACGCCGAGCGTCTCATGCGCCAGGCGATCGGCAAGCTGCCCGACGGCGTCTACACAGCGGCGACGGCGATCGACGGCTATCTCGACAGCGACGATCCAGCCAAGAAGGAACTGCCGCTGGTGGTCACCATCACCAAGCAGGGCGAGGAGATGACCGTCGACCTGACGGGCACCGCGCCGCAGGTGGCGGACCGGCCGATCAACATGCCGCTGGAGGGTACGGTCGACATCGCGATCTGGCTGACCATCCGGTCGATCCTGCTGGATACCGCGGTGCACGGCCACATCCCGGTCAATGCCGGCCTGGTGCGGCCGATCAGGATCGTGGCGCCCAAGGGCTGCCTCGCCAATCCCGAGTTCCCGGCGCCGACCATCGCGCGCTTCTGCCCCGGCAACCAGCTGGCCGACACCGTGATGAAGGCGCTGGCCCAGGCGATGCCGACCAACGTGTCGGCCGGCATCGGCAACCTGAAGGTGATCGCGTTCTCCGGCCTGAAGGACGGCACGCACTGGGTGCATATGGAAATCTTCGAGGGCTCCTACGGCGGCCGCTACGGCAAGGACGGCATGGACGCGGTCGACACGCTGTATGCCAACACGCGCAACAACCCGATCGAGGACATCGAGACCCATCTGCCGCTGCGCGTGCTGCGCTACGAACTGCGCGAGGACGTGGCCGGCGCCGGCCAGTGGCGCGGCGGCTTGGGGTCGGTGCGCGAATTCGCGTTCCTGACCGACGGCGGCGCCTCGGTCGAAGGCGAGGGGCACCGCTACCGTCCGTGGGGATTCCGAGGCGGCCAGGAGGGCCAGCCCGCCAAACTCGACCTGCTGTCGAACGGCAGGCCGGCGCGCGCCCTGCCGTCGAAGGTGCCGCACATGACGGTGCCGGCGGGCGGCCGCTTCGTGTGCTACGGCCCGGCCGGTGGCGGCTACGGCGATCCGCTGACGCGCGATCCTGCCGATGTCCTGGACGACGTGCTGGACGGGCTGATTTCGGCTGCGACCGCGCAACACGACTACGGCGTCGTGATCGCACCTGGCGGTGTGCTCGACATCGCCGCCACGACGGCCTTGCGCGCGCGACGCAAAATGCCGCCGGCGACCTGACGGCGGGGTGCCGCCGTCAGCCCCTGGTGCAGGTCCCCTCGGCGATCAGGATCCGCTCCATGCCGGCCATCACGACGCCGATGATGCGGCCGGCTTCGTCGACCCGGTACATCAGTGCACCGTCGGGCGCGTGGGCGATGAGAATGGCGGTCCGCGTGGCCACCTCGCGCTGGGCGACGGCGAATTTCAGCGGATGTGCGCAGGCCTTCTCGCGCCCAGGGCACATCGTCTGCGATTCGAAGTCGACCTGGAAGGTGCGCTCACCGGTATTGCGCGAATTGTAGCATTTGGTGCCCGAGCAATCCTGGCCGGCCTCCTTCCAGGTGCAGGTGATGCGGCCGGTCAGCTCAAGCGCCAGCGACGGAACGGGCGTCGCCGCCAGCAGCGCGGCGGCCAGCGCCAGGGGTGACAATCTCCATCGCATGTTTGGCTCTCCCGACTGCGGTCGCGTCGGGACGCGTCCCGGCGCAATCCAGCCTAGCGCGGACCCCATCCCGGTAGAAGCGGCCGCGGCTTTGGCTTTTCCCGGGCGGCAAGCCTATACTTCGCCGGTTTCACTGCCAAAGGGTGTCGGCCATGAGCGTCACCATCCGCCAGCTCCATCCAGTTTTTGTCGGCGAGGTCGAGGGCATCGACATGCGCCGGCCGCTAACGCCCGACGAAGTTGCGGCCATCGAGGCCGGCATGGACAAGTATGCCGTGCTGGTGTTCCACGACCAGAACATCAGCGATGAACAGCAGGTCGCTTTCAGCCGCAACTTCGGCCGCATCGAGCTGGCGGTCGGCGGCAACATCACGAAGGCCAACGAACGGCGGCTCAGCGTCGAACTGGCGGATGTCTCGAACCTCGACCAGAACAGCCGGATTTTTGCGCGTGACGACAGGCGGCGCATGTTCAACCTGGGCAACCGGCTGTGGCACTCCGACAGCTCGTTCCGCGCTGTGCCGGCAAAGTACTCGCTGCTGTCGGGGCGCGCCATCCCCGGGAGCGGCGGCAACACCGAATTCGCCGACATGCGTGCCGCCTACGACGCGCTCGATGATGCGACCAAGGCGCAGGTCGAGGACATGATCTGCGAGCACTCGCTGATGTACTCGCGTGGCCAGCTCGGCTTCAGCGAGTTCACGGACGAGGAGCGTGCCATGTTCAAGCCGGTGCGGCAGCGGCTTGTGCGCACCCATCCCGTGACCGGCCGCAAGTCGCTGTTCCTGGCATCGCACGCCGGTACCATCGTCGGGTGGCCGATGCCGGAGGCGCGGTCCTTCCTGCGCGATCTGGTCGAACACGCCACGCAGCGCGAGTTCGTCTACGCCCACCGCTGGCGGCAATACGACTTGGTGATGTGGGACAACCGCCAGACCATGCACCGGGCGCGACCCTTCAATGAGACCGGCGAGGTGCGCGATGTGCGCCGCACCACGATTGGCGGTGATGGGCCGACCGTGCAGCAGGAGCAGGCGGCCTGACGTCCGCGTCGCTACCGTCTGGGTTGCGCGCGCGATCAGGCCTGCGGCGGCGGCCCTACAACTCGCGGCGGGGCTTTCGCCCGCCGCCGCGACCGACCATTCCCGGCCAGAGTCGCTGGTACTGCCAGTGAGGCAGACGACTCAGTCGACGATCGCCTGGTAGCTCAGCACGCGCAGTTCGCGACGGATCGGGTAGGTCGACGACGGCATCAGCTGGGTCAGCAGGATGACGTACATCTCCTCGGCCGGATCGACCCAGAACGCCGTGCTGGCCGCGCCGCCCCAGGCGAATTCGCCTGGCGTGCCGAGGATTTGCGCCTTGGCGGGGTCGATCATCACCGAGAAGCCCAGCCCGAAGCCGATACCGGTGTAGGTCGACTCGCTGAAGCGCGGCTGGCCCATGTCGGCCATGTCGCCCCTCAGATGGTTGCTGGTCATCAGCTCGACGGTCTTGCGCCCGAGCAGCCGCACGCCGTCGAGCTCGCCCTTGTTCAGCATCATCTGGCAGAAGCGCATGTAGTCGGCCGCGGTTGACAACAGTCCGCCGCCGCCGGAGCACAGACGCGGCGTCAGGAAGCGGCTCTTCGCCGGATCGTCGATCAGCTTCAGGCCGCCGCCCTCGTCGGGGCCGTAGTTGGCGGCGAACCGCTCGACCTTGTCGGCCGGCACATGAAAGGCGGTATCGACCATGCCCAGCGGGCGGACGATGCGTTCGTGCAGGAAGTCGCCGAACGGCTGGCCGGAAATCACCTCGACGAGATAGCCGAGCACATCGGTCGAGATGCTGTAGTTCCACTCGCTGCCGGGCTGGGCAATCAGTGGCAGGCTGGCGGCCAGTTCCACCACGTCCTTCAGGCTGCCCTTGTGGGTCTGGAAATCAACGCCAGCCTCGCGGTACATGGCGTCGACCGGCGTCGATTCCATGAAACCGTAGGTCAGGCCGGAGGTGTGTGAAAGCAGGTCGCGGAACGTGATGTCGCGCTGCGCCGGCTCGCTGTCGAACTTGCCGCGCGCGCCCGACACATAGACGCGCATGTTCTTGAAGGCCGGTATGAAGCGGGTGATCGGGTCATCGAGCTGGAAGCGGCCGTCCTCGTACAGCATCATGATGGCGGTGCTGGTGAGCGGCTTGGTCATCGAGTAGATGCGAAAGATCGTGTCCGGCCGCATCGGCTTGTCGCGCGCCAGATCGGCCTTGCCGCAGGCGTGCATCAGCCCGACCTGGCCGCGGCGGCTGACAATCGTGATCAGGCCGGCCAGCTTCTTCTGGTCGACCAGCGCCTCCATCCAGTCGCGGATGCGGCCCAGCCGCTGCGAGCACAGGCCGATGTCTTCGGACGGGATCTTGGCGACGACGTTCATGGGCGGTCCTCCGGCGTCAGGGCGACGATCGGCATGCAGCCTACGGACCCGACTTGCGACATGCCAGCGGCGTGCGGCGGGGCTGGGTCGCGTCTAGCGCAACAGCCCTTGATCGCGCAGATAGCGCGCGACGCCGGGATGCAGCAGCTCGCGCCGCGGCAACGCGGCAACGGTATTCGCCGCCGTGGTCTCGCGCGCCTGCGGCAGTCGCCGGCCGAGGGCGGTTTCGCCGCGATGCAGGGCCCTTGCCAGGCGGAACGCGACATCGTCCGGCAGGGTCGGTCGCGCCATGACGAAGCTCCACGAGCCGACTGACGGCAACGCCGAGTCCTGTCCGGGATAGCTGCCGGCGGGCGTCGACAGCGGCCGCAGGAAAGCGTGCTTGGCGAGGATGCGCGCGATCTCATCGGCGTCGGGCACGATAAACCGGGCACCGGGTTGGCTGCGTGCCATGGTGGCGAAGCCCGGCCATCCCGTGCCGCCACCCCACAGCGCCGCAGCGCGGCCGTCGAGCACCATGGCCGGGCCATCGCCGGCGCGCTCGAGGTAGATCGCGCGGAAGTCGCGATCCTGGTTCAGGCCGATGCCGTCCAGCACGTAGCGGGCGAGGATGACGAGGCCTGATCCGCGGGCGCCGAACGCCACGTTTTGGCCGACGAGGTCGCGGATACGCCGGTAGGGACTGTCGGCGCGGACCACGAACATCCCGGCGGTAGCGTACATCGCCGTAACAATCCTGAGATCGGCGGGCGGTCGGCCGATGCCGTTGAGCGCCTCGAAGGCCGCTTCGCCCTGCACCAGTGCGATGTCGAGTTGGCCGGCTTCAAGCAGCGGAATGTTCTCGGCGCTGCCCTTGGTGTTGCGCGGTTCGACCTGCAGCGTTGGATCGGTCTCATTGATGGTCTGCGCCAGGGCATCGCCGTAGACCGGAAAGCCGCCGCCGGGCGTCGCCGTCCCGAGGGTGATCACGGTCTTTTCCTGGCCATGTGCCAGGCCGATGGCGGCAACGCAGATCAACGACGCGACGAGATAGGGTAGGGTGGCCGTCACGTCCGGGCTCGCGGGCTGCGCATGTCAGCTGCGATGAGCCTTGGGCGACTCGGCCGGCTCGGAGCCGAAACCCGCGCGCTGGATGGCAAGGACGGCGCAGTGCTCGTCATTGTCGGAGGTGTCGCCACTGACGCCCACCGCGCCGACTGCCGCCCCATCCCTGTCGAGGACCAGTACGCCGCCGGGCACTGGCACGAACCGGCCGCCGGAGGCGCTCGTCAGTGCGTTCAGGAAGGCCGGCATGTCCTTCAGGCGGTCGCGGATGGCGCGCGTCGACAGTCCCATGCCCAGGGCACCCCAAGCCTTGCCCAGCGCAATATCGAACCGCAGGATGCCAGCCCCGTCCTCCCGCTTGTACGCGACCAGCGAACCGGCGGCGTCGAGCACAGCAACACCCAGCGGCAGCATTTTTTCCGCGCGTGCGACATCAAGAACCCCGTCGGCGATGGCCGAAGCCGCCGCCAGGGTCAGGCTGGAATGAACAATTCTGGGCCCCGCCATCGATGTCCCCACGCGCAATCCTTGGCGCAGAGCATGACGCCGCGCGCGCTGTCACGCAATTGCATGCTGGCGCTGGCCGCGGCATCGGCCGCGAAGGCAGCAGTTGCTGAAGTGTCCTCGAGGTGGGGACGTCGCGCGCGGTCGACGGCGATGCCTCGGCGATGCCGTGCCGTCAGGCGTGCTGTCGAACGACGTGGCGCTAGCATGAGGCCCGAACAGGCACAGCAGCGCGCGCCGCGCCGTCATCGGAGCGGCCGCAAGAGTTCTCTCAGTCACAAATGGCTCCGGCGCCGCGACCGGCACGATGTGCCGGTCGGGCGGCCAGATCCAGACTGTAGCTACTGTCGACGCCGCGGCCTTGCGCGGCGCCGATGTCGGTGAGAACAGACGTCTAGAGTTGGCCCGCGATGTTGTTCATCGAGGTGCCCAGGTTGGTGCCGATCAACGTGAACGCCGCGATGGCGGCGGTCGACAGCAGCACTACAATCAGGCCGTACTCGATGGCGGTCGCCCCGGATTCATCGCTCGCCAGGTTTCGAAGCAGGACAGACATTTTGCCATCTCCCCCGAGAAGGAGTTTTCCGGCTGCGACCTCGCGGACCCGACAATTACATCTTGCCGGCGACGTTGTTCATCATCGTGCCGAGGTTGGTGCCGACCAGCGAGAACGCCGCGATGGCAGCCACCGAGATCAGCGCCGCGATCAGGCCATACTCGATGGCGGTGGCGCCGGCTTCGTCCTTAATCAGCTTGCGGAACATGGACATGTGACTATCTCCTGGAACCAAATTGGAGGATGCGCTCATGCGCTGGGGAAAAAGGTGGTTCCTTGCCCGACTCCCCTTAAATCCTGGTGTCTTTCGACGATCCCGCCCACGCCGCTGTACTCATTCGTCGGCAATCAGGCTGTCGCCTTCATAAGCGTGAAATTGACGTCAACAGCTTTGACCAACTTGAACCGATCCAACAATATCTTTCTTTAATCGCTTCAGGTCATGGACATAAGGATTACGAATCATTATGTAATTTCAATATCTTATGCATGCAATCATATTGAACCATAATGAACGAATTGTAGAACGAAAGTGGTTCATCTTCTGGGTCGTCAGAATGTCGTAACTTACATCGAGCTAGCAGCCCCCATTTGGGTTAGAGAGGATCGCGCGATGTTGGCGGTCGAGTGTCGCGCCACCAGGCGATCCGGCAGTCAGTTTCTCAAGTAACACATCAGAAGAATCCGTTAAGCTTATCCGTGGCGGACCAATTGTCCACCAATTCTGCACGTTGTTCCGGTATTCATATCACGCGAGTGTTCACCGTGACGCGGCATCCGCGCAGTCGGTCGAGGGTACCGTGCATTGCCCATCCGTTTGGTTAGCCGGAGCAGCTGAAGTGCGGCACTTCGGCATGGTTGACGTGCAATCCCGGCGCGCGAGCCGAAGGCGCGGGCAGCGTCGCGGCCAGGCCGACATCCGGCGGGCGCGTCGCCGCCCGGCCACGGTATGACGCGGCAAGGTGCGTTGTGACCTGGCGCCTTGTCATCATCGTCTACGGAGCCCTGATCGCCGCCGTCATGGCGGTGACCGTCTTCAGCGGCATCTACATCGACCGGCGGCTGGCTGAGGATGCCGCCCTGCGGCGCATTGAATCGACGTCGCGCATCCTGGAAGAACACGCCGCGCGCAGCTTCGGCGAAATCGTGCTCGCCATCGAGGGCGTGCGCAGCGCGGTCATCGGCCATCCCGAACTCGGCCGGGCCGGCAGCCCCGAAATCCGCAGCCTGCTGCTCGACAGGCTGGAAGGCGCCGGCGTGGCAGCGAACCTGTTCATCGCCGGTCCCGACGGCAAGATCATCCATGCCGCCCGCAGCCTGACCCGCGAAGGTGAGCCGGCCGGCGGTTTGGCTGCGACGCTGGAAGCGGTGTTGCGCGAATCGACGTCGCGCGCCGGCGACCTGCCGACCGTCTCGCTACCGGTCATCTCCTTGCCGGTGCAGACTGAGGTGGCCGGCCGCTTCTTCGTGCTGGCGAGCCTGCGGCTGATCGATGCCGCCGGGCGCTACCGGGGATCGGTCTCGGCCATGATCCCGTCGGCGTACTTCGACACTCTCTATGGCGCCGCCCAGAGCAACGTCCGCCATTCCATCGTGCTGTGGCGGCGCGATGGCTCCGTGCTGTTCCGCCGGACGGCGGACGACGAGCTGACCGGCGGGCTCGTGCCGTGGGAGCGGCTGCGCGGCAATGCACCGGTTGGCGTCGAGTCGGGCGCCTTCCGCGAGCAGCTGCCCGACGGCAGGGGACGAATCGTATCCTGGGGGGCGGTGTCCGGCTGGCCGTTCGTGGTTTCTGTGGCGGCGGTCGATACCGACTACCTCGAATCGTGGCGGCGCTACGCCTGGCGCAACGGGTTGCTGGCCGGCATCGGCTTCCTGATCGTCCTTGCCCTGACAGCGATGCTGGCCCGTCACGCCGAGAAGCTCAGCCAAGCCCGCGCCGAGATCGAAGCCACCCGGCGACGCCTGGCCGACGCCATCGAGTCGCTGCCCGACGCCTTCATTCTGTTCGACCGCGACGATCGCCTGGTGACGGTGAACCAGAAGTTCCGCGACTACTTCAGCGGCGGCGATGACCTGCTGGTCCCGGGCACGACCTACGAGCAGATCCTGCGGCACGGCCTGGAGCAGGGCCACTATCCGGCCGCTGTCGGGCGGGAGGAGGCCTGGTTGGCCGAGCAGCTTGCGGCGCACCGTGAGCCCGGGGCGGCCTTCGAGCTGGCGCTGGCCGATGGTCGCTGGTTCCGAGTCAGCGAGCGGCGGACCGGCGACGAGGGCATCGTCGGCATCCGCGTCGACATCACGGACAGCAAGCGGGCCGAGCGCAAACTGCAGGACAGCGAGCGGCAGGCCCAGGCGATCATGGACGCCACGGTCGACGGCCTGGTCATGATCAACGGCGCCGGGATCATCGAGCGGACCAATCGCTCGGTGACGTCGCTGTTTGGCTATCGTGGCGAGGATCTGATTGGCCGCGACGCCAAGGAACTGCTGGCCGAACCGTTCCGCTCGCTGTTCGACGAGCATCGCGCGCGCCATGGCGAGAACTTCCTGGCGCGGCTGATCGGCGGCGGACGCGAGGTCACCGCCGAGCGGATGGACGGCAGCGTGTTCCCGGCCGACATCGCCACCGGCGAGCTGATGCTCGACGGCAGCCGCCGGTTCATCGTGGCGATCCGCGATATTTCGGACCGTGTCCGCGTCCAGGCCATGCTGCACGAGGCGATCGACAGCACGTCCGACGGCTTCGTCTACTTCGACGCCGACGACCGGCTGGTCATGTGCAACAGCAAGTACGTCGAGGCCTACGCCTATCTCGACGCGGTGCCCAAGCTCGAAGGGCTGAGGTTCGAGGAAATCGCCCGGCTGGGGCTCGCCAAGGGCTATTTCGCGGACCCGCTGGCCAAGACCGATCCGGAGGCCTGGATCCGGCTGGCGCAGGAGCAACGGCGTGCACCGCCAGACGCGCCGATCCTGACGCAGCTGTCGGATGGTCGCTGGCTGCTGGCCAGCGACCGGCGGACCCCCAGCGGTGGTCTTGTCGGCGTGCGCATCGACGTCACCGACCGCATCCGCGTCGAGCAGGCGTTGCGCGAAAGCGAGCGGCGCTTCCGTCTGCTGGTCGACGGCGCGCGCGACTACGCCATCGTCATGCTCGACCCCGAGGGCAAGGTCACGAGCTGGAACGAAGGCGCGCGTCAGATCACCGGCTATGAGGCGGGCGACATCATCGGCTGGTCGCACGAGCTGTTCTGGCCGCAGGACCGGATCGCCGAAGGGGCGCCGGTGGCGGCCCTGCGCGCGGCGCGGGACAGCGGCCGCTACGCGGTGCGCGAGCAGCGCATGCGCAGCGACGGCAAGCTGTTCTGGGCCGACGTGGTCATCTCGCGGATCGACGACGACGAGGGCCGGCTGAGCGGCTTCGCCAACATCATGCATGATGTGACGGAGCGCATCACGATCGAGGAGCAGCTCGCCCAGGCGCAGAAGATGGAAGCGGTCGGGCAGCTCACCGGCGGCCTGGCGCACGACTTCAACAACCTGCTGCAGGTGGTGATCACCAACCTCGAGTTCGTGCTCGACGGGTCGAGCGACCCGGCGGAAACCGGCGTGCGTGCCAACGACGCGCTGCGGGCCGCCGAGCGGGGCGCCGAGCTGACGTCGCAGATGCTGGCCTACGCCCGACGGCAGCGGCTGACGCCGCGGCGCACCGACCTGCAGGCGCTGATCGAGGACCTCGCCGGGCTGCTGCGCCGGACCCTGGGCGAGAACATCGTCATTGAGCTGGGCCTCGCCGACAAGCTGCGCGACGTGATGATCGACCGCGGCCAGTTGGAGAGCGCGCTGCTGAATCTGTCGATCAACGCCCGCGATGCCATGCCCCAGGGCGGCCGGCTGCGCATTTCCGCCGAAAACGTCGATCTCGACGACGACTACATCCGCCACCATCCGGAAGCGCGCCGTGGCCGCTACGTTCGCATCTCGATCGCTGATACCGGCATGGGCATGTCGCCCGAGGTGCGGGCGCACGCCTTCGAGCCGTTCTTCACCACCAAGGAAGTCGGCAAGGGCTCCGGCCTGGGCCTGTCGATGGTCTACGGCTTCGTCAAGCAGTCCGGCGGCCACGTCCAGCTCGACAGCGTGTTGGGTCAGGGCACGACGCTGATGCTGTACCTCCCCGAGGCACCGGCCGCCGACGCCAGCGACCGGGTGCAGGTCATGGCACCGGCGGCCATGCCTGGCGGCGACGAGACGGTACTGGTCGTCGAGGACAATCCCGACGTGCGCCGCCTGGCGGTCACCTTGCTCAAGGGGCTGGGCTATCACGTCCTGGAGGCGGCCAACGGCACGACCGCGTTGTCGCTGCTGGAGGACAAGCCCGACATCAAGCTGCTGTTGACCGATGTCATGCTGGCCGGCGGCATCAGCGGACCGGACGTCGCGCGCCAGGCCCGCACCAGTCGGCCGGGCCTGCGGCTGGCCTACATGTCCGGCTACGCCGGCGGTGCGACCGGCGGGTCGGCGCTCGACCCGGAAGTGCCCCTGATCAGCAAGCCCTTCACCCGTGCCACATTGGCACGCGGCATCCGCACCGCGCTCGACGCCGGGTGAGCACCGAGCTTACCGCCCCTAAAAGGCGGAAAGCGGAAATGTCGATTGTATCAACGCAAAGTAATACAACTTATTGGCAAGACGGCCCGTAGCGCGTCTCGATGCAGCAGCGGTCCTTGCCTGCCGGAACGTAGCCGGGCACCGGTCCGCGGCGTGTCTGGAATGTGCACTGGCCGGCGCTGTCGTAGGATCGCGACGGCGGCGGATAGTAGCCGGACGGCGAGCCGTAGTAGCCGCCGCGCGGCGGCGGGCCATCGTAGTAGCCACTGTCGGGTACGCAGCCGACGACGCCGAGAAGGATCAGCGGAAGCAGGATCCGGCGCATGAGCGAATCACCCCTTGAAAACCGCGCTGCCTTGGGAGCAACAGCCGCCTGCCGGGCAGGCGTTCGGCACGACACCGACGACAACACACACCGTCAATGAGGTGAATCCGCGGCCGGATCGGGGCACCGTCTGGATCAATCAAGGCAGTATCGGCATCCCTCACTGCGCGGTGTAGCCGCCGTCGACCACCAGGCCGCTGCCGGTCATGAAGCCGGCGTCGTCGGAGGCGAGGAACACGATGCCGTTGGCAATATCCGTGGCGGTGCCGAGGCGACCGATCGGGTGGGCGGTCAGCGACTGCCGTCGGGCGGCGTCGACGTCGTTGGTTCCCAGGGTCTGGGCGCGCGAGACGAAGGTCTGGGCCCCCAT
The DNA here is from genome assembly GCA_026126245.1 of Alphaproteobacteria bacterium. GTDB lineage: Bacteria > Pseudomonadota > Alphaproteobacteria > Reyranellales > Reyranellaceae > Vineibacter. Next base: position 22,982 of record JAHCJT010000009.1, read on the forward strand.
GTCTGTCTCGATCACGCCGGGGTGGATCGAGTTGACGCGGATGCGGTAACCCTTGCGCGCGAATTCCAGGGCCGTCGATTTGGTGAAGGTCGTGACGCCGCCCTTGGTCATCGAGTACAGCGGATCGATCTGCGAGCCGACCAGGCCGGCGATCGAGGCGAGGTTGACGATGGCGCTGCCGTTCGGGCTGCCCCGGCCGCGGTCGCGCAGGGCCGGCATCGCCAGCTTGGTCCCGAGGAAGACGCCGGTCAGGTTGACGCCGCACAGCCGCTGCCAGTCGGCCATGGTCGCGTCCTCGATGCCGCGGCCGAGGAACACGCCGGCATTGTTGACCAGGATGTCCAGGCCGCCGAACGCCGACACGGCGGCCGCCACTGCGGCGGCCCAGTCATCCGGGCTGGTCACATCGAGATGCGTGTAGATCGCGGAGCCGCCCTCGGCCTCCAGCGCCCGCACCGTCTGGCGGCCGCGTTCGTCCAGCACGTCGCCGATCGCCACCTTGGCGCCGGCACGCACCATCATCAGCGCCGTCTCGGCACCGATGCCGCGCGCCGCGCCGGAAATCAGGGCCACCTTGCCATCGAGCCGGTTCATCTCTTCCTCCCGCTGTTCAATGCGCATCGACGGTAGCACCTGGCGGCGCTCCCGCGAGGCGACCGTCGCGCATGGCCGACCTGATTTGCCCGGCCGCCGCCGCGATGCGATGGTCGCGGCCACGCGGTACCGGGGTCGGCTGTGGCTGACGAGGGCGAGACGATGGCGGGTGAGGCGGTGGATTCGATCGAGATGCTGCGCCGGCTGGTGGCGTTCGACACGACGTCGCGCCATTCCAACCTGGCGCTGATCGACTACGTGCAGGCGTATCTCGCCTCACACAATGTCGACTCGACCCTGGTGCCCAACGCCGAGAAGACCAAGGCCAATCTGTACGCGTCGATCGGGCCGGACGTGGAAGGCGGCATTGTCCTGTCGGGCCACACGGACGTGGTGCCGGTCGACGGCCAGGCATGGGACAGCGATCCCTGGACGCTGACCGAAAAGAACGAGGCGCTCTACGGCCGCGGCACCTGCGACATGAAGGCGTTCTCAGCCGTGGCGCTGGCGCTGCTGCCCGAATTCCAACGCGCCCGGATGAAGGTGCCGGTGCATCTGGCGCTGAGCTACGACGAGGAGATCGGTTGTCTCGGCGCTCATTCGCTGGTCGAGCGGCTGATGGGCGACGTCAAGCGGCCGCACGCCGTGATCGTCGGCGAGCCGACCATGATGGGCGTGGTCAACGCGCAGAACTGGGGTGGCGGCCTGGTGACCACCTTCACCGGCGTCGAGGCGCATTCCTCGATGACTCATCTCGGCGTCAGCGCGATCCATTTTGCCGGCGAGTTCATTCATTTCCTGAACGCACTCCAGGATGAGCTGGCGGCGCGCCCCGGCGACACGGACATGGTCCCGGGTCACACCACCATCAACATCGGCGTCATTCGCGGCGGTACCGCCGGCAACATCCTGGCGCGCGAATGCGTGATGAACTGGGGCTACCGTACGTTGCCCGGCCACGACTTCATGGAAGTGCAGCGTCGTGCCGAGGCCTACCTCGCCGAGACCCTGCTGCCGGCGATGCGCCGGCGTCATCCCGACGCCGACATCCATACGCGCCGTCGTTCGTTCGTGCCCGGCATCAAGCCGGAGGAAAACCGCGAAGCCGAGGTGCTGGCGCTGCAATGGACCGGTGGCAATCGGACGTACGCCGCGCCCTACGGCACCGAGGCCGGCATTTTCCGCGCCGCCGGAATTCCGACCGTCATCTGCGGGCCGGGCGACATCGCTCAAGCGCATCAACCCAACGAGTTCATCCTGAAGTCGCAGGTCACGGCGTGCGAGAATTTCATGCGCCGACTGATGGCATGGGGCGCGCGGCAGGCCTGACACGCCGTCGGCGCATGGATGACGGCGGCGTTGCGCGTTGAAGCCCGTCGGTGCGCGGCATACGCTTTGCTCCGGTGGACACACGTCTGCGATGCTGCCATGCGGAGCGGACGCTGAGTCTCGTGCGCAATGGGGACTTCTGTCGGCAGGATCTCACGCTTCGCCCGAAGGATGGACGGGACGGAGCGTGTCTGAACAGCGGAGGGCGACGATGAAGCGTGTTGGGGCAATGGCGGGGACCGCGGTCGTGGCGCTTGCCACGGTGTCGGGCGCTTCGGCGCAGGAGCTGGTGGTCGGTATCTTCGGCGGCACGTTCGCGGAGAACACGCGCGCCTGTGCCGTGCAACCGTTCGAAAAGGCGACCGGCGCCAAGGTCAAGTTCGTGCTTGGCAGCTCGGTGCAGAATGTCGCCAAGCTGCGCGCCACCAAGGGGTCGCCCGAGCTGGATGTGGCGTACATGGACCTGGCGATCGCCACACAGGGCAAGAACGAGGGCCTGCTGTCCAAGCTCGATACCGCCAAGCTGTCGAACTACGGCTCGCTCTACGACAACGCCAAGGACAAGGACGCGCGGTTTGTCGGGATGATGTATGGCGCCACCGCGCTGGCTTACAATCCCAAGCTGGTGAAGACGCCGCCCACGTCGTGGCACGACCTGTGGAAGGACGAATTCAAGGGCAAGCTGGCGATCGGCGACATCTCGGGCACCACCGGCATCCACCTTGTGATCGCCGCCTCGATGATCAATGGCGGCTCGCAGGACAACACCGATCCGGGGTTCGCCGCGATCAAGAAGCTGAAGCCCAATGTCGTCATGATGTACAGCCAGGCCGACCAGGTCGTGCCGCTGTTCGAGCGCGAGGAGATCGTGCTCGCCGTCTGGTATCCCGACCGGGTCGGCGCGGCGGCGTCCAAGGGACTTTCGGTGGCCACGGCGTTCCCCAAGGAGGGCGCCATCGGTATCCTGCCGACCGTGTCGATCCCCGAGGGCGCGAAGAGCAAGGTGCTGGCGGAAAAATACATCGACCAGCTGCTGTCGCCCGACACCCAGAAATGCTTCGCCGAAAAGCAGTATGCCGGCCCGGTGAACAAGACCGTGAAGCTCGACGACAAGCTGGCGTCGGCGTTGCCCTACGGTCCGGCGGTCGAGCGCATGCACTTTCCCGACCCCGAGAAGACGGCCAAGCTTCTGCCGTCATGGAGCGAACGCTGGGGACGCGAGATCGCGCGCTGAAGGACCTGCATGTCGGACCTGCGCCTGGAGCGGCTGGTCAAGCGCTACGGGTCGCTCGCCGCGGTCGACGGGATCAGCCTGTCGCTGGGCGAGGGCGGTTTCTTGTCGCTGGTCGGACCCAGCGGCTGCGGCAAGACCACGGTGCTGCGCATGGTCGCCGGTCTAATCGAGCCGGACGGCGGCCGCATCTACGTGGGCGGCGACGACGTCACCGACGTGCCCGTGCACAAGCGCAATCTCGGACTGGTGTTCCAGTCGTATGCGCTGTTCCCGCACATGACAGTGGCCGAGAACGTTGCCTTCGGCCTGCATCGCCGCGGCGTGCCGCGGGCCGACGTCGAGACGCGCGTCGCGAAGGCGCTGGCCCTGGTGCGCCTGGACGGCCTGGCCGAACGCGCCCCCCGGCAGCTTTCCGGCGGTCAGCAGCAGCGCACGGCGCTGGCGCGTGCCCTGGTCGTTGAGCCGCGTCTGCTGCTGCTCGACGAGCCATTCAGCAACCTCGATGCGCTGCTGCGCGACGAAATGCGCATCGAGATCAAGCGGCTGCAGCAGGAAGTCGGGATCACGACCTTGTTCGTGACCCACGACCAGGGTGAGGCGCTGGGCATGGCCGACCAGGTGGCCGTCATGAACCGCGGCCGGCTGGAGCAGCTGGCCGCGCCGCGCGATCTCTACCGTGCGCCGTCGAGTGCGTTCGTGGCGCATTTCATCGGGCGCGCCAACCTGCTGCGGGGCGAGGTGCGTGGACGCCGGGGTGAGGAGGTCACGGTTGGGTTGCCGACCGGTGCCGCGGTTCGGGCCTGCGGCGAGATCGGCGACGGGCGATGCTGCGTGGTCGTGCGCCAGGAGAATGTGCGTCTGGTGCCAGCGGCGACGACGGCGGACAACAGCTTTGCTGCCCGGATTGTCGTCGCGGCGTTCGCGGGTGCCACGGCGCAGTACGTGGTCCGGCTCGACGACGGCACCGAGTTGCAGGTGCAGGTCCCCGGCGCGCGCGCCGACCTCGGGCCCGGCGCAACCGTCGTCGCCGAGTGGGACGCGACCGATGCATCGGTGGTGCCCGATGCCTAGGCCCGCGCTCAGGTCCAGTCGCCCGACGCGGTCCGTCGCCCGAGTGGGGCTCGACGCATGACGGCCGGCCTGCGCAAACGTCTGGACCGCAATGGCCTGGGCCTGCTGTCGCCGCCACTGCTGCTGTTGCTGGTGATATTCTTGGCGCCACTGCTGGCGATGCTCCCGACCAGCTTCCAGCCCTACATTCCCGGCAAGGGCATCGGCGAAGGCTTCACGCTGGAGCACTACGCCAAGGCCCTGACCGACAGCTACTACCTCGAGATCATCGGTCGTACCCTGGCGCTGGGCGTGATCGTGACCCTGACCTGCCTGGTGCTGGGCTACCCGCTGGCGTTTTTTCTGGCGCGCACCGAGTCACGCTGGCGGCCGTGGCTGATGCTGCTTGTGATCTTTCCGTTGCTGCTCAACCTGGTGGTGCGCACCTTCGGCTGGATCGCCCTGCTGGCCAACCGCGGGCTGGTCAACGACACGCTGAAGGCGCTGGGCCTGATCGAGACGCCGATCAAGCTGCTGTTCAATTTCGGCGGCCTGCTGATCGCGCTGTCGCACATCTTCCTGCCCTTCATGGTGCTGGTGTTGGTCGGGGTCATCCGCAACCTGCCGCGCGACGTCGAAGACGCCGCGCGCACGCTCGGCGCCGGCTGGGCGGCGACGTTCTTCCGGGTCACGCTCCCGCTCAGCCTGCCGGGCATCCTGGCCGGGTCGATCCTGGTGTTCGTGCTGACGGTCAGCGCCCTGGTGACACCACGCCTGTTGGGGGGCCCGACCTACAAGGTGATGTCGACCCTGATCTACGACCAGTTCCTGCAGCTCTTGAACTGGCCTGCGGGCGCGGCGCTGTCGTTCATCCTCACGGCCATCGCCGTCGGCCTGATCAGCCTCTCGAGCGGAATGGCGCGGCGCATGGGAGCGGGGACGTGAAGGCGCCTGCCGATCCGCCGGCACCGATTTTTTGGTGGGGCAGGGCTGTCGCGTATCAGAATTGTACCGCGATATGTCGTCGTCCGGAGCACCGCGAAGGACCCTGCGGTGGTTGGTCAAGGAACTGCGGGACCAGTGATTCACCGGCACTGCCAGTCACCGTCGTCACCACCGCAAGATCCTTCGCGGTGCTCAGGACGACGGCCGGTTCGCCATATGCGAGTCCCCTGCCTCGCAGGCGCGAGGCGCCCGAAGGGGTGACGGGGGCCGCGCCATGAGCGCCCGGGCGGCCGAGCGGTGGCGGGCGAGGGGGCTGGCGGGCTTTGCCGGCCTGATGCTGGCGTTCCTGATGCTGCCGGTGGTGGTCGTGGTGCTGGCCTCGTTCACCACGACCTCGTATCTGACGATCCCGCCCAAGGGCCTGACGCTGCGCTGGTACGGCCAGGTATTTGCCGATGCCGAGTATATCGATGCGCTGTGGTTCAGCCTCGTGCTGGCGATCGTGGTGACTGTCGTGTCGATCGTGCTGGGCACGATGGCGGCTTATGCCCTGGCCCGGCGGCAGGTACCGGCGGCGCCGGCGGTCTCGGGCCTGCTGATGTCGCCGCTGGCCTTTCCCGGCGTGGTGATCGGCGTGGCGCTGCTGCAGTACTACACGCTGACCGGCCTGCGCGGCAGCTTCGCCGGCCTGCTGCTGGCGCATCTGGTGATCACCTTGCCGTATACGGTGCGCACCATCCTGGCCAGCATGGCTGGCGCCGATCCGGAAATCGAGGCGGCCGCCCGCGTGCTGGGCGCCAACCCGTGGGTCGCGTTCTGGAAGGCGACCCTGCCGGTGATCCGGCCGGGTATGATGGCCGGCGGCCTGTTTGCCTTCATCACCTCGTTCGACAATGTGCCGGTGACGATCTTCATTCTCGGCACGCGCCATACGACCTTGCCGGTCAAGATCTTCACCGCCATCGAGTACGGCGTCGATCCGTCGATTGCGGCGCTGTCGACCTTGCTGATCGCGGGCACCGCGGTCTTTCTGGTGGCGGCGGAGCGTTGGGTCGGCTTCCATCGCTTCGCCTGACGATGTCACGGTTGCCCGTCGAGCGCGGGAAGAACATGCAGCTGCGGCTGCGCAGGTAACGGAGAGTGTCATGCCCATCGCGACCAAGGGCTTTCCCGTCATGCTGACCTTCGATCTCGACGCCGAGACCTTGTGGACGGCGCGCGATCCCAAGAACTGGGAGCGGCCGATCGGGCTGTCGCAGGGCACCTACGGCTGGAAGGTCGGCATGGGCCGCATCCTGAAGCTGCTCGACGTCTACGGCATCAAGGTGACGTTCTTCATCCCCGGACTGGTCATGAAACAGCATCCGGCCCTGGTGGACGATGTGCTTAGACGCGGCCATGAGATCGGCCATCACAGCTGGTCGCACACCTGGATCACGACCCTTACGCCCGAGCAGGAGCGCGAGGAGATGGAAAAGGGCATCGAGATCATCCGCGAAATGACCGGCCACAGGCCGGTCGGCTACCGCTCGCCGGCCGGCGAGTTCAGCCAGATCACGCTCAAGCTGCTCAAGGAATACGGCTTCGGCTACTCGTCCAACTTCTTCGACGACGACTCGCCCTATCTGCTGCGCTTCGACGGCGAGACCACGGACATCGTCGAGTTTCCCTTTGCCTGGGTGCTCGATGACGCGCCGTTCTTCCTCTATTCGATCACGCTGCCGGGCCGCACCATGCATCCGCCGTCGTCGGTGCTGGAGGGCTGGATCGAGGAGTTCGACACCCTCTACCGCGAGGACCGCGAGTTCGTGCTGGCCATGCACCCGCAGATCATCGGTCGGCCGTCGCGCATCACCATTCTGGAAAAGCTGATCAAGCACATCGTTTCGCATTCCAATGTCTGGATTGCGCGTTGCGACGAGGTCGCCAAGGCGGTGCGGCCCTACCTGAAGAGGCACAACATGGTGATGGAACCGGTGGCGCTGCGGAGACCACCCTATGGCGGATGACGCAACCGACCTCGCCGGCCGCCGCGTGCTGATCACCGGTGCCGCGTCGGGCATCGGCCGCGCGACGGCCGACCTGTTCGTGCGCCGCGGCGCGCGCGTGGCCCTGCTCGATCGCGATCCCGACGTGGCGTCGATCGCCGCCGCTGCCGGCGGCACGATCGGTCTGGCGGTCGACGTTGCCGACGAGGCGGCGGTTACGCGCGCCGTCGGCGATGCGGCGGCGGCGATGGGCGGCCTGGACGGCGTGGTCAACTCGGCCGGCATCGATCTGGTGAAGTCGATCTCCGACATGAGCCCGGCCGAATGGAACCGGCTGCTGGCGGTCAACCTCAACGGCCCGTTCCATGTCTGCCGGGCGGCGGCGCCGCTGCTGCGGCAGTCGGCGGAAGCGACCGTGGTCAACGTGGCCTCGGGGGCCGGCCTGGCGCCGTTGAAGCATCGTACGGCCTACTGTGCGTCGAAAGCCGGGCTGGTGATGTTCACCAAGTCGCTGGCCATGGAGCTGGCGCCGGTGCGCGTCAATGCCTTCTGTCCCGGCATCATCGACACGCCGCTGTTCCGCCAGTCGTTCGTTGACGAGCCCGACCCCGATGCGGAGCTGCGGCGCATCCTCGACCGCTATCTCATCAAGCGCGCCGCCACGCCCGCGGAGGCGGCGCAGGTCGTGCTGTTCCTGTCCAGTCGTGCCTCGTCGATCATGACCGGGGTGGCGCTGGCCGGCGATGCCGGGAGGACGTTCCATTGAGCGGGCCGCGTTTCGCCGTCGTCACCGGCGCCGCCAACGGCATCGGCCGTGCCACCGCGTTGCGCTTCGCCGACGATGGCTACGACCTGGCGATCGTCGACATCGAAGCCGGGCCGCTGGCCGAGGTCGCCGCCGCGATCGAGGCCAAGGGCCGGCGTTGCCGCAAGCTGGTGGTCGATTGCCTCGATGCAGGCGCCATCGAAACGGCGGCGCGCGAGATCGAGGCGATGCAGCCGGTCGACATCCTGTTCAACAACGTTGGCCAAAGCGGCCGCGAACGGGCCAGCGAGTTCTGGAATTCCGATCCGGAGGTCTGGCGCTTCGTGCTCGAGATCTCGCTGCTGGCGACCATGCGCTGGTCGCGCCAGATCGTGCCCGGCATGCGCGCGCGCCGGCGCGGGCGGATCATCAACATGTCGACGGAGTCGGCGTTCTATGGCGACGTCGGGCTGGTCGACTACGCCGCCGCCAAAATGGGCGTCATCGGTTTCACCCGGTCGTTGGCACGCGAGCTGGCGCCGTTCCACATCACGGTCAACGCGATCGGCCCCGGCGCCATCCGCACCCGCGCCCACGACCGCCTGCCCCGAGAGACGATCGACAAGATCCGCGGCAGCGTGCCGATGGGCTTCGTCGGCGAACCCGACGACGTCGCCCACGTCGTGTCGTTCCTCGCCAGCGACGGGTCGCGCTACGTCACCGGCCAAACGATCCTGATCGACGGCGGGCGGTGGATGATCTGACCGGCTGGGCTGGGGTCGCGGCCGAACGCGTCAGTCGGCGTAGCCGCACGCCCGCAGCGCCGCCAGCATGTGCGGCGGCGGCGGGGCTTGAACCGTGATCGGCGGCTTGCCGTCCTTGAGCGGGATCAGCAGCGCGCGGGCATGCAGGTGCAGGGGCGGCAGCTGGGTCGCGGACTGTGCGCGCGGGCCGTACAACGGATCGCCGACAATGGGGCAGCCCAGTGCGGCGCAGTGCACCCGCACCTGGTGGGTGCGGCCGGTGCGTGGCCGCAGTTCCAGCCAGGTGCGATCATCCTCGCTGCGACCCAGGACGCGGTAGTCGGTGATGGCCGTCTGGCCGGTCGGGTCGGGCAGCATGCGCCAGCCGCCATCACGCCGCGACACCTTGCGCAACGGCTGATCGATGGTGCCTTCCAGCGCCGCCGGGGTGCCGTGCACGATCGCCCAGTAGGTTTTCTCGATCCTACCTGCCGCGAAGAGGGCGCCCAGTTTGCGCAGGGCCTTCGGGTGGCGGCCCAGCACCAGGCAGCCCGAGGTGTCGCGGTCGAGGCGATGGGCGAGGGCCGGCGGCTTCGACCAGCCGAAGCGCAGGGCGTCGAACAGCGCCTCGAGGTTCGGCCCGCCTCCCGGGCCGCCATGCACGGCGATGCCGGCCGGCTTGTCGATCACTAGCATCATGGCGTCGCGGTAGAGCACGCGCGCCAGCAATGCCTCGCCGGTCAGGACGGGATCGCCCTGTCGGCCAGCGCGCGCGCGTGGGGTCGCGGACATCGGCTCAGCCGCCGATCACCAGCGTGGCAACGCGGTTGCGCAGGGTCTTGACGATGGCGTGGCCGACCAGCGTGCTGGTCTTGCGGTTCTCGGGCGAGGGCACGAGGTCCTCGACAAAGCGCATCGCGCCCAGCGGACCGCTTGCGGCGATCTCACAGACATGGGTGGTGATGGTCGGATCGGCGACGATCACGACCCGGGTGCGGTCCAGCCCGATGCCGGCGAAGGCTGTGGCGGCGGAGATGTTGACGTTCTGTGGATAGAGCCGGGCGCCTTCGCGCACCGGGCCGTCGAACACCGTGTGCGGCTGCGTCAGGCCATCGAGGTCGACGAGCTCTTCGGCTGCCGTGCCCTTCCACGAGGCCGGGTCCTTGCGCACCGTGATGGTTGCCTCGTCCAGGCCGCCTTCGGCCAGCGACGCCAGCATGTCCAGCCCGCCGATGCCCGCCGACGGCAGGTACACCCGGCTGCCGCTGCCGCGGGCGGCGGCCACGACGCGCTCCAGCAGTGCCGTATCGGTGAAGGCGCCGACCGAGGTGACGTAGAGGTCCGTGCCGCTCTCGAGTATCCGTTCGGCATAGTCGCGCACGGCCTGGTGACCGGCGCCTTCCACGACAACGTCGAACCGGTATCTCAGGAACCAGTCGGGGTCGTGGGTGATGTCGGGCCGGCCGCTCGCGCCAGGCCGCGGGCGGCGCACGAGTGCCGCCGTCAGGTCGATGCCATCGAGCTGGCCGGCAGCGCAGGCCTCCGCGATACGCCTGCCGATGGCGCCGAAGCCCAACAATCCCAGCCGAACCATGCCGTCCCCCGTGCCTATCGCGTACGCCGTGTGCCAGAAATCCCGACCGCAGGCCATGCGGCGACGGCCCCGCGCCGCGGAAAGTGGCCGACGGCTGGAGCGGCCGGGCACATGGCGCCTGCCGCCTGCCACGAAGTTGCCACGATTGCGGCAGACCTGCTGCATCGCCCGGGATGTCCGGTCGAGGCGGGAGCCTTCGCCGTCAACCCGGCAGTTGCCTGCCTATTTGGAGGGCGGATCCCCGTCCAGGGGGAGCAATCGTGCAGTGGACACTGCACCGTAAGCCCTTACGATAGCTGCGGGAATTCCCCAAGCGCGGGGCTGGGGCGGCTCAAATACGGTGGTCCACAGGGCCGTAGTCGGGTAAACATCAACCGGAGTTTATGAGAACGGGAGCTCCGAGCCCCCGCAGGGCTCCCCGGAGGAAGCAGTTGAAAGCGACGGATATCGGCAATCCCGACTATTTTCATAAGGTCGTGGATTGTCAGTGGGCGTGTCCGGCCCATACGCCGGTGCCCGAGTACATCCGGTTGATCGCCCATGGGCGCTACGACGACGCCTATATGATCAACTGGAAGTCCAATGTGTTCCCCGGAATCCTGGGCCGGACCTGCGACCGGCCATGCGAGCCGGCGTGTCGTCGCGGACGGGTCGAGGACGAAACCCTGGTCCACGGCAAGAAGGAGCCGGTCGCGATCTGCCGCCTCAAACGGGTGGCCGCCGACTACAAGAACGGTGTCGCGCAGCGCCTGCCCAAGGCGCCGGCCCGCAAGATGGGCAAGACCGTTGCCTGTGTCGGTGGCGGTCCGGCATCGCTGACGGTGGCACGCGATCTGGCGGTGCTGGGCTACGACGTCGTGATCTTTGACCAGGATCCCAAGCTCGGCGGCATGATCCGCACCCAGATCCCGCGCTTCCGCCTGCCGGAGTCGGTGATCGACGAGGAAGTCGCCTACATCACCAGCATCGGCAATATCGAGTTCCGCCACCGGCAGATCGATTCGATGAAAGCGCTGCTGGCCGAGGGCTTCGACGCGATCTTCGTCGGCTCGGGCGCGCCGCGCGGGCGCGACCTCGACATCCCCGGCCGCGAGGAGGCCGCGAAGCACATCCACGTGGGCATCGAGTGGCTGGCCTCGGTCTCGTTCGGCCACATCACGAAGGTCGGCAAGCGGGTGATCGTGCTGGGCGGCGGCAACACCGCGATGGACTGCTGCCGCTCCGCGCGGCGCCTGGGCGGCGAGGACGTGAAGGTGATCGTGCGCTCCGGCTTCGAGGAGATGAAGGCGAGCCCCTGGGAGAAGGAGGACGCGGTCCACGAGGGCATCCCCATCCTCAACTACCTGGTGCCGAAGTCCTTCGCGCACGACAACGGCCGGCTCACCGGGATGACCTTCGAAAAGGTGAAGGCGGTCTACGACGACAAGGGCCGGCGCTCGCTCGTGCCCACCGGGGAGCCCGAGCAGCATTTCGAATGCGACGAGGTGCTGGTGGCCGTGGGCCAGGAGAACGCGTTCCCCTGGATCGAGCGCGACATCGGCGTCGAGTTCGACAAGTGGGGCATGCCCGTGCTCGACGCGAAGACCCTGCAGTCGACGCTCCCGAGCGTCTTCTTCGGCGGCGACGCCGCGTTCGGACCCAAGAACATCATCTGGGCGGTGGCCCACGGCCACGAGGCGGCGATCTCGATCCACAAGGCCTGCCAGGGCGAGGACATCAAGGACCGCCCGGCGCCCGGGATGAACATCGTCAGCCAGAAGATGGGCATCCACGAGTGGAGCTACGACAACGACGTTGCCGTCGTGTCGCGCTTCAAGGTGCCGCATCGCGCCAAGGAAGAAGCGCTCAAGGACATCAGGGCCGAGGTCGAGCTGGGCTTCGACGTCGAGCTGGCCTGGAAGGAGGCGCAGCGCTGCCTGAACTGCGACGTGCAGACGGTCTTCACCGCCAGGCTGTGCATCGAGTGCGACGCCTGCGTCGACATCTGCCCGATGGACTGCATCACCTTCACCGCCAACGGCGAGGAGGAGGAGCTGCGCGGGCGGCTGAAGGCGCCGGCGCTCAACGCGACGCAGGACCTCTACGTCGGCGACGGGCTGAAGACCGGCCGCGTCATGGTCAAGGACGAGGACGTGTGCCTGCACTGCGGGCTGTGCGCCGAGCGCTGCCCGACCGGCGCCTGGGACATGCAGAAGTATCTGCGTGGAGATGACGCACGCGGAGCACGCATGCCACAAGCCGATCAGACGCGTCAACGACTTCGTCGTCAAGTTCGCCAACGTCAACGGCTCGGGCTCGGCCAGCGCCAACGAGCTGTTCGCCCGCGCCATCATGCGCATGGGCGTGCCGGTCGCGCCGCGCAACATCTTCCCGTCCAACATCCAGGGCCTGCCGACCTGGTACGAGGTCCGCGTCTCGGAAGACGGCCATCTCGGCGCCCGCGGCGGCACCGACCTGATGGTGGCGATGAACCCGCAGACCTTCGACAAGGATATCGCCTCGATCGAGCCCGGCGGCTATTTGCTGTACGATTCCACCAAGCCCTATCCGGCGTCGAAATTCCGCGACGACATCACCGTCATCGGCGTGCCGCTGACCGCGATCTGCAACGCGAATACACCGACCCACGCCAGCGCCAGCTCTTCAAGAACATCATCTATATCGGCGTGCTCACCGCGCTGATCGAGATGGACGTCGCCGCCGTCGAGAAGCTGATCACCGAGCAGTACAAGGGCAAGGACAAGCTGATCGGCCCGAACATCAAGGCGCTGCATATCGGGCGCGACTACGCCATCCTCAATCTCGCCCACCCGATCGGGCTGAAGCTGCGCAAGGCCGACAAGGTCGGCGACAAGATCTTCGTCGAGGGCAATGCCGCGGCGGCGCTGGGCGCGGTCTATGGCGGCGCCACTGTGTGCGCCTGGTATCCAATCACGCCGTCCTCGTCGCTGGCCGACGCCTTCACCAAGCATTGCAGCAAGCTGCGCGTCGATCCTGAGACCAAGAAGGCGAAATACGCCATCATCCAGGCCGAGGATGAACTCGCCTCGATCGGCATGGTGATCGGCGCCGCCTGGAACGGCGCGCGCGCCTTCACCGCCACCTCCGGCCCCGGCATCTCGCTGATGCAGGAGTTCATC
>JAHCJT010000090.1 GCA_026126245.1 Alphaproteobacteria bacterium
GGAGAGGGCATCGGTGGCGCCCACTGCGGCGGTGGTTTCGCCGCTCGCGATCAGGGCCCGCAACCCTCGCCGGCGCTCGGCGAACGCCGTCATCGGCCACGCCCGGTCATGCGCCGTACATCTGCCGGGGATCGACCAGCACCGGCGCGATCTCGGTCAGCTGCTCGTCGCGCAGCGCCCGGAAAAAGCAATTGTGCCGTCCGGTATGGCAGGCCACGCCCGCTTGGTCGACCAGAGCCAGCAGCGTGTCGCCGTCGCAGTCGATGCGCAGGTCGACCAGCGTCTGGCCGTGGCCGGACGTTTCGCCCTTGCGCCATAGCGCCTGGCGCGACCGCGACCAGTAGCAGAGCTTTCCGGTGCGCAGCGTCTCGCTGACCGCATCGCGATTCATCCACGCCATCATCAACACTTCGCCGCTGTCGTGCTGCTGGGCGACGCAGGGAACGAGGCCGTTGGCGTCGAAGACGATGGCGGCCAACGCCTGGGCGATCGCCATCTCGGACGACACGGCCACGGGTGCGGAGGTGGATGGCGCGGACATGACGCAGCTCCCGGCTGGCGGCTTCCGGTTGGCGGAGAACCGCGAGCCCGGCGTATAGTTTTTTCCGGCCGCGATGACAACGGTGAGGGGACGGACAAGGCAGATGCCGACGAGCGCTTCCAAACCTCAGCCGGCAGCGCGGGCCTGGGTCCGCTTGGCCTCGGGCCGGCGCATTGACCTGCTCAACCCGTCGCCGCTCGATTTCGAGGACGCCGACATCGCCATCGGCCTGTCGCGCACGCCGCGCTGGGGCGGGCACTCCGTCTGGGAGTGGCCGCTGTCGGTGGCGCAGCACTCCATCCTCGTGCTTGAGATTGCCAAGGCCAGGAGCCGCCGGGCGCTGGCCGACCGTCTTCACCTGGCGGTGCTGTTGCACGATGCATCGGAGGGCCTCATGGCCTTCGATCCGATCTCGCCGGTCAAACCGTTCCTCGGCGCGGGCTACAAGGCACTCGACGCGCGTTTGCAGGCGGCGATTCACATCCGCTATGGCCTGCCGGCGCAATTGCCGGCCGAGTGGACGGCCCTGATCAAGGAGTCCGACAAGGCGTCGGCTGCGGCCGAGGCACGTCACGTCGCCGGCTGGACGCCGCAGGAGATCAGGCAGGCGTTGGGGATCACGGCGCGGCCACCCAGCGAAGACCTCCTCGTGCGACGATTCGGCGGCACGCCGTGGGAGCCCTGGCCAGCCCGCTTGGCGGCAGAACGTTTCCGGGTGGCACTTGCGGCCCTGTTGCCCTCCTGAATCCGGAGTGAGAGTGCACCTGGCTCTGGCACCGGATGGCAGCCTTCCGGCTGGCGGGCGACCGCGGGCGAGCCTATATTTTGATGATCGATGAAGCCAGCCAAAGAGGCACGCATGCGGCGTCAAGCCAAGGCCATTGCGGCTACCGCCACCGCCACAACCCGCCGGCAGGCAGTGGTCTGGGCCGGCGGCGCCCTGCTGGCGGTCGCCGGGGTGGCACTGTTGGGCCGCCGGGCGCATGCGATCACGCTCATGGAGGCGGACGAGAAGACCCAGGCGCTCTATCACGCCGCTTGTGGTCCGGTGGCCTATCACGAGCGGGTCGTCGCCGAGGCGCGCGCGGCGCTGGCGGGGCGCGGTCCCACAGCGCCTCAGGTCGCGCAGGACACGGTCGCTTGCCCGGTCTGCGGCTGCAGGCTGGCGCTGGACGACGGGAGATCCGGCCGCTCGCGGTAAGTCGCGACGGTCGGCCGCGCTGGCAATGACACAGGATCCGCCCGTCGCGATCGCCCGTCCGCAACCGGGGGCCCAGCACGATCACGCCCATTGTGTCGAAGACGCCCTGGTATTGGCCGAAGGCGTGTGCCGGCAGCACGGTGCCCGATTCACCGATCTGCGCCGTCGCGTGTTCGAGTTGGTGTGGGCGAGCCACAAGCCGGTGGGTGCCTACGCCATCCTGGAATCGCTACGCACCGAGGGGCTGGGCTCGGCGCCGCCGACTGTCTACCGCGCCCTCGACTTCCTGCTGGAGCACGGCCTGGTCCACCGCATCGAGTCGCTCAATGCGTTTGTTGGCTGCCCGCAGCCGGGCGAGAGTCATCGCGGATTTTTCCTGATCTGCCAGCGCTGCGGCAACGCCGACGAATTGCAGGATCCGGCACTGGCCGAGGCGATTGCGCGCAGCGCGGGCGATCGCGGGTTTCTGACGCGGCACATGACCCTGGAAGTCAACGGCACCTGCGCCGTTTGCGCCGCCCGCACCTAGATTCAGACGCGCTGCGCCTCGCGGACTGCGCGATCAAGGCGGGCTGTTTGCGATCCTGATTACCCGCATGGCTCCGCCGAACGTCCGTCGTCCCGACTAAGGCCCGAAGGGCCGCCTGGAGGGACCTTGTTTCGGCAACGACGGCCTTCGTCGTGGAGAGGAGGTCCCTCGACTGCACCGCGCTTCGCGCGGCTCTGCTCGGGACGACGGGCCTGTCTTGCGCGGCGGAGCCATCCGGGTAATCAGGTTTGTGACCCAGGCTGTCGTCGTTCGGCGGCCGCATTTCGCCGTCGGGGCGCGCCGCGTCCGGTGCTTCAGGCGCCGCCAACGATCGGCGTGTCCTGACGGCTGCCCCATTCGGCCCATGAACCGTCGTAGATCGCGGCCTCGCGCGCACCGCTCAGGTAGAGACCCAGTGCGACAACGCAGGCGCTGACGCCCGAACCGCAGCTCGCCGTGACCTTCCTGGTCGGATCGATCCCGGCAGCGGCGAGGCGCTGCTTGAGAGCCGCCTCGGGCAGCATGGTGCCCGTCTTCGGGTCGATCAACTCACCATAGGGCAGGTTCAGGGCGCCCGGCATATGGCCCAGGCGCAGACCCGGCCGCGGCTCGGGCGCCTCGCCGCGGAAGCGCGGCGCCGCCCGGGCGTCGACGACCTGTTCGGCGCCGCTGTCGAGCAGACGCCTCACCTGGCCGACATCGCGGACCAGAGTCGAATCCAGCCGTGCCGTGAAGTGCCGCTCGCGCGGCTACGGCGGCTCGTCGGTCACCGCCCGGCCTTCGCGCAACCATTTCGGCAAGCCGCCGTCGAGCACCGCCACGTCGTGATGACCGAAGGCACGGAACATCCACCAGACGCGGCAGGCGCCCATCATCGGGCTGCCGTCATACACGACGATGCGCACGCCGTCGCCCAGCCCCAGCTTGCGCACGCGCGCCGAGAATTTCTCGGGCGACGGCATCATGTGGGGCAGGGGATTGTCGGTGTCGGCGATCTCGTCGATGTCGAAGAACACGGCACCCGGAATGTGCTGCTGGGCGTATTCTGCCTTGGCGTCGCGCTTCTGGGCCGGCAAATAGAACGAGCCGTCAACCACGCGCACGTCGGGAGCGTCGAGATGGGCTGCCAGCCACTCGGTGCTGACCAGCGCGTCGGGACGGGTGTAGGACATGGCATTTCCTCGATGTTGTTGCTTGCTTTGGTCAAGGGCTGCGTGGCGCGGCACTAGGCTGGTCGCGGTGGAGACGGGCGGTGTGGCGCTACGGTCGAGTCACTCCGCCAGCGCGATGATGAAACGGCGGTTCATCTTGCCCTTGTTCTCGACCTTGATGCAGTCGATGCGGCCGATCTCGCCGTGCGCGCGACATGCGTGCCGCCGCAGGCCTGCAGGTCGACGCCTTCGATCGCGAGCAGCCGTACGCGTCCGGCACCGCTGGGCGGGCGCACGCTCATGGTCTTCACCAGCTCCGGCCGGGCCGCCAGTTCCTCGTCGGTGATCCAGCGCGGCGTCACGCTGCGATCGAGAGCGATCAGGCGATTGACCTCTGCCGTAACCTGCTCTTTGGCCGGCACGTCGCCCGAAAGGTTGAAGTCCAGCCGGCTCTTGTCGACGTTCACCTGGCCGCCGGTGACGTCGCCCTTGATGACCGCCGACATCAGGTGCAGTGCGGTGTGCATGCGCATGTGGCGATGGCGCCGCTCCCAGTCGACAGCTGCCACGACCTTGTCGCCGACCGATGGGCGCGGCGCATCGGGTGCCGGGACATGCGCGATGTCGGCATCGGCCTTGATCGTGTCGAGGATGACGATACTGCGGCCATCCGCGGTCGTCAGCGTGCCGCGATCGCCAGGCTGACCGCCGCCGGTCGGGTAGAACACCGTTCGGTCAAGCCGGATGCCCTTGTCGTCGACGGCGACGACGGTCGCCTCGCAGCTCTTCAGGTACGCATCCTGTCGGAACAATTCTTCGGCCATGAGTCTCTTCGAGCGGCTGCCGCCGGCCAAGCTGCCGGCGTGAACGCGCCCGATATAGGGCGAATTCCGGGGAGCGTCGAGAGGTGCTGCAGCCGGACAGCGGTCGGGTCGATCGGCGCCAAACGAGAGCGGCGCAACGGGTTCCCGGGCCAGATCAGGCAATCTCCCTACGACCCAGGGCCATCGCATGCGGAAACTGTGCCGTCGTTTGCCGTCGTCCTGAGCGTAGCGAAGGACCTTGCGGTATTGCTCCCGGCACTGCGGGACCGGTGATTCACCGACACCGCCTTTGACGGGCATTACCATCGCAGGATCTCTTACTGCGCTCAGGACGACGGCCAATTCGCCATAGGCGGTCGCTACGGGGCGACGGGCGATCGGTGCGCGAGCCGCCGGCAAAGATAGCGGCATGAACTGCCGAAGAAAGGGATTTGGGCGGAAATTTAGAATGACTACATATCTGGCAATACAGACGACAATGTAGCTGCAAGTGACTATAGAGAGTCTTCAACACTGTTAACTATATCGTCATATTATTCTTAGAATTGCAAATAAACTAAGCTCGCCAGGCCACGATCCGGAGAGTCGCGCCCTTTAAGGGCGGTAAATGTCGCTCGGGTGAAGGTCGGGGCGATGTCGCCAGGAGTCGGCCGTCAAATTGAACGGGCTAAGCGTCGGTCGGGTCAAAGAAGCGAGTCGACAGGCCGCCGACTGTCAGGTCTGCAAATCGCTGTACGTCGCCGTTCGCCTCTCGCCAGGCCCGATAGGTGTCGTATTGCCTTCGCGTGGCCCACCTCATGACGAGCAGCATGTTGTCACGGTCGTCCTGGTTGACCGTCACGTCGAGGCTGAGGCAGCCGTCCTTGTTGCGGGTCTCCGGCAGCGCTTCGCGCAACGCCGCGAGCACATCCGGTCCGGTGCCGGGCTTGGCGGTAAATTCAAGCATGACATAGCATGGCATGGGATCCCTCCGCTCCCGGCTGGCGACAGCAAACAGCGGCGCCAGCAACCGCGCGATCGGCCGTGCGGCCCACCAGGACGATACGCCTTCCTGCGATACCTCGGTGGCCTAGACCATCCACTTCGGCACCGGCAGGTTCTTCTCGCGCAGGAAGGCCGGGTTGAACAGCTTGGACTGGTAGCGTTGGCCGCCATCGCACAGCACGGTAACGATGGTCTTGCCCGGGCCGAGCTCCTTGGCCAGGCGCACGGCGCCGGCGACATTGATCGCCGATGAGCCGCCGAGGACCAGCCCTTCGTGCTGGATCAGGTCGAACAGGTAGGGCAGAGCCTCCTGATCGCTGATCTGGTAGGCGAGATCGACCTCGACGCCTTCCAGGTTGGCCGTTACGCGACCCTGGCCGATGCCTTCGGTGATCGACGAGCCTTCCGCCTTCAGCTCCTTGCGCGTGTACCAGCTGTAGAGTGCCGCTCCCATCGGATCGGCCAGCGCGATCTTGACGTTGCGGTTGCGCTCCTTCAGCGCCAGCGACACGCCGCCCAGCGTGCCGCCGCTGCCGACGGCGCAAGTGAAGCCGTCGACCTTGCCGTCGGTCTGCTTCCAGATCTCCGGCCCGGTGGTCTTGTAGTGTCCATCACGATTGGCGACGTTGTCGAACTGATTGGCCCAGATGGCGCCGTTGGCCTCGGTCTTGGCCAGTTCCTCGGCAAGGCGGCCAGAGTATTTCACGTAGTTGTTGGGATCCCGGTAGGGTACCGCCGGCACCAGCCGCAAATCGGCGCCGCACAGGACCAGCATGTCCTTCTTCTCCTGGCTCTGCGTCTCGGGCATCACGATGACGGTGCGATAGCCCTTGGCGTTGCCGACCAGCGCTAGGCCGATGCCGGTGTTGCCGGCGGTGCCCTCGACGATGGTGCCGCCGGGCCGCAGCAGACCCTTGCGCTCCGCATCCTCGACGATGGCCAGCGCCGCGCGGTCCTTGACCGAGCCGCCGGGGTTGAGGAATTCCGCCTTGCCGTAGATCTCGCAGCCGGTGGCCTCGGAAACAGCCTTGAGCCGGATGAGCGGCGTGTTGCCGATGGTGTCGATAAACCCGGAGCGGACGTCCATCGTGGATTCCTCGCATCGTGTGCAGGCGTCGCCACAGCCTAGGCGACGGCAGACGCCGGCCGCAACGGCTGCCGCCTAATGGGTACGTGAGAGACCCTCGTGAAGCTCGGCCGCGGTCGGCATCGCGGGCGCCGCGCCAGGTCGCTGCACCGACAGCGACGCGGCGGCATTGGCGCGCGCCAGCGCCGACAGGCGATCGCAGCCACCGGCCAGCGCTGCCGCGAACGCGCCGACGAAGCAGTCGCCGGCGCCGGTCGTGTCGATCACCGGCACGACGTGGCCGGTGACCTCGTGCAGGCCTTCGCGGCTGACCGCCATCGCGCCCCGGGCGCCCAACGTGGCGATCACCAGCCGATCGCCACGCAGCAAGCCGCGCGCCGCGGCGGTGATCTCGGCAGCCCCGCTGGACTGCGAAATCGGCGCGCCGGACAAAGTTGCCAGCTCGATCTCGTTGACCACCAGAATGTCGACGACCTCGAGCAGCGCGCCCGGTAACGCCTGGGCCGGCGCGGCATTGAGGATCGTGACAGCACCGGCATCGCGGGCGCGGCGGAACGCGGCTTCGGTGGCGGCGAGCGGCACCTCAAACTGCCCGACGCACACGTCGCCCGCCGCCAGCGGCAGGTTGGCAGCTTCGTCCGGGGTCAAGCGCATGTTGGCACCGGGCGCCACGATGATGGCGTTGTCGCCGCCGGCCAGCGTCACGATGCCCACGCCGGTGGCGCAATCCGGCGTCGTGCGCACGCCGCTGCGGTCGATCCCCTCGCTGTCGAGAAAAGCCAGGAAGCGGCGGCCGAAATCATCGTCGCCGACCCGGCCGATCATGGCCGTCGCCGCCCCCTGGCGGGCTGCCGCCACGGCCTGATTGAGGCCCTTGCCGCCGGGCAGGATGCGGAAATCGTCGCCCATGACCGTCTCGCCCGTCGCCGGCCGGCGTGGCGCGCGCACGATCAGGTCCATGTTGAGGCTGCCGACAACGACGACTTTGGGCATGAGGCGCCTTGACGTGGCGGCGGTGGAGAAGCGGCGTGGCGGCGCGCCGCGCCAGGCCGATCGAGGTCCGTGATCAGCGCCAGCGCTGGCGCACCGTGTCGCGGTTCAGCAGCAGCCATTGCAGGGTGACCAGGCCGGACGCGCTGCCGATCTCGCCGTTCGCCATCAGCGCCCTGGCCTGCTCCAGCGCGAAGGTTCGCACCAGGATGTCCTCGCCCTCATCGATCAGGCCGTGCACGCCGCCGACGCCGCGTGAATCGACCCGACCGCAGAAGGTTTGCGTGGTCTCGGATGAGCCGCCCGGGCTGCTGAAATAGCCATGGATCGGGATCAGTTCACCCAGGTCGAGGCCGGCTTCCTCCTGCGCTTCGCGCCGCACGAGATCTTCGGGGGTCTCGCCGGCCTCGATGATGCCGGCCACCGGTTCCCACATCCACGGATGGCGGCCGGCCACATGCGCGCCGGCCCGGAACTGGCGGATCAGAACGACGCGGTCCAGCGCCGGGTCATAGGGCAGCACGGCGGCGGCATGGCCGCGCTCGAGCACCTCGCGCTTGATCTCGGGTCCGATGCCGCCTTTGAACAGGCTGTGGCGGATGCGGTGTTCGCTGATGCGAAAATAGCCCTGAAAGGCGATGCGGTGCGTCGCGGAGATGACCTTTTCGTCCGGCGGGGCATCGGTCATGGCGCAGCTCTTGGGCGACGATGGAGGGGGCGAAGCGGAAAGGGGTCGCTTCCGCACGGAAGCGACCCCTGAAACTGGCTCCGGAGGAGGGATTCGAACCCCCGACCCGGCGGTTAACAGCCGCCTGCTCTACCGCTGAGCTACTCCGGATCAAGCGGCGCGGACGGCCAAATTCCGTCCAAGAGCGCGGCTTTTTGCAGAGGCAGCCGGGCCTTGCAAGGAATTTTTCCGATGCGCGGACAGGCACGGATGGCGCCGCGGTACCGCCACCCGCATGCCGCATCTTGGAGGCCCGAGCCGGAATCGAACCGACATAAAAGGATTTGCAGTCCTCTGCATAGCCATTCTGCCATCGGGCCGGCATGATGGGCCCGCGCGGTATAGGACGCGACCGACGGGAGGGTCAAGGCGCGGCCGTATGGCGGGATCTCGCCCGGCCAGGCGCGGTTGCCCGGCCATTGACGGCCGTTTATAACCGCCGCGCCATTTTCCACTGCTGCCACCGTCTCTTGCGGGATCTGCATGCCGACCGACTTCGCCCTCGCCCGGCGCAACATGGTGGAAAGCCAGTTGCGTCCCAACCACATCATTCACCCCGGTGTGCTGGAGGCCCTGGCGCTCTTGCCGCGCGAGCGTTTCCTGCCCGACGACCGTGCCTCGCTCGCCTATGTCGACGAGGCGTTGCCTGTGGGCGGCGGCCGCTACCTGATGGAACCGATGGTCCTGGCACGGTTGATCCAGTTGGCGCAGCCTAGCGAGGGCGATCGTGCTTTGGTCGTCGGGGCGGGGCCGGGTTACGGCGCGGCCGTGATGGGGCGCCTGGTGCGTTCGGTGGTGGCGCTGGAGAGCGATTCGGCCTTGGCGGGCCGCGCCCGGCAACTCCTGCCGACAGTCGGCGCCGACAATGTCACGGTTGTGGAGGGCGCGCTGGATGGCGGTCACTCCGCTGGCGGCCTCTATGACATCATCTTGATCGAGGGTGCCGTCCCGGCGATCCCCGACGGTCTTACCCGACAGCTCGCGGAAGGTGGTCGGCTCGTGGCGATCATCGGTGGTGGGCAACCGGGCTATCCCGGCCGTGCCCATCTGGGGCGCAAGGACGGCGGTGTGTTCTCGTCGCGACCGGTATTTGATGCCGGCACGCCGATGCTGCCGGGCTTCGAGCAGCCAAGCCGATTCGTCTTCTAGGCGGCGGTGCGGCCAAGTCACCGCCGGAATTTGGCTGGCCGATGTAACAATGTCCCTACCGAGGGACCAACTATCAATGCTATTCTGAAAATATAATTGCGTGCAGAGCGCCCATCGCGCTCTTTCGGGTAGCATGGCAAGAGCGGTTTGTAGCTATGGCTCGGGTTGGCGCATCCGGCCAACGCGTTGCACCAAGAGGCAATGTCGGTCGGGGGACGACTGCCCGCGGATCGTGCGATTGTCACGTGCAGTCGGGTGGAACGCCTGAGAGGTGATCGGGGGATGAGCGATAGCAGATCGCCAAAGGACCCTTCGATGGACGACATTCTCTCGTCCATCCGGAAGATCATTGAGGAAGACGGCGCCCGCGTCGTACCAGCGGGCGAGACGCCGGCCACGGCGACGCCACAGCGGGGCCGGGTTGGTCCGCTGCCGGCGGCCGGCCCGGCGATGGGCGCGCCGGTCCGGCCGGAACGCTCAGCCAATCCTGATGACGATGTGTTGCTGCTGACGGAACTGGTCGAGGAACCCGGTGAAGACGTCGCAAGACCGCCCGTCCGGACGCCATTTGAGGCCCCGTCGCCACCGGAGATCAAGCCGCCGCAGGCCATGCCGACCGTCACCCTGACGCCGGTATCGTCGGCGATCCCGATGATGCCGGCCGCCGAGGAGCCCGCCGGGCGCGAGGCGCCTGTACAGCGGACGGCGCCGGCGGCGATCGCCGTCGCGGTCAGCGGTGTGGCGCCTGTCGCCGCTCAAACGCCGGAAGAGGCACCCGCCGCCGCGCCGGAGGACCCGATCCTGTCGGCGATGGACCGGCTCGCCCGCGCCGTCGAAAGCGCGAAGCCACCGATCACTGCTGTGGAACCGGCGCCAGTCCCCAGCGGCGGCCGCACGCTCGAGGAGGTCGTGCGCGACATGCTGCAACCGATGCTGCACGACTGGATCGACAAGAACCTGCCGCAAATCGTTGAAGAGGTTGTCGAACGCGAAGTCAGGCGACGAACCCGGACCTAGCTGGACGGCGTGCGATCGCGCGGCGTGACGTGCTGCATTGATGGAGAATGAAGAAGCCGCGATCGGGTTGATCGCGGCTTCGTCGTCAGTCTTCCCGGGCAAAGCCTGCGCGATCAGCGCGGCGGGCCCGACGGCGGCGTGTTGATCGGCGACATCGGGCCGCGACCCGGGCCGAAGCCCGGTCCATGGTCGTGGCGATGCATCATCCGGTCGCCGCGCATCCCGCGGTCTCCAGGGCCGCGGCCCATGCGGCCGACGATCTCGGCGACCTGTTTCTTCTGATCATCGGTCAGCGACGGCGTCAGCTTTTCGACCGCGAGCCGCAGGCCCTTGGTCGTCTCCAGCATCGCCGTGAGCATCTTCTCGCGTTCGCCAAGCTGCGTTGCGGCATCGGGTGGTGTGGTAGGCCTCGGCATCGCCGCCCGTTCCGTGCACAGTTTCTGCATCGGGGCCATGGCGGCCTTCACGTCCTGGCTGAAGGTTTGCCAGGCCGACTTCTGCTGATCGGTGATGCCGATCCGGACCTCGGTGTAGGCCAACCGGCCGGCGGCGCGCGCCGGCATTTCGCTGCACATGCGCTGCATCATGGCCTGGCGACGGTCCGGCTGCGGGCCTGCCTCCGGCTTCGGCGTTGGCTGGGCGAGGGCGGCCGCGCCGCCGGCAAGCGCCAAACCGGCAACCAGGCCGGCCATGAGGTGCTTCCTGTTGAACATCCATTCTCCTTCGGGACAAAGGGAGGGGTCCCAGCAGTCCATACGTGGCGAGGCCCGTCGCTATCCCCATGCGGCAGGACGCGGTGTCGCGGCGCGCACGGCTGTGCCCGCGCGCTGGCCGCCGGCGGCGCAGCCAGGCGCGGCGTCACGTCGCGGCCGGTGGCCGATGGCTCAGCTCAGGCAGCGCGGATCAGGACATGCCGCTTGCGTCCGGCCGACAGCTTGATCACGCCGTCGCCGCCGGCGTCGGCCAGGGACACGGGCTGGTTGTCGGATGTTACGGCCGCATCGTTGATGCGCGCGCCGCCGCCCTTGATCAGGCGCCGGGCTTCGCCCTTGCTGCTGGCCAGACCCGCTTCGGCGAACAGTTCGAAGGCTGGCATGCCGCTCACCAAGCGGGACCTGGCGATTTCGATCGTCGGCAGGTCGGCGGCCAGCGTGCCCTGTTCGAACGTCTGTCGCGCCGTTTCGGCCGCCTGTGTCGCCGCTGCCTCGCCGTGACACAAACGAGCGACCTCGGTGGCGAGCACCTTCTTGGCCTCGTTGATCTCTGCGCCGCCGAGCGCTTCCAGGCGCGCGATCTCATCCAGCGGCAGTTCGGTGAACAGGCGCAGGAAGCGGCCGACGTCGGCGTCCTCCGAATTGCGCCAGTACTGCCAGAAGTCATAGGCCGACAGCCGTTCACTGTTGAGCCAGATGGCACCGGCGGCGGTCTTGCCCATCTTGGCGCCCGAACTCGTCGCCAGCAGCGGCGAGGTCAAGGCGAACAGCTCGGCGCCGTGCATGCGGCGGCCGAGATCGGCGCCCATGACGATGTTGCCCCACTGGTCCGATCCGCCCATCTGGGCGATGCATTGATGGCGCTTCCACAGCTCCACGAAGTCGTAGGACTGCAGGATCATGTAGTTGAACTCGAGGAACGTCAGCGGCTGGTCGCGCTCCAGCCGCAGCTTCACCGAGTCCATGGTGAGCATGCGATTGACGGAAAAGTGCCGGCCGACGTCGCGCAGCAGCGGAATGTAGAGCAGCGTATCGAGCCAGTCGGCGTTGTTGACCATGACGGCGTCGGCGGCGCCGTCGCCGAAGCGCAGGTAGTTGGCGAACACCCGCTTGATGCTCGCCATGTTGGCCTCGATCTGCTCATTGCTGAGCAACTGGCGCGTCTCGTCGCGGCCCGAGGGATCGCCGACCTTGGTGGTGCCGCCGCCCATCAGGGCGATCGGCTTGTGGCCGGTCTTCTGCCACCAGCGAAGCAGCATGATCTGCAGCAGGTGGCCGACGTGCAGCGAATCGGCAGTGCAGTCGAAGCCGATGTAGGCAACCCGCCGGCCCGAGGCGAGCAGCTCATCGAAGCGGGTCGCGTCGCTGCATTGGTGCACCATGCCCCGCTCGTGCACGATGCGCATGAAATCGGATTTGAACGTCGACATGTCCGGGCCGTGACCGCTCTTCGTCCGCCGTTGCCTGGCGGCGGGGCGGTCCTGTAACACGGCGCAGGGCCGGCGAACAACGCGACGTTCCCGGTCGGCTGAAGGTTGTGGGCGAAGGATCGATGGCGGCATGAGCGACCTGCTGACGCGTGCTCGGCGCGGCGAGCGGCTGCGGGCCCTAGGCCTGATGAGCGGCACGTCGCTGGATGGCATCGATCTGGCGGTGATCGAGACCGACGGCGAGCAGATTCATGCATTCGGGCCATCGCTCACACTGCCCTACGACGAGCCTGTGCGAGAGGCGGTGCGCCGGGTGCTGGGGGCTGATCAGCCGTCGCCCGACACGGCGCAGGCCGAGCATCTGGTGACGCGCGCCTATCGCGATGCCATTGCGAGGTTCCTGGCCGGCGACGCCGGCCTGCGGTCGTCCGACGTCGACGTCATCGGGCTGCACGGCCAGACCATCACACATCGTCCGGGCCGGCGCTTCACCTGGCAGATCGGCGATGCGGCCAGCCTGGCGCGCGAGATCGGGCTGCCGGTCGTGGCCGATTTCAGGTCCGCGGACGTGGCGGCCGGCGGCCAGGGCGCACCGCTGGTGCCGATCTATCACCAGGCGCTGGTGCGGCGCGCCGTGCGCGACGGGCGGCTACGGCTGCCCGTCGCCGTGCTGAACATCGGCGGCGTCGCCAATATCACCTGGATCGGCGAGGACGGAGCGATGCTGGCGTTCGACACTGGCCCAGGAAACGCACCGCTCGACGACTGGGTGAGGCGGCACGGTGGGGAGGCATTCGATCGCGATGGCCACATGTCGCGGCTGGGGACATCCGCGGAAGGCCGCATAGGACAATTTTTAAATTCTCCTTATTTCTTAAGAAAACCTCCTAAATCATTGGATAGAAATGATTTTAATTTCGATTTGGCAGATGGACTTTCAGTAAACGATGGCGCCGCCACCTTGGCGGCGGCTTGCGCCGCCGCGGCCGCCAGTGCGTTGGCCTACGTGCCCGCCCCACCGACCGCCTGGGTTGTGACAGGCGGCGGCGCAAAAAACCCCTCGATTATCAATAAACTAAAGGGGTTTTCTAAAGTTAAAGTCAGCGAACAGCAGCCGGATTGGGACACCGACTTCCTGGAGGCGCAGGCATTCGGTTTTCTGGCTGTGCGCAGCCTGCGTGGCCTGCCGCTCAGCTTTCCGACCACCACGGGCGTCACCGCTGCCCTGACCGGAGGCCGCCTGTTCAGCCCCTGAGTGCTATTTTTCCTCAGGCTTGGCTACTTCACTCATCGACTTGGTGACATAGCGGTCGACCTCGACCGCGAGCTTGTCGAGGCAATCGTGGAAGAAGTGGTTGGCGCCCTTCACGGTGCGCGATTCCACGGTGATACCCTTTTGCTGCGACAGGCGGCCGACCAGCTTGGCGATATCGGCGGCAGGCACCACCTCGTCCTTGTCGCCGTGCACGATCAGGCCCGACGACGGGCAGGGCGCCAGAAAGGCGAAGTCGTAGCTGTTGGCGGGCGGCGCCACCGAGATGAAGCCGTCGATCTCCGGACGGCGCATCAGCAGTTGCATGCCGATCCAGGCGCCAAACGAAAAGCCGGCCACCCAACACGCCTTGGCGTCGGGATTCATGCTCTGCAGCCAGTCAAGCGAGGCAGCCGCGTCGCTCAGCTCGCCCAGACCATTGTCGAACGTGCCCTGCGAGCGGCCGACGCCGCGGAAATTGAAGCGCAGGACCGAGAAGCCGCGCGTCACGAAGACATGGAACAGCGTGAACACCACCTTGTTGTTCATGTTGCCGCCCGCCTGGGGATGCGGGTGGAGCATGAGCGCAATCGGTGCGTTCTTTTCCTTGCTCTGGTGGTAGCGGCCCTCCAGGCGTCCGTCGGGGCCGGTGTAGATCACATCAGGCATTCGCCCTATCCATTACGCTGTCGCAACACTCGTCCTTAGTACCCGACGCTTTGGCTGGGAAACTAAGCTCTTGCCATGCGGACACACTATCAGGAAACTTGACCAACGCGCTCGGGCTTTCTATATCCGATGGCGACAGCCGGTTCTTGACGCCGAGGGCTTGTTTCGACTGGCACTATCGGGGGCGGATACCTCCTTTTCAAGAGCGATTTCAAGATGATCGCAGAATCGGCGGTTTGGACGGCGCGTCGGGCGGCCATCGGGGCGCCCGAGGCTGAAGGAGACTGAGCATGAAGCTGAGCACCAAGGGACGCTACGCTGTCATGGCCATGGTCGACCTGGCACGCCACGGCGCGCACAAGCCTGTTTCCCTGGCGGACATTTCGGCGCGACAGGAAATCTCGCTGTCGTATCTGGAACAGCTGTTCGCGCGGCTGCGTCGCGGCGGCCTGGTGAAAAGCGTGCGGGGTCCGGGCGGCGGCTACCGTCTGGCGCGCGCAGCCGGCGAGACCCGCATCTCCGATATCATTCTGTCGGTCGACGAGCCGATCAAGGCGACCCGCTGCAAGGCAGAGTCGCCCTTGGGCTGCCATAGCGACCATTCGCGCTGCCTGACCCACGACCTGTGGGCCGAACTGGGCAACCAGATCCAGCTGTTCCTCAGCTCGGTCACGCTCCTCGACGTCGTCGAACGGCGCGTGCTGGGCGCTGCCCGGCCGTTCAGCACGCTGCAGAGCGATGCCACCGAGCAATTGCCGCAACTCAACGGACCAGCCGCGGCCAATGCCCTGGCCGCCGAGTGAGGCAACGACTGATCGAACTCATTGCGCAGCCATGACCGACCGGATCTACCTCGACCACAACGCCACGACGCCGATGCGCCCGCAGGCCATCGCTGCGGTCGAAGAGGTCATGCGCGGTGTCGGCAATGCCTCGTCGGTGCACAGCTTCGGCCGCGCCATGCGGGCGCGCGTCGAGCGGGCGCGTGAGGCAGTGGCCGCCCTTGTCGCAGCACGGCCAGCGGATGTCGTTTTCACCGGCGGCGGCACCGAGGCCAACAACAGCGTAGTGCGCGGCGCGGCGCGGCGGCGGGTGATCGTGTCGGCCATCGAGCACGACAGCGTCCGCAGCGCGACGGATGACGTTGAATTCATTCCCGTGACATCGTCAGGCATCGTCGATCTCGCGGCGCTGGAGCGCATGCTGGCGGCATCGGACGTGCCGGCACTGGTCTCGGTGATGCTGGCCAACAATGAAACCGGTGCCATTCAGCCGGTTGCCGAGGTCGTGCGAATTGCGCGCGCTGCCGGTGCGGCTGTCCATTGCGACGCCGTGCAGGCCGCAGGCAAGATTGCGATCGATATGCCGACGTTGGGCGTCGACTACCTCAGTCTCTCGGCTCACAAGCTGGGCGGTCCGCAGGGCGTCGGGGCGGTCGTGCTGCGTGCAGACGCGCCGTTCAACGCCATGGCGCGCGGCGGTGGCCAGGAGCGCGGCCGGCGCGCCGGCACGGAGAACGTAGCCGGCGCCGCTGGTTTCGGCGTTGCGGCTGCCATCGCGCGCGAAAATCTGGATGGGATCGCGGGACTGTCGGCGTTGCGCGACGGGATGGAACGTGACCTCGCGCGGATCGCGCCGGACATATGTTTCTATGGCGCCGACACGGCGCGGTTGCCCAACACCAGCTGCGTGGCGATGCCAGGCGTTCCTGCGACAACGCAGCTCATGGCGTTCGACCTGGCGGGGATTGCCGTCAGCGCCGGCTCGGCCTGCTCGTCGGGCAAGGTGAGTGCGTCGCATGTGTTGGCGGCCATGGGTGCGGGTGCCGGCGAGGCCGCCTCAGCGCTTCGGGTCAGCCTTGGGTGGACGACACAAGCCGGCGACATCGCGCGGTTCGTCGCCGCGTGGCATGAGGTCTACCGCCGGCTGAGCCCGGCGGCACGGCCGGCAACGGTTGCGGCGTGAGGTGGGAGAGTTTGTGATGAACGCGATCAACAGCCTGCGACGCAACGACCAGCCGATCTACCTCGACTACCAGGCCACGACGCCGATGGATCCGCGCGTGCTGGAAGCGATGATGCCGTACTTCACCGTGAAGTTCGGCAACCCGCATTCGCGCAGCCACAGCTACGGCTGGGAGGCGGAGGAGGCGGTCGAGAAGGCGCGCGGCCAGATTGCCAAGCTGATCGGCGCCGACGAGAAGGAAGTGATCTTCACCTCGGGCGCCACCGAGTCGAACAACCTCGCCATCAAGGGCGTGGCTCATTTCTACAAG
>JAHCJT010000091.1 GCA_026126245.1 Alphaproteobacteria bacterium
CCGGCAGCCACACGCTGGTGGTGGTCGAGCACGACATGCAGTTCGTGCGCGATCTCGGCGCGCGCGTCACCGTGCTGCACGAGGGCTCGGTGCTGGCCGAGGGCTCGATCGACCACGTGCAGAAAGACCAGCGCGTCGTCGACGTCTACCTGGGCCGGTAAGGATGAGGCGTGTCAACGCGATGCATTGTTCACACAACATCCTCATCCTGAGGAGGGCGCGCGCGAGCGCGGCCGTCTCGAAGGATGCGCAGCACGCTTGGAGTGGCTCCCCACCCTTCGAGACGCCGGCCGTTGGCCGGCTCCTCAGGGTGAGGCAACGGCTGTTCCACGGAAGGCCGCGCTAGATGCTGCGCGTCGAGAACATCGACCTTTTCTACGGTGCGTCGCACACGCTGCGCGGCGTCAGCGTCTCCGCCGAGACCGGCCAGATCGCCTGCGTGCTGGGCCGCAACGGCGTCGGCAAGACCTCGCTGCTGCGCGCCATCTTCGGGCTGCAGGCCATCAAGGGCGGCAAGATCTTCTGGCAGGACGAGGACATCTCGGCGCTCAAGCCGCATGAGCGGGCGCGCCGTGGTCTGGCGCTGGTGCCGCAGGGTCGCGAGATCTTCGCGCGGCTGACCGTGCTGGAGAACCTGCAGACCGGCTTCGCGCCGCTGGCCCGCGAGCTGCGCCACATCCCCGACGAGATCTTCACGCTCTTCCCGGTACTGAAGGACATGCTGAGCCGCCGCGGCGGCGATCTGTCGGGTGGCCAGCAGCAGCAGCTCGCCATCGCCCGCGCGCTCGTCACGCGCCCCAAGCTGCTGGTGCTCGACGAGCCGACCGAAGGCATCCAGCCGTCGATCATCAAGGATATCGGGCGCGTCATCCGCATGCTCGCCGATCGCGGCGACATGGCGATCCTGCTGGTCGAGCAGTATCTCGACTTCGCGCAGTCGCTGGCCGACCATATCAGCGTCATGGACCGCGGCGAGGTGGTGCTGGCCGGCCCGGCGAAGTCGCTGACGCCGGAGCAGGTGCGCAAGCATCTGATGGTCTGAGGCAGTCCCTCCCTGACGGCCGATCCGGACGAAGCCGCCGCGGGCGTTGTGCGGCAGGTCTGAACTCGCGCCGCAGCAAATTGTATGTAGTAAAACGATTTTTGCCGGCCGCTTGCCGGGCCAGTACTGGCGCGGAATGACTGGTGCGACGCAAGATTGCGGTCAAGTGAAGAAAAACATTTCAAGAATTCGTGCGCGCTTCGGAATCGCTTCGCCGCGGTGGCCGGCGTAGGCTCCCCTCGCCGGCAGCCCGCCGGCGTGCCTCTTACCCAGCCGACAGCGAGGGAGCGATGGCATTCAAGATCAAGCTCAACGGCCAGGATCGCAGCGTAGATGTCGAGGGGGACATGCCACTGCTGTGGCTGCTGCGTGACGTGCTGGGAATGACCGGCACGAAGTTCGGGTGCGGTGCGGCGTTGTGCGGCGCCTGCACGGTGCATGTCGACGGCGTCGCGGTGCGTGCCTGCCAGACCGCGGTATCGGATGTCGACGGCCGCACCATCACGACCATCGAGGGCCTGTCCCCCGACGGCAAGCATCCGGTACAGGTGGCGTGGCGTGATCTCAATGTCGCGCAGTGCGGCTACTGCCAGGTCGGCCAGATCATGTCGGCCGCCGCGCTGCTGGCGCAGAATGCCAAGCCGAGCGACGCCGACATCGATGCCGCGATGAGCGGCAACATCTGCCGCTGCGGCACCTATCCGCGCATCCGCGCCGCAATCCACCGCGCAGCAGCAGGAGGCCGGCGATGACTTACCATCGACCCTTGCGTCCGGCGATCCGCAACGTCAGTCGCCGCAATTTCCTCGCCGGCGCGGGCGCCGGCAGTCTCGTGCTGTCGGTCGGCCTGCCGGTGTGGGCGCAGGAGAAGAAATTCGCCGGTGCCGGCATGCCCAACGGCTTGCGCGAGGACGTCAAGATATTCGTCGCCATTGCCGACGACGGCACCGTGACCATCACGTGTCATCGCTCCGAGATGGGGCAGGGTATCCGCACCAGTCTGCCGATGGTGGTGGCCGACGAGCTCGAGGCCGACTGGGCGAAGGTCAAGGTGGCGCAGGCGCCGGGCGACGAAGCGCGCTTCGGCAACCAGGACACCGACGGCTCGCGCAGCATGCGGCATCACTTCATGACCTTGCGGCGCATGGGCGCGGCGGCGCGCGCCATGCTGATCCAGGCGGCCGCGACCAGCTGGGGCGTGCCGGCGCAGCAGGTCGAGGCGGTCAACCATGAGCTGGTCCATCGCGCCTCCAACCGAAAGATCGGTTACGGCGCGGTCGCCAAGGCCGCCGCGGCGCTGCCGGTACCGGGAAATGTGAAGCTCAAGGACCCGGCGCAGTTCCGCTACATCGGCAAGGGCCAGATCGGCCTGATCGACGGCATGGACATCACGACCGGTCGCGCCGGTTTCGGCATCGACACGCGGCTCGACGGCATGCTCTACGCCGTCGTGGCGCGCCCGCCGGTGTATGGCGGCAAGGTGGCGTCGTTCGATGCCGCCGAGGCGATGAAGGTCAAGGGCGTGCTGAAGGTCGTCCAGCTCGACACGACGCCACCGCCATCGGAGTTCGGGCCGCTGGGCGGCGTCGCCGTCGTGGCATCGAACACCTGGGCGGCGATCAAGGGCCGCGAGGCGCTGAAGATCACCTGGGACAATGGCGCCAACGCCGCCTACAGCTCCGACAGCTACAAGGCGGCGCTGGAGGCCTCGGTGCGCAAGCCCGGCAAGGTGGTCCGCAACCAGGGCGATGCCGAAGCCGCGCTGGCGTCGGCGGCCAAACGCATCGAGGCCGAGTACTACGTGCCGCATCTGGCGCAGGCGCCGATGGAACCGCCCGCGGCCGTGGTGCGCGTCCGCGACGGTGCCTGCGAGGCCTGGGCCTGCACCCAGTCGCCGCAGGCCGCCAGGATCCGGCTCGCCAAGTTCCTCGGCATCCCGGCCGAGAAGGTGACGGTCCACGTCACCATGCTGGGCGGCGGATTCGGCCGCAAGTCGAAGCCCGACTACGTGGTCGAGGCCGGCCTGCTGTCGAAGGCGATGGACGGCGCGCCGGTGAAAGTGACCTGGACGCGCGAGGACGATCTGCGCAACGGCTTCCTGCATACCGTCACGATGCAGCGCCTGGAGGCCGGCCTCGATGCCTCGGGCAAGCTCGTGGCGTGGCGGCATCGCAGCGCCTTCCCGTCGATCGCCTCGCTCTTCGCGCCCAACGTCAAGGTGCCGTTCGCGATCGAGCTGGGCATGGGGCTGGTGAACCTGCCGTTCGACATCCCCAACATCCGGGCCGAGACGCCCGAGGCCGAATCGCATGCGCGCATCGGCTGGTACCGCTCGGTGGCGAACATCCAGCACGCCTTCGCCATCCAGTCTTTCGTGACCGAGATCGCGCAGGCCCTGGGCAAGGACCCCAAGGACTACCTGCTCGAACTGATCGGCCCGGCGCGCAAGATCAACCCGACGTCGGTCGGCGACGTCTGGAACCACGGCGAGGATCCGGCGGTCTACCAGATCGACACCGGCCGGCTGCGCGGCGTGATCGAGGCGGTCGCCAAGGGCGCGAACTGGGGCCGCAGCATGGCGAAAGGTCACGGGTTGGGCATTGCGGCGCACTACAGCTTCGTCAGCTACATCGCCGTGGTGGCCGAAGTGCAGGCCGACGACAAGGGCGGGATCAGCATCCCGCGCATCGACATCGCGATCGACTGCGGCCCGCAGATCAACCCCGAACGCATCCGCGCGCAAATGGAGGGCGGCGTGATCATGGGGGTGAGCAACGCCATGCTGAGTGAGCTCACCTTCAAGGATGGCCGCGTCGTGCAGTCCAACTACGACGGCTACGAGGTGGCCCGCATGGACTCGGCGCCGCGCGAGGTGCACGTGCATCTCGTGCCGGCGAGCGACTACACGCTGCCGCTCGGCGGCGTCGGCGAACCCGGCGTGCCGCCGGTGGGGCCGGCATTGGCCAATGCCATCGCCGCCGCCACCGGCAAGCGCATCCGCCAGCTGCCCATGCGCCGCCGTCTGGCGGGGTAGCGCATTGCAGGGCCCCTGCCGCAGGCATGGCAGGGGCCCGCGGGTCAGCAAACGACAGACATCGGCGTGCCATGCACGCCGACGTTTGGCGCTGAGGTTTCGCAGTCTCTGACCGTTGCTTCGTGTCGCCGTCTCCCTATCAGGGCGGGGAGACGGAGGCGGCCATTGTGCTGACTGCGGGGCCGGCACTGGTGACGCGCCCCCGGCGGCTGGTGCTCGCCGAGCGCGATCCTGCCGCTCGCGTCGTCTGTTGAGGTCGCACCTGCGCCGGTCGATCATAACAGCGTCACGGAGTACGGCGAGGTCGTGCTCGCGTGTCCCGCCAAGTCGCTGACATCCAAGCAGGTGTGCGAGCATCTGACGGTGCAGGCACGTCAGTACTCGAGGCGACCGTGCAGTTCGCCAAATGGAACCATGACGTGGGCGCGATAGGCCGGCCGTTGCTGAAGTCGCCGGTACCAGGCGATCACGTTGGGGACATAGGGGCGCTCGATATCGAGTTCGAAATAGCGATAGAGCGACGTGCCGGCCGGGAAATCAGCCAGCGACAGCTGTGCGCCCGCCAGAAACGGTTGCGCCGTCAGCACGCGGTCGAGCAGGCTGAAGTGCGCCGCGCAACGGTCGATGCTCCGGCGAATGGCCTTCAGATCGCGCTGTGCCGCGGGCGTGCGGTAGTAGCCCCAGAACACGCCGTTCAAGAAGTCGGGTTGTAGCGCGGTCTGCGACCAGTCCATCCAGCCATCGATCGACGCTCGAGCGGCCGCTTCCTCACGCCAGAGCCCGCCCCGGTCATAGCGAGCTGCGAGATAGCGGAGGATCGCGTGCGATTCCCACACCACGACGTTGCCATCCTCGATGACCGGCACGCGTCCGTGCGGGTTCAGCGCCCCGAACGCCGGTTCGTCGAGACGCCCGAAACTGCCGCCGGCAGGGATATGTTCGTGACTAAGCCCCAATTCGCCGACGAGCCACAGGACCTTCTGCACATTGAAGGAACTGCGGCGGCCCCAGACCTTGAGCATGGACAGCTCCCGAGCGCTCGCTGATAGACTGCCGGCGATCATATCTCGGCGAAGGAGGAAGCGATGCCCAAGCGCACCCGTGTCATCAGCCCCAATGTCCAGGAACCGCCGCCGCAGCGCTGGTCGAACTGCATCCGGGTCGGCGACATGGTGTTCGTCGCCGGCATGACGGCACGGGTCGGCGACAAGAACGAGGGCGCCGACGAATACGAGCAGTCAAAGGTGATCTTCGGCAAGATCAAGCATCTCGTCGAAGCCGCCGGCGGTCAGATGAACGACGTCGTGAAGGTCGTCATCTACGTGGTCAACATCCGGCAGAACACCCAGGTGTGGAAGGCACGCGCCGAGTTCTTCACCGGCGACTTCCCGACCAGCACCCTGGTCGAGGTGGCCTCGCTGGCGACGATGGACACCCTGGTCGAGATCGAAGCCATCGCCGTTGTCGGGTCCAGCGCGGGCTGAACCGGCGGCGAGGACGCCTGACGGCCGCCGTCCCGACGGCGACCCGTCGGGTCGCGGCGAGCGAACCGGTCGTCGCCTTCACCGCCCGCTGCCGCGGGGCGAATGCGCTTCGACGGCATGGCGTCCGGCGCGGCATCGTGCGGCGCTCCCGCGCCTTGCCTCCCGCGCAGGCCCGATCCGCTGTGCGGCCCGGCAGCCGTGACCGCGCCGGCCGGACGGCGCTAGGATCGTCGCGACCAGACGAGAGGAGCCCCCACATGACCGCGCCCGCCAGCACGCCGATTCTCTACGAGACGCCCGCGCCGCATGTGGCGCGCGTCGTGCTCAACCGGCCCGAGACGCGCAACGCGCAGGACACGGCCTTTCTCTACGCCTTCAATGACGCGCTGGACCGTGCCGCGCAGGACGACGACATCAAGGTGATCATCGTCGCCGCCAACGGGCCGCATTTCTCGTCCGGCCACGACTTGCGCGAGTCCGACGGACACGGCGCCATGCGCCGGCATCGCACGGTCGAGACCTGGAGCGGCTTCGGCAAACCGGGCGCCGAGGCGCAGTTCGCGCGCGAGAAGGAAATCTACATCGGCTTCTGCGAACGCTGGCGCAACATCCCCAAGCCGACCATCGCGGCGGTGCACGGCAAGGCGATCGCCGGCGGGCTGATGCTGATGTGGCCGTGCGACATCATCATCGCGGCCGACGACGCGCAGTTCCTCGACCAGACCGTGGCCATGGGTGTCGGCGGCGCCGAGTTCTTCATGCACCCCTGGGAGCTGGGCGTGCGCAAGGCCAAGGAATTCCTGTTCACCGCCGACTGGCTGGACGCCGCCGAGGCGCACCGGCTGGGCATGGTCAACCACGTCGTGCCGCGCGCCGAGCTCGAGGCGTTCACGCTCGCCATGGCTGAGCGCATTGCCAAGAAGCCGCTGTTCGCGCTGAAGCTGGTGAAGGAGGCGGTCAACGCTGCCCAGGACGCGCAGGGAAGGCGCTCGGCGATGCAGACATCGTTCGCGCTGCATCACCTGGCGCACGCCCACAACATGATCGCGCATGGCAAGCTGGTCGATCCCTCCGGCCTGATGGGCCCGATGGCGACCAAGGCCAACGCCGCCAAGACCGCAGCGGAGTAGACAGCAACGAGGGTCTGGTCGGATCGGCGCAGGGCGCGTCGTCAACCACGGATCCCGCGCCGCGCTGTCGGTGACGGGGATGCGCCGGGATGGCGGCGCGAGGTCTGTCGACGGCGCGTTGCGTCGCCGTCACAACAATGCGCCGGCATCGGGGGCGTGCCGCGGCCGGGCCTGCCGCCGGCTTCAGTCGTAGAACGCCGGCGAATGCTTCTGCGACAGGCTTTGCGGCTTGTCGTGGTTGATCCAGAGCTGCGCCTTCTTCTCGGCCATGACATCGGCGATGCGCTTGAGCGATGCCACGGTCTGCTCGGCGCTGACGTTCATGGTTGGCACCCGTCGGTTGTCCCAGTTGTCCTTGAAATGCGCCGCATCGCCGCTCAGCACCAGCCAGCCGGTCTTGGGCAGGTGAACCAGCAGCGCCTGGTGGCCCGGCGTGTGACCCGGCGTCGACAGGATGGTGACGCTGCCGTCGCCGAACACGTCGAGGTCGCCCTCGAGCTTGCGGATCGGCCGCTCGGCGTTGAACGGCGGCTTCTTGCCGGGCGCGAAGGCCCAGTCGAACTCGGCTTTCTGGATCAGCAGCGTCGCGGTCGGAAACAGATCGACGTTGCCGACGTGGTCGCCGTGCGTGTGCGAGACGGCGACGAAGCGGATGTCGGTCGGCTTGACGCCGATTTCGGCCAGCTGCGCCGCCAGGGTCTTGCTGCGCGTCGCCGTGCCGATCGGTCCGGTGACGGGCTTGTCGGCCACCGCGTCGGGATAGCCGGTGTCCCACAAGATCCAGCCCGCCGCGTGGCGCAGCAGATAGCAGTTGTCCGACAGCTCGATGGGCTTGCCGACGTTGACGCCGGGCGACCAGCGCGCCTGGTCGGTGGCGGCGTTGTGGCCGCAATCCATGATGTAGAGACGCTCGACGGCCTGCGCCGCCGCCTGCGGCGCGGGCAGTCCGACGATCGCCGCGACCGCCAGTGCGAGAAAGACTGCGCCGACGCGCATGGCCGCCTCCGGGGCTGTTGACGCCACCGGACGCTAGCCCGGCGCGCGACGGCGCACGAGCCGCCGGCGCGGCCCGGCGCGCCTTGCCCCATCACATTTGCGTATGTCGCGCCCGACGGCCGGCGTCCCGGGCCGCCACCGGCTCAGCGCCTGGGCGGATGGGCGCGCACCGCCTCCTCGTTGACGTCGGCACCCCAGCCCGGCCGCGTCGGCACCACCAGCTGGCCGTTCTCGATCACCGGCGGGTGCGTGACCAGGTCGTCCTTCCACGGCACGTCGTCGATGTCGATCTCCATCACCCGGAAATTGGAGATCGCGGCGCAGAAATTGGCGCTCATCAGGGTCGAGAGGTGACCGTAGAAATTGTGCGGCGCGCAGTTGATCTCGTAGGCCTCGGCCATGGCGGCGATCTTCACCGATTCCAGCAGCCCGTTCCACGGCACGTCGACGATCGCCACGTCCATCGAGCGGTTCTCGAAGAACGGCCGGAACTGGCGCCGGCCGAACAGCGACTCGCAGGACGCGATGGGCATATCGGCGCGGCCGCGGATATAGGCCAGACCCTCGGGATCGTAGCTGTCGATCTCCAGCCAGAAGAGGTCGTAAGGCTCGCAGACGCGCGCCACCTTCACGTAGCCCTCGGTTTTGAAATTGAAGTTCAGATCGAGCAGGATGCCCATGTCCGGCCCGGCGCCCTGGCGGAAGGCGGCCAGCCCGTCGCGGATCATGGCCAGCAGGCGCGGATCGGGATTGAGCTCGGGGTAGCCCGGCCCGCGCGCGAAGCCGGGCTGGTGCATGGCGGGCGGCTGGGCATCGAAGCGGAAGATGTTGGTCTTCAGCGCCGAGAAGCCGCGCTCGCGTACGTGCCGGCCCAGCTTCACCACGTCGTCGAACGAGCGCACCGGCTCCAGCCCCATCTTGTCGGCATGGTTCAGCCGGTAGCTGCCGCAATGCGACCAGTAGAGATTGAGCCGATCGCGCACCGGGCCGCCGAACAGGGCGTAGACCGGCACGCCCAGCGCCTTGGCCTTGACGTCCAGCAGCGCGTTCTCGATGGCGGCGATCGCCTGGGCGTTCATGCCGCCCGGTGCCTGGCGGGTGATGGCGTAGAGCGTCGCGCTGATGCGCTCGATGGGCCGCGGGTCCTGGCCGATCAGGCGCTCGCCCAGCTTCCTGATGATCTGGGTCAGGCCGTGGCTGCCGTAGCTCTCGTTGTACTCCGACCAGCCGACCAGGCCGTCGTCGGTGGTGATCTTGAGGAACGAGAAGACGCGCCAGCCGGCGTCGCAATGCAGGTCCTCGATGCGCGCGATCTTCATGCATGGGGCTCCATAGCTCTATTCCACTACCTCGCCCTGAGGAGCGCCGCGCAGCGGCGCGTCTCGAAGGGGGGCAACCGCACAATCGGTCGGTCCATCTCGTTCCGGGTCCATGCTTCGAGACGGCCACGCTACGCGCGGCCTCCTCAGCATGAGGTCGATGTGGCCCGCGACAACCCCTATCGAAAGCGCTTCACGCCGGCCGATCGCCGCGCAGCAGGGTGCGCAGCATGATGCGCTCCTCGCCGACGGGATAGTCGACATCGACCCGGTGCATCAGGCAGCGGTTGTCCCACACCACCGCATCGCCCAAGGTCCAGCGGTGGCCGTAGTGGAAGCGCGGCTGGCGGGCCACGTCGGCCAGCTCGTCGAGCAGCGCATCGCTCTCGGCGCGCTCCATGTCGAGGATGCGGTCGAGCCGGTTGAAGTTCAGGTACAGCGCCTTGCGGCCGGTCTCGGGATGGGTGCGCACCAGCGGGTGCACCACGTCGGGCGTCTCGGCGATCTCCTGCGGCGTGCGCGCCGAGGGCCGGTTGATGGCGCGCACCGTGTCATAGGCGTGCACCGCCTTGCGGCCGTCGATGCGCCGCCTTGTGGCAGCCGGCAGCGCCGCGTAGACGCCGTACATGTCGCAGAACCAGGTCGTACCGCCGCGGCTGGGGATTTGCAGCGCGTGCAGCACGGTGCCCTTGGCCGGTGCGGCCATGTAGGAATCGTCGGTGTGCCAGGTCTCGGCGCGGATCGCGGTCTTGTCGGTGGTGCCGTCGGCCTTGAGCGTGCTTTCCATGCGCGACACTTCCGGCAGCTCGCCGACGCGCTTGTAGCGCAGCAGCTGCGGCACGACCTCGCCGAAGATCGCCGAGGTGTCGCGCATCTGTGCCGGCGTCATCGGCGCGCCGGGCAGGACCAGCAGCTGGTGATCGAGAAAGGCGCGATTGAGCGCAGCGCGGGTCGCCGCGTCGCACGGCCGGGTGCGGTCGAGGCCCTCGACCCGGGCGCCAAACGGGCCGCCCGTGGGCACGATACGCAGGGTCTGCGGCTGCGCCTCCAGCGCCAGCGACGCCGTGTCGGGCATGGGCGATCTCCCTTGGCCGTGTCTTGTTGCAACCATCTATAGCACGCGTGCCGCGGCGGCAGCACGCGCCCGCCTCATGCGCGGCATGCAGGGACGGCACGCGCCCCCCCCGGCCGGCCGCGTGCTAGCCTGCGGTCCGGCAACGGCAGGGGAGGAGGCCATGGCGCTGCGCGGCAAGGGCATGCTGATCGTGCTCAACGAGGTGAAGCGGCGCGACGCGCACGACTTCAACGAGTGGTACAACCGCGAGCACATCGACGAGCGCGTCAACCTGCCCGGCTTCCGCCGCGCCCGGCGCTATGTCGCGGCCGACGCCGCGACCGATCCGCGCTACCTCGCGACCTACGAATGCGACACCGTCGGCGATCTCGCGACATCGCGCTACCTGAAGCTGCTGGCGAACCAGACGCCGTGGAGCCAGCGCAACATGGCGCGGTTCACCCGTTTCCGTCGACTGACCCTGCGCATCCGCGTCGATCTTGCGCACGGCGTCGGCGGCGCCGTCACCTGCGTGCGCTTCGTACCTGATCCGGCCAGGGCGGCGCGCCTGGCGGCATGGCTGAAGAGCGAAGCCCTGCCGGCGGCGATTCGGCGGCCGGACGTGGTGGGCGCATTCGCCGGCGTCAACGACCTCGAGGTCGCCAACGCGCCCGGCAAGGCCAAGGGCGACACATACCCGCTCTCCGACGTCGTCGAATGGGCCGTCGTCCTGGAAGGCGCCGACGCGCGCGCCACGTCGGCCGCCGCCCGCGCCATCCTGACGCGCCGCGCCCTGGCGCCGTTCGGCGTCACGTCGGCGCCGGCGATCGGCAGCTACACATTCCTGTTCGGCAACGAGAGGTGAACAGAGTTTTAGCCAACTCAGGCGGGCTCATGACTCACGGAGCAGGGCATGGAGTTCTTGGGAATAGACTTCTCGGGTAGTGCCCAGTCGTGGGGCGCCGGTTGTTCGAACTCAAATATTTGGATTTGTCGTATCAAGTGCGGAGGTGGCAGTGCCCCACGCGTCATGGAGCTTGATCGCGTACAACGACTGCCTGGCGATGGTGCGCCATTCCGTAGGTTGGCACGTCTCCTAGCGGCGGGACAGTTTTCGGCGGCTGCAATCGATGCCCCCTTTTCTATACCCGGGAGGCATGTTCCCAGCGAGGGATGGAAAAGGCTATTGGAGCAAGTTGACGGATTGGAGTGAGGAGATAGGCCGATTCCACGTGGACCAAGCTTGATCGATCTCGCGCAGAGAGTCTCCGAATTGGAGACAAAGAAACCTTTCCAGTTTACAGAGAGACTGTGGTCCGACCAAGGGGTCAATGTTCGATCTACACTTTGGTGGACACCCCGAGGAGGAGCCCCGTTCGCCGTCGCCTGTATGAAACTTCTTGCTACCGCCCAGTTTCCGCCGTGCTGGCCATGGTCGGATCCGACGGATGGAATGTTGGTTGAGGCGTTTCCAGCCGCGCAGCTTCAATCATGGAATTTGCCGTTCCAAGGGTACAACGGACCCAACGGAGCAAATGTTCGGCAGGAGATAGTTCGAGCCCTGAAGCAGCGTGTCGACTTTTGTGAGTTTCGGGAAGCAGCCGAGAGAAGTGCAGACGCGCTGGATGCTGTTGTCGCTTCGTTCGCTGCAATAGCAGCCTACCGCGGTGACGTGAGATCATCCGCTGATAATCGGACAATAGTCGCCCGCGAAGGCTGGATCGCTGTACACCCCTGAAACACCGTGATGTGTATTCGTTGGCGACAGAGGTAGACAGCCTCATCCTGTTGCACCGAAACGGATGATCGATGGGCTACTCCCCAGTGTAGCTGGGCTTGCGCTTCTCGACGAAGGCGCGCACCGCCTCCTGACGATCCTTCGTCATGTTGCTCAGCATTTCGTAGGCGATGGCGGCGTCGTTCACCTTGTTGGCGATGTCGCGCAAGGTGACGTTGACGGCGGTCTTGGTCCAGCGCACCGCCCAGCGCGGGTTGCCGAGGATCTTGCCGACGATCTCGTCGACCTTGGCGTCGAGCTGGGCGGCCGGCACGGCATGGTTGATCAGGCCCATGCCGACGGCCTCCCTGGCGCGGATCATGTCGCCGGTCAGCAGCATCTCCTTGGCGCGCGCGAAGCCGATGAGCTGCGGCCACATCACCGAGCCGCCGTCGCCCGCCACCAGTCCGACCTTGACGTGCGGGTCGCCGATCAGGGCCGTCTCGTCGGCGACGATGATGTCGCACAGCAGGGCCAGCGAGGCGCCCAGGCCGGCGGCGGCGCCGTTGAGCCGGCAGACGATCGGCTTCTCCAGCTCCAGCAGGCCCATGATGATGCGCTTGGCCTCCGGCGCGATGCCGCGGAACTTGGTGGGATCGTCGATCATGTCCTGGAACCAGGTCATGTCGCCGCCGGCGCAGAACGCCTGGCCGGCGCCGGTCAGCACGATCAGGTCGCTGTCGGGATCGCGCTGCAGGTCCGGGAAGACGCGCGCCAGCTCCTCGTGCATGCGCGCATCGACGCCGTTCATGCGGCTCTTGCCGGCGATGGTGACGCGCAGCACGCGGCCGGCGTAGTCGAAGCGCAAGGTCTCGTAGTCGTGGAACTGCATTGTCCCCTCCGTGGCTTGTCGGTCCCGACCCTAGCCCCGTCGGCAGCATCAAGTCC
The DNA here is from genome assembly GCA_026126245.1 of Alphaproteobacteria bacterium. Classification (GTDB taxonomy): domain Bacteria; phylum Pseudomonadota; class Alphaproteobacteria; order Reyranellales; family Reyranellaceae; genus Vineibacter. Next base: position 12,725 of record JAHCJT010000091.1, read on the forward strand.
AAGCGCCGATCCGGCGCCTTGACAATCGCCACTAATTCGATAATTGTAGAAATACAGAATAAGAGGAGGCGGCATGGCGGGCGAGCAGGGCGACGCGCAGATCTCGCGCTTCGCCGACATGTTCTCGGCGATGGGCACGGACGCCCGCCTGCGCATCATGCGGCTGCTGCTGTCGGCGCATCCGCAGGGCATGGTGGTGAACGAGATCGGCGCCGAGCTCGACGTCTCGGCCTCGACGCTGTCGCACCATCTGGAGAAGCTCAGGAACGAGGACCTCGTCGTGGTGCGCCGCGAGGGGACTTTCCTGCGCTACGCCGCCAACGCCGAGACGCTGCGCGATCTGCTGGCGTTCCTCTATGCCGAGTGTTGCACGCGCAGCAGGGCCGTGCATCCCGGCAAGATCGTCCGTCCTGCGAAGGAGCTGAGACCATGAGCGACATCGATGTGAAGGAAGCGGTGCGCGAGAAGTACAGCCAGGCGGCGCTGCGGGTCAGCGCGCGCAGCGGAGGTTGCTGTGGCGCATCGACGGCGCTGCCCGGCAGCGACGCCATCATCGCCAACCTCTACGACAGCGCCCAGACCGGCAGCCTTCCCGAGGAAGCGGTGCTGGCCTCGCTCGGCTGCGGCAACCCCACGGCACTCGCCGAACTGAAGGCGGGCGAAAGCGTGCTCGACCTGGGGTCGGGCGGCGGCATCGACGTGCTGCTGTCGGCGAAGCGGGTCGGACCGGCCGGCAAGGCCTACGGCCTCGACATGACCGACGAGATGCTGGCCCTGGCGCGCGAGAACCAGCGCAAGGCCGGCGCTACCAACGTCGAGTTTCTCAAGGGCGAAATCGAGAACATCCCGCTGCCCGACAACTCGGTCGACGTCGTGATCTCGAACTGCGTCATCAACCTGTCGGCCGACAAGGACAAAGTGTTGCGCGAGGCGTTCCGCGTGCTCAAGCCGGGTGGCCGCCTGGCCGTCTCCGACGTGGTGACGCGCGGCGACATTCCGGCGGAGATCCGCCGCCACGTGCTGCTCTGGGTCGGTTGCATCGCCGGCGCCCTGAGGGACACGGAGTACGCCGAGAAGCTGGCGGCAGCCGGCTTCGAGGCGGTCAGCATCGAGCCGACGCGGATCTACCACGTCGAGGACGCGCGCGACCTGCTGAGCGGCAGCGGCATCGATGTCGACGCCATCGCGCCGCTGGTCGACGGCAAGTTCATGAGCGCCTTCGTGCGCGCGCAGAAGCCGGCGGCGGCGCCAGGCCGGAAGACGCCAGCCTGCTGCGGCTGACGGCGCCAGACGGTCGCACGCCCCGCCTGGCGGCGCGGGCCGACACGGTCGGGAGGCGGCGGGCGATCGCCCGCCGTCGCCCTCACTTGAAGGTCGAGATCGAGACTTCCTTCGAGGTGATGAACTCGAGCAGCGCCGGCTTGCCCTGTTGCGTCTGCTCGATGCCGCGGCGGATCGCCGGCACGATGTCCTCGGGTTTGGTGACGCGCTCGCCGTAGCCGCCGAAGGCGCGCGCCATGGCGGCGTAGTCGCCGGAAATGTCGGTGGCGCGGTATTTCTGGGTCGAGACCTGCATGATGTGCAGCTCGATGGCCATCGAGAAATTGTTGAGCAGGATCGAGAGGATCGGGATGCGCTCGCGCACCGCCGTCTCGAAATCCATGCCGGTGAAGCCGATGGCGGCGTCGCCCCAGACGTTGATGCAGAGCTTGTCCGGGCAGGCGAGCTTGGCGCCCATCGCCAGGCCCAGGCCGTAGCCGAGCTGCGTGGTCTTGCCCCAGCCGATGTAGCTGAGCGGTGTCGTGGTCTTCCAGAACGGCGAGAGCTGGTCGCGCGGGCTGCCGGCGTCGTGCGTGATGATGGTGTTGGCGACGTCGACTGTCTTGTGCAGGTCGGCCAGCACGCGATAGGGATTGAGCGGCGCGTCGTTGGACTCGCGCTTGGCCCGCCACGACTCCAGCCATTCGGTTTCGACGGCCTTGATCTCGGCCGCCACCGGGCCGGCATCGCGCTTGCCCTTGAGCAGCGGCCTGCAGGCCTCGATCAGCGCCCGCAGCGTCAGTTGCGCGTCGCCGGTCAGGCCGTATTGCACGCGCACGTCCTTGTTGAGATGCGCCGGATCGAGTGTGGCGTGGATGATCGTCTTGCCGGCCGGCATGGCGACGCCGAAGTTGGTCTCGGTGAAGCTGCAGCCGATGCCGAGGATGACGTCGCTGGCCTGCAGGAAATGATGCACCGGCTTGGGGACGGCGCGGCCGCCCGAGCCCAGTGCCAGCGGATGCGTCTCGTCGAAGCAGCTCTTGCCCTGCAGGCTGGTGCACACCGGGATCGCCAGCAGCTCGGCGAGCTCCTTCAGCTCGGCATAGGCGTTGGCCCAATGCACGCCCTGGCCGGCGTAGATCACCGGCCGCTTGGCGTCGGCCAGCACCTTGGCGACGGTGCGCACGGCATCCGGATCGGGCGCCGAGCGGGTCGTGAACACCGGCGTGTAGTCGAGCGGCTCGGGTACGTCCTCGGCGAAGGTGTCGGTCGGGATCTCGACCACCACCGGCGCGCCGCGGCCGTTGCGCAGCTGCGCGAAGGCGCGGCGCAGGATGTTGGGAACCTCCTTGCCAGAGGTGATCGGTTCGGCGTGCTTGGAGACCTGTGCCATGGCGATGCTGGAATTGAAGTTGGGCGGGATGTGCGCGATGCGCCGCGCGTAGCCCATCGGCATGACCAGCAGCGGCACCGACTCGCCGAACGCCTGGGCGACGCCGCCATAGGCGTTCTCCGAGCCCGGCCCGTGCTGCATGCAGAACACGCCCATCTTCTTGCCGCGCGACAGGCGCGAGATGGCGTCGGCCATGTGCAGGCCGATGCGCTCCTGGCGCACGATGATCGGCCGGATGTCGGCGGCCGCCGCGTGTTCGAGGATGTGGTTCACCGGATAGCCGATGACCATCTCGATGCCTTCGCGCTTGAGGATTTCCGCGATCGCGGGGCCGACTTTCATGGCGTTTCTCCCTTCAATTCAGTTGCGGCAGCATGGGGCCTGTCATTGCGGGCGGAGCGAGGACACTGTTCGACTTTCGGGGGTGACCTCGTCGGAGAAGGATTCCTCGCTACGCTCGGAATGACAGGAAGCGCCCTGTGTGGCGGGTGGTTGTTCAGGGTGCGAGCAGGTCAATAGACCACGACGCTGCGGATCGACTCGCCGCGATGCATCAGGTCGAAGCCTTCGTTGATGCGCTCCAGCGGCAGCACATGCGTGATCAGGTCGTCGATGTTGATCTTCTTGTCCATGTACCAGTCGACGATCTTCGGCACGTCGCTGCGACCCTTGGCGCCACCGAACGCCGTGCCCTTCCACACCCGGCCGGTGACCAGCTGGAACGGCCGCGTGCTGATCTCCTGGCCGGCCCCGGCGAC
>JAHCJT010000092.1 GCA_026126245.1 Alphaproteobacteria bacterium
CAGACCGGCGGGCTGACCTTGCACGTGTGCAACCACTACGGCGAGAACAACCATCATATCGTGGAGAGCAGCTTCAAGGGGCTGGCGCGGGCACTGCGACACGCCGTCGAGATCGATCCGCGTGCCGCCGCCGCCGTTCCCTCCACCAAGGGCGTGCTCTAGCGCCGGGCCACCACTGCAGGTCCGGCGCGCCGCCCGTCTCTCCGGTTCCCGCCATGTCCACCGTCGCCATCGTCGACTACGGCTCCGGCAACCTGCGCTCCGCTGCCAAGGCGTTCGAGCGGGCTGCACGCGAGGCCGCGACCGGTCACACGATTGTCGTCACCAGCGATCCCGCCGCCGTCGCGGCGGCCGAGCGCATCGTGCTGCCGGGCGTCGGCGCTTTCGCCGATTGCCGCGCCGGCCTCTACGGCGTGCCCGGCATGGTCGACGTGCTGCAGCGCGAGGTGCTGGAGCGCGGCAGACCTTTCATCGGCATCTGCGTCGGCATGCAGTTGATGGCGACGCGCGGCGTCGAGTACGGCGTGCACCAGGGACTGGACTGGATTGCCGGCGACGTGGTGCGTATCGAGCCGGCCGATCCGGCGCTGAAGATCCCGCACATGGGCTGGAACGAGCTCAGCGAGGTGGCGGTGCATCCGGTGCTGGCCGGCATCGCGGCCGGCGACCACGTCTACTTCGTGCACTCCTACCATTTGCGCACGACGATCCCGGCGCAGCGACTGGCATCGGTCGACTATGGCGAGCCGATCGCCGCCGTGGTCGGGCGCGACAACATGGTCGGCACGCAGTTCCATCCCGAGAAGAGCCAGGCCGCCGGCCTGCGCCTGATCGGCAACTTCCTGCGCTGGAAGCCGTAGGCGCAGCCCTGCCGGCTGCGCGGCGGTCAGCCTAGCGGTGTCTGGCTGACCGGCGCCGCGGCGTCCTGGAGGCGCGTCGGCGTGCTGCGCGGTCTCAGAGCAGCGACCTGAAGTCCGCTGGCGGCGGCGTGCCGTTCGTTGGCGCGGATAAAGTCGCGCACCCGCGGCATGATCTGCTCGCGCCAGCGGCGACCGTTGAAGATGCCGTAGTGGCCGACGCCCTTCTGCTCGTAGTGCATGTGCCGGTCGGCCGGCACGTTGGGGGTCAGGTCGTGCGCCGCGCGCGTCTGGCCGATGCCCGAAATATCGTCGAGCTCGCCCTCGACGGTCATGATACCGGTTTTCGAGATCGCCCTCGGATCGATGGTGCGATCGCGCGAGATCCACAGGCCGCGCGGCAGCAGATGCTCCTTGAAGACCACCTGCACCGTCTGCAGGTAGAACTCGGCGGTCAGGTCCATCACCGCCAGATACTCGTCGTAGAACTGACGGTGGCCCTCGGCCGAGTCGCCGTCGCCCTTCACGAGATGCTCGAACTGCTGCACATGGGCGTTGATGTGCCGGTCCAGGTTCATGGTGATGAAGCTGGTGAGCTGCAGGAAGCCGGGATAGACGCGGCGCATGAAGCCGGGGAACCCGAAGGGCACCGAAGAGATTACGCTCTGGCGGAACCACATCATCGAATTGCGCATCGCCAGGTCGTTGGGCACGGTCGGGCTGATGCGGGTGTCGATCGGGCCGCCCATCAGGGTGATGGTGCGCGGCTGCATCGGATCGTCGTCGGCGGCCATGAGGGAGGCCGCGCCCAGCACCGGCACCGACGGCTGGCAGACGGCGATGGCGTGCGCGTCGGGGCCGATGTAGCGCAGGAAGTCCGCGACATAGTCGATGTAGTCGTCGAGGTCGAACTTGCCCTTGGTGAGCGGCACTTCGCGGGCGTCGACCCAATCGGTGACGTAGACCTCGTGTTCGGGCAGCAACGCCTCGATGGTGCCGCGCAGCAGGGTGGCGAAATGGCCCGACATCGGCGCCACGACGAGCACCCGCGGGTCGTGACGCGGCGCCAGCCCGCGCAGGTCGCGGTGGAAGCGGATGAGCTGGCAGAACGGCTTGCGCAGGACGATCTCTTCGTTGACCCCGACCTCGTGGCCGTCGACCACCGTCGTGTCCAGGCCGAACGCCGGCTTGCCGTAGTTGCGGGTCAGCCGCGAGATGATCTCGGCACTGGCGGCGACCGACTTGCCGAACCACGTCGCCGACAGTGGGTTGACCGGGCTGCCGTAGAACTCTTCGATCATGTCGGCAGCCCACCGCACGGGCTGCGAGAGACTGCGGTTAACTTGGTACAAATGGTACAGCATCGTTTTCCGTCGCCTTTGACCGGGTCGGTCAGCCAAGCGCTCAATCAGCCCGGCAGGATAGCTGATCCGGGCCCGATGTCACGGCACAATATGGCGACGCACAACGGCAAAATACGTGCGGATTCAAGGCATTGCAGGGGCGCCGCCAGCGTCTTTGAGCGGCTGCGGCAAACTACAGCAGGGGCTTGATCGCGGCGGCGATGTCCTCGGCCTTGCTCTGGTGCGTGAAGTGCCTGACGAACCGGCCGCGGCGGTCGAGCAGGTAGAAGATCGACGAGTGGTCTACCAGATACGGTGCTCCGTCTTTCGATTCGACCTTCTTGTAGTAGACGCGATAGGCCTTGGCGACGGCGGCGATTTCCTGCGGCGTGCCCGTCAGGCCAACCATCGTGGCCCCGAAATTGCCCAGGTAATCCTTGAGCGCGGCCGGCGTATCGCGTTCCGGGTCGACCGTGATGAATACCCGGTTGACCTTCTGGTCGGCATCCTTGCCGAGCTGTTCGACGGCCGTTTGCATCAGCAGCAGCGAAGTCGGGCAGACGTCCGGACAATAGGTGAAGCCGAAATAGATCAGGGTGGGCTTGCCCTTGAAATCGGCATCAGTCACCCGCTTGCCGTTCTGATCGGTCAGGCTGAACGGTCCGCCGATTGCGGGCGCGCCCGAATCAGTCCGCGAGAAATCGACCACGATCCAGCCGGCGAAGCCGACCAGCACGGCAATCCACGCGGCAAGCGCAATCTTGGCGGCACGCGACATGGCGGCAACATGGCCACCGCCCGGCACCGGCGCAAGGCGGTTTGCTGTCACAAGCGGGGTCAGTGATTTCATGGCCCAGATTCTTAAGAAAATGTGGTAAACTAATAGTATAGTGAACGGATCATATTTCCCGTGCCTTCTGGTCGGGGCTATTCATTGAGGTCAGGTCATGGTCGTGCGCAAGGGCACAGCGGCGCGCTGCGCCCGCGGAGTTCCGCTCAAAGGCAAGGTCTTCCTCCTGGCGCTGGCAGTCGCCATGGCCGCCGTGGCGCCGGCACAGGCTGATGGCGTGCAAGACCTCGAAAGATGCCGGCAAGCCTATGAGGCTGATGCACCGGACGTCGCCAAGGGTTTGTGCTCGCGCGCCCTCAAGGACGAGAGCCTGCCGCCGGCGACCCGCGCTGTCGGGCACCTGTTGCGGGCCTGGTCGACGCGCGGCTATCTGGCTGCGTTGCCCGATTTCGAGGCGGCTGTGCGATTGGCACCGGATTTCAGCATCGCCCACCGAGAACTGGGCGTCGCCTACTATCGGCTCAATCGCCATGATGACGCCCTGCGCGCCCTGACGGCCGCGACGAAGCTGGAACCGCGCGATACCTCGTCGTGGTACTGGCGGGCTCGAGTATTGGTGCTGCTGGGCCGCACGACCGAGGCGTTGCGCGATGCCGAGCGCGTCGTGCAGTTGTCGCCGAAATGGAGCGAGGGCTGGTTCCTCAAGGGGGAGTTGCAGGCGAATCTCGGCCGCCTCGACCTTGCGTTCGATGACCTTGGCCGGAGCTTGAAGCTTCAACCGACGCACGCCTACGCGCTGGCGCGCCGCAGCCTGCTTCTGGCGGAGGTCGGCGACTTCAAGGCTGCCTGGACAGATGCCGATGCCGCCGTCCGGCACAGTCCCCAGGACGCCAGCTTGCTGCTGGATCGTGGCCGCATTGCCCTGCTGCAGGGCAAGGACGCGGCAGCCATCGCCGACATGACCGACGCCCTGTCCCGCCTCGAGGATCGTCGATTGAAGCTGTACGGCGCACTCTGGATGATGATCGCCGTGCTGCGCAGCGGCACGGAACTGCATCACCAGCCCAACGTCCGCGCCTTTATCGACGACGGCAACAAGACCGAGTGGCCGGCGCCGCTTGCCTGGGTGTACCTGGCGGCACTCTCCAGGGCGAAGGCCGATTGGAAGGAAACGGTCGGCGATCCGGCCAAGTATCTCGGTTCGGCGCAGCAGGCTGCGACGGAACCAAACCAGAGCCGGACCGAAGACCGGAAATGCGAGTCCGGCTTCTTCCTCGGCATGTACTACGTGCTGACCGGGGACGCCGTGCGCGGTGAAGACCTGCTGCGGCAGGCGGCGTCGCGGCGCGTGAATTCCTGGAGCTACATCGGCGCCAAGGCCGAGCTGGCCCGGCTCGGCCAGCGCCAGGCAGGCGGCAAGGTGCGCTGATGGCCCGTCGTTCTCGCCTTCTTGTGGTCGCGTTCCTGCTTGCTGGCGGTCTGCCGGGTGCATCGGCGTTTGCGGCGGAGGGCAACATCCTGGCCGAGCAGTGCCTGCGCCAGGTTCGCGAGAGCCGCTACGATGCCGACAAGGGCACCAAGCCGTGCGCCGACGCGATCAGCTCGGGCGATCTGGACGACGAGACGCTGGCCCTGGTGCTCTATGCGCGGGGCGCCATCATGATGCACCATGGTCAGACGCGGCTCGCGGCGGAAAGCTTTGCGCAGGCGGCGCTGATCAACCCGGAACCGTCGTTCGTGCATTTCATGCGCGGCATGTCGCGTCTGATTGCCGGCGATCCGGCCCTGGCGGTTGTCGAGCTGAACGCCGCACTGGCGCGACGCGACAACATCGCCGTCCGGCAGCAGCGTGGCCGCGCTCTGCTGCAGCTCGGCCGCTACGAGGCTGCCCTCGACGACTTCCACCACGTGCTGGACGCCTGGCCGCTGTCTGCCGAAGCGTTTATCGGCCGCGGCGCGAGCCTGCTGGCGCAGGGGCGGCCCGATGCGGCGATCATCGAGTTCGACCGCGTCCTTGCGCTGGCGCCGGATGACGTCGATGCGCTGGTCTACCGTGCGGCCGCGCGCTTCGACAAAGGCGACCTGGCCCAGGCCCGGGCGGACGCCGAAAGGGTCGCGCAGCTGCGGCCGCGCAGCAGCGGCGCCGTTTTTCTGGCGGCGCGGCTGCGCTTCGCCGATGGCGACTGGCGCGGGGCGAATACCGCGCTGCTCAAGGCCATCGACATTGCGATACCGGCGGAACGGCGGAGCATCCTGTTCTGGCAGGCGATTGCGCAGCGACGGATGGAGGGCCAGCGTTCGGTCGGCGGCGTCATCGAAGCGTTCGACCGGGCGAATGCCGCGCGGTGGCCGATGACCGCGATGCGCTTCTTCGTGCGCAGCCAGTACCCGGAGCCGCAATTCTATCCGCTGTACGCGCCGATCACCGAGGCGCAGGTCTTCGCCAGCGCCGACGATCCCGATCCGAAGATCGCGGCGGAGCAGCGCGTGCAGGCGGCGTTTTTCGTCAGCCAGACCTACCTGGCGCTCAACCGGCCCAAGGACGCGGCGCGGGTATTGGCCCAGGTGGCCGACGCCGGGCTGTTCGACAGCTGGGAATACCGCGTCAATCTCCTGGAGCTGGCGAGGCTGAGCAAGGCGAAGCGTTGAAGCGGGCAAAGGTCGGTGAGCCAGTCGCCGGCAGACGTCGGCAGGACAGGAGGGTGACGCGCGGCGATGGCCGCGCTATGGAACATCCGCCCAAGTCGCCGACCGGAAGGTGGAGATGTTCTACGACGCGCACAAACGCGATCATGGCTTCAAGGTCGATCCGCTGAAATCGCTCATCGTGCCGCGGCCGATCGGCTGGATTTCGACCGTCGATCCGCAGGGGCGGGTGAACCTCGCGCCGTACAGCTTCTACAACGCCGTCGCCGAATTTCCGCCGATGGTCTATTTCGCCGTCACCGGCACCTATGGCGACACGCCGACCAAGCATTCGCGCATGAATGCCGAATCGACCGGCGAGTTCGTCGTCAACATGGTGAGCGAGGCGCTCAAGGAGCGTATGAACATCACCACCGCGATGTTCGCCTTCGGCGTCGATGAAATGAAGCAGGCCGGGCTGACGCCGGCGCCGTGCCGGTATGTCAAGGCGCCGCGCGTGGCGGAGTCGCCGATGGCGCTGGAGTGCCGCTACTGGAAGACGATCGAGCTGCCGCTGGAGCCGGGCAAGGAGACGGTGGCCGGGTCGATGGTATTGGGGCAGGTGGTCGGCGTGCACATCGACGACTCGATCATCAAGGATGGCCGCGTCGACGTCGCCGCCTTCCGGCCGGTCGCCCGGCTGGGTTACAGCGAATACACGACCACGACCAGCGTCTGGTCGATGCGCCGCCCCGACGATCCGCCGCAACGCTGAGGCTGGACCGCGTCGCGCTCAGAACCGCTTGACGCCGTTGACCGGCAGCAGCACGGCATAGAGCGAGGTCGTGGCGCAGATGAACAACCGGTTGCGCTTGGGCCAGCCGAACTCGACATTGGCGACGCGCTCCGGCACCTTCACCTTGCCGATCAACGTGCCGTCGGGGTCGTAGCAGTGCACGCCGTCGCCGGCGCTGGTCCAGATGCGGCCGGCGGTGTCGAGGCGGAAGCCGTCGAAGGCGCCCACGGTGCACTCGGCGAATAGCCTGCCGCCCGCCAGCCTGCCGTCATCGGCGACGTCGAATACGCGCATGTGGCGCGGCCCGTTGGGCACGTGCGAGATGCCTGTGTCGCAGATGTACAGGCGCTTTTCGTCGGGCGAGAAGGCGAGCCCGTTGGGCCGCACGAAATCGTCGGCGACAATGCGGCAGTGTCCGGTCGCCGGGTCGATCCGGTAGACATGGCAGGCGCCGATCTCGCTGTCGGCCATATGGCCCTCGTAGTCGCTGTCGATGCCATAGGCCGGGTCGGTGAACCAGATCGATCCGTCCGATTTCACCACAACGTCGTTGGGGCTGTTGAAGCGCTTGCCGCCGAAGCGGTCGGCAAGCACGGTGATGCTGCCGTCGTGTTCGGTGCGCGTGACGCGCCGGTTGCCGTGCTCGCAGCTCACCAGACGGCCTTCGCGATCGACCGTGTTGCCATTGCTGTAGCCGGCCGGCTGACGGAAGACACCGACCGCGCCGGTGGCATCGTCCCAACGCAGCATGCGGTCATTGGGAATGTCGCTCCACACCAGATACCGGCCGGCCGGGAAATAGGCCGGGCCTTCGGCCCAGCGGCAGCCGGTGTAAAGTTGCTCGACTCGCGCCGTCAGGCGCACGCAGCGCCGGAAGCGCTCATCCATGATCTCGAAATCGGCGTCGGCCATCGGTTCTTCCCCCATGTGTCGGGCTCATCGCACGCCCGAGATCATCGTCCACCGCCCGTGGCGGCGCCAGACGCCGCCGGCTCAGGCAGTGCCATATCGGCGGGATGCACCGCCGTTGGCTTGCGGGTTGCATGTTGGCCATAGATCGGCTCAAGTGAACGCAACAGCATTGCCCGGCAGACAGGCGGCGGCGCGGGCCGCCCGCGGGCGGCAAGATCATCAACTTCGGGAGGCGAGATATGGTCAGGAGCGTGATTGCGCTTGCGGCGGCAGGATTGATCGCGGCGGCGACGCCGGCGGCGGCCCAGACGATCGACAAACGGACTTTCAACGTCATCGGGACCTGGAACTTTCTGACCAACTGGCAGAAGCTCGAACAGCCGTTCTGGGCAAAGGACCTGCCCGGCGCCTCGGGCGGTAACCTCAAGGGCAACATCAAGTCGATCACTGAGGTCAACCTCAAGGGCACTGAGGTGCTGCGGCTGCTCAAGCAGGGTGTGTTCGATTTTGCGGCAGCGCTGCCGATCTACGTCGAGGACGGCGCCGCCGTCATCGAGGCGTCCGACATCTCCGGCGTGGCGCGCAACTTCAAGATGGGCCACGACGTCGTGAAAGCCTGGCTACCGGAAATGCAGAAGGTCATGAAGGAGCGGCATGGCGCCATCATCCTCGGCAGCTTCCCGTTTCCCGAGCAGGTTTTCTACTGCCGCGGCGAGATCAAGGGCATTGAGGACCTGAAAGGCAAGAAGATCCGTGTCCAGGGCACGTCGCAGGGCGACTTCGCCGCCGCCGTCGGAGCGTCGTCGGTGACGATCGCGTTCGGCGAGGTCGTGCCGGCCCTGGAAAAGGGCGTCGTCGACTGCGGCATCACCGGCACGATGCCGGGCTACAAGGCGAAATGGTCGGAAGTGACCGACACGCTGTTCCGTCTGCCGGTGGGCTACACCGTCGGCGTGTGGGTCGCCAACCTGTCGACCTGGAACAAGCTCAGCAAGGACACCCAGGCGCTGATCGAGAAGCAGATGCAAGGCCTGGAAGAGCGGTCGTGGAAGACCATCGAAGCGGAGACGGAGGAGGGCGTCGCCTGCAATACCGGCACCGGCCCCTGTTCCGTCGGTCCGGCCGGCAAGCTGAAGCTCGTCCTGCCGTCCGAGGCCGACATCAAGGCGCGTGACAAGGCGCTGAACGAGGTCGTCCTGGCCCGCTGGGCCAAGCGCTGCGGCGATGCATGCGCCGCCAAATGGAACGAGCTGGTCGGCTCGAAATACGGCCTCACCGCCAAGGCGAACTGAGACGCGGCGACGCTCTCCCGGGAGGGCCCTTGCGGGGCCCTTCCTTCGCCGCGAAAGGCAGCCATGGAACGTCTCTGGGCCCTTCTGGCCGCGGTCGCGCGAATCGCGGTCTGGTGCGGCGGTGCGATGCTGTTCGCGGCCGCAGGCCTCGTGACGGTCGAGGTGCTGCTGCGCAAGGGGCTCGGCTACCTCGTCGGCTCGAACTTCGTGTTCTCCGGCTCGGATGAGATTTCCGCCTATCTCTTTGCTGTGGGTACCAGCTGGTCGATGGCGCATGTGCTGGTCACCCGCGGCCATGTGCGCATCGACGCGCTCTACCTGCATCTCGGACCGCGCCTGAGAGCCGCCCTCGATCTCGTCGCCCTTGTCGCGTTGGGCGTCTTTTTGGCGGCGGTACTGGAACGCTCCTTCGACGTCGCCTTCACCAGCCTGGGCGAGGACATCCACTCCAACACGCCGCTGCGCCTGCCGCTCGCGTGGGCGCAAATTCCGTGGTTCGGCGGCTTCCTGTTGTTCTTCGTCGCGCTGCTGCTGGCCTTCCTGCGGGCGCTGGCGGCACTGCTGCGCGGCGATTGGGCCCAGGTCGCGGCGACCGCCGGCATCGCCTCGCAGGACGAGGAGATCGAGAGCGAGCTGCGCGGGCTGGGCATCGGCCGCGGCGGCCACACGGGAACACCGTAGGCCATGCTTGCCACCGCTCTGCTGATGCTCATCGGGCTGCTTGCCGTCAGCGTGTCGGTGGCAGCGGTTATGGGGGTCCTGGGGCTGGCCCTCAACCAGTTCTTCTCGGTCATGCCGCTGCACCGCGCGCTGGGCGAGATCATCTGGAACGCCTCGAGCGAATACATCCTGATCGCGATCCCGCTGTTCGTGATGCTGGGCGAGATCTTGCTGCGCGCCGGCATCGCCAACCGGGTCTATGCCGCCATCGCCCAGTGGCTGTCCTGGCTGCCCGGCGGCCTGATGCACGCCAATATCGGCGCCTGCGCCATGTTTGCCGCAACGTCCGGTTCCTCGGTGGCGACCGCCGCCACGATCGGCACCGTGGCCATGCCCGAGATCAAGCGACACCGTTACAACGAGCCGCTGTTCCTCGGCACCATCGCCGCCGGCGGCACCCTGGGCATCCTCATTCCGCCCTCGATCAACTTCATCCTCTACGGCCTGCTGACCAACACCAGCGTGCCGCGGCTCTATCTCGCCGGCTTCATTCCCGGCTTTCTGCTGGCCACCCTGTTCATGGCGATCATCCTTGTCGCCTGCCTGGCTGACAGGTCGCGCGGCGGCACGCCGATCCAGACGAGCTGGGCCGAACGTCTACGCACCTTGCCGAGCCTGATTCCGCCGACGCTGATCTTCCTGGTCGTTGTCGGCTCGATCTACGCCGGCGTCGCCACGCCGACCGAAGCGGCCTCGCTGGGCGTCGTCGCCGCCCTGGCGCTGGCGGCATGGGAGCGGCGCATCTCGTGGAGCATGCTGCGCGCCGTGGCCGAAGGCACCATGCGCACGACGGCGATGATCATGTTGATCATTCTGGCGGCACAGTTCCTCAACTTCGTGCTGGCCGCCATTGGCGTTACCGAGGGGATCGGCAATGCCATCGAGCAGCTCGGGCTGGGCAAGTACGGTACGCTGCTGCTGATTGTCGTCTTCTACCTGATCCTCGGCTGCTTCATGGAGACCATCTCCATGATGATCCTGACGACGCCCTTCATCGCGCCCATCGTCTTCGGCCTGGGGTGGGACCCGATCTGGTGGGGTATCGTGCTGACCGTGCTGATCGAGGCCGCCCTCATCACGCCGCCAGTGGGCCTGAACCTCTACGTCATGCAGGGCATGCGCGAGCGCGGACCTGTGTCGGACGTCATCCGCGGCGCGCTGCCGTTCGTCGGCGCCATGATCGTGCTCATCCTCGTGCTCATGGCGTGGCCACAGGCCGCGTTGTGGCTGCCCACGCTGGTCATGGGCTAGATCCGCCGAGGGCGGCCTACCCGAAGCGGCCCGGATCGCAGCTCGCCAGCGCCGGCGGCAACGCCTCGCCGTCCATCAGGCGGGCGATCAGCCGGCCGGTGGCGGTGGCCAGTGTCAGGCCGACATGTTGATGGCCGTAGCCGCAATAGACGTTGCGGTGATGCGGCGCACGGCCGATGGCCGGCCGGAAATCCGGCAGCGACGGCCGCTCGCCCATCCAGCGGCTGATTTCCGGTCCGCCAACGCCGGGGAAGATGGCCTTGAGGTGCCTCACCAGCAGATCGGCGCGGCGCCACGACGCCGGCCGGTCCGGCGCGCCCAGCTCGACGGTGCCAGCCAGCCGCAAGCCCTCGCGCATGGGTGTGATGAAGAAGCCGCGTTCGGCCGGCGACACCGGCATATCGAAGCGCACGTCGGTCGGCTCGAGCATGACGTGATAGCCACGCTCGGCGACCAGCGGGGCCCGGAACCCGAGATGCCGCGTGATGTCGCCTGAGGCGCGACCGGCGCAGATCGCGACCTCCGCCACCGGCGTGATGCCGCGCGTTGTGCGCACCGCCCGCACGAGATCGCCCTCGATGTCGAAGCCGCTCACCATGGCCTTTTCGATGCGGCCACCTTCGGCGACGAAGCGTTCGGCGAGCGACGTAACCACGTGATACGGGCTTACGGTGTGCATGCCGTGCGGGTAGTAGACGCCCTTCACGATATGCGCCGCCAGGCCCGGTGCCAGGGCGCGCGCCTGATCGCCGTCGACGATCTCCATGGCCGTGCCTTTGGCGGCCTGCAGCGCCCGCTCGGCAGCGCCGGCGGCGAAGCCGGCCTCGCTCTCGTAGACGTAGAGCGCGCCGCGGCCGCGGAACAGATCGCCGAGGCCCGACGCCTGGATTTCGCTCTTCCACGTGGTGTTGGCCTCGGCCATCAGGGCGCCGAATGCCTCGACACCCTTGCGCACTTCCGTGGTTCGGGCAGACAGCGCGAAGCGGGTCATCCACGGCAGCAGCCATGGCAGGCTTGGCAGGTGGATGGTGAGCGGCCCGTTGGGGTCAACCAGCATCTTCGGCACACGCCGGAGCACGTCCGGCCGGCACAGCGGCAGCACGTGATCGATGGCGATGAAGCCGGCGTTGCCGAACGAGGTTTTGCGGCCGGGGTCCTCGCCGTCGAATACGACGACCTGGCGGCCGGTACGCTGGATGGCCCGCGCCGTCGCAATGCCGACGACTCCGGCGCCGATGACCGCGACCGGCGCACCGGCCGTCGCTTCCGCGGCCATCATGAGCCGATGGAATCGATGACCAGCATGGTCGCCTGACCGACGCAGCGGCCGCGATGCCGGATGCCGGCGCGGGCAACCGTCATCTGGCCGGCCGTGACCTCGCGCGTGCCGTCGTCGGTATCGAGGAAGAATGTGCCCGAGATCACGACGAACGCCTCGTCGCTGTCGGGATGGACGTGCCAGTTGGCCGTCCAGTCGCGCATCGTGCGGAATCGCACGCGCTGGCCGTTGACGCGGCCCAGATCGAAGGATTTCCACCCGTCGGCGACGCCGTCGCCGAGCGTGAAAACATCCTTCACAGACTCGTACGCCGACGGGCTGGTCGACACATCCATGGGCGCGTCCATTGTCGTTCTCCGGTTCCGGTGGCCGAAACCAAGCACCTTGGCGGCTGGAATGCAATTGCCGGCGCGTGCTGCTATCGCCGCCGAACAGGGATCGAGAGCGGACAACCACCATGAACCGAGTGCTGGCGCACACCGGCGCCACCTATCCGATCGTCCAGGCACCGATGGGCTGGATCGCGCGCAGCCAGCTTGCCAGCGCCGTATCCAAGGCCGGCGGCCTGGGTATCATCGAGACGTCCAGCGGCGAGACCGAGGCCTGCCTGGCCGAGATCCGCAAGATGCGCGAGCTGACGGACAAGCCGTTCGGGGTCAATCTGCCGCTGCTGTTCCTGCGCGATCCGGCGGTTGTCGACAAGGTGTGCGACAGCGGCGTGAAGTTTGTCACCACGTCGGCTGGCTCGCCGGCCAAGCTGCTGCCGCGCCTGAAACAGGCCGGCCTGATCGTCTACCACGTCGTACCGACCCTGGCGGCGGCGCTGAAGGCGGCCGAGGCCGGCGTCGACGGGCTGATCGTCGAAGGCGGCGAGGGCGGCGGTTTCAAGAATCCCGACGATGTCTCGACCCTGGTGCTGCTGCAGGCCGTGCGGGAGAGGGTCGACCTGCCGCTGATCGCGGCCGGTGGCATCTGCGATGGCCGCGGCATGGCCGCCGCCTTCGCGCTGGGCGCCGAGGCCATCCAGATGGGGACCCGGTTCGTCAGCGCTGCCGAAAGCCCGGTGCACGACAACTACAAGCGCGCCATCATCGACGCCGCCGACACCGGCACGGTGATGCTGAACCGCAAGTCGACGCCGTGCGTGCGGGCGCTGAAGACCGAACGGGCCAAGGCCATTGCCGAGGCCGGCGTCATGGACCGCGCCGTATTCGGCAGCGTCCGCGATGTCTACTTCGGCGGCGATATGGAGGCATCGCTGGCGCTGGCCGGCCAGACGGCGGGCCTGATCCACGAGGTACTGCCGGTCGCCGACATCATCCGCCACACGGTCGAGGGGTTTCACGCCATCCGTCGCCAGCAATGGGAGCGATCGGCGGCCGGGCTGTTCTGACGAGTCCGCAATTGCGGGTACGACGGCGATCGCGAGCCCAGCGACAGACCCCGATGAAGGCTTGGGCGGAATCGCCGGCCGCAGACGCGCCGGCGGTGTCCCCGGCACGACGGGCGGCGCGCGGTAGCCCTAGCGGGGCCAGAGGTCAGGCTGGCGCGGCGCGGTAGTGCACCCGGTAGGCCTCGCGAAAGCCCAGCCGCTCGTAGAGCGCGATGGCCGGCACGTTGGTCGTCACGACCTGCAGATAGGCAAACGCGGCGCCGCGCGCGCCGCCCCACGCCATCAGCCCTTCAACGACGCGGCGGCCGTGACCGGCGCGGCGGACCGACGGGTCGCTGACAATGTCGAACAGCCCGACGTGGCTGCGCTCCGCCACACCTAGGCCAAAGGCGACTGGCCGGCCGGCGTCGTCCGCCGCCGTCGCGAAACCGGCATCGGGCACGATGGCGTCCAGGATGCGGTCATGCAGGCGCTGGCGCTCGGGCGGGACGCCGTTGAAGGTGCTGTAGCCGTGCGACCAGACCGTGTCGCGCCGCGCCGCAACGGCAACGTCGGCGGGTGTCTTGGGGCCGGACGATAGGTCGGCCTCCATGATGATGGTTTCCTCGAAGGCGGCCCACCCGCGGGCCTCCAGCAACGAGGCGACCTGCGGATCCATCAATGGCGACAGACGAAAGACGCAACGAATCCCCAGGCGGGCGAACATCGCCTCGGCGTCGGTGATCCGGCGCTGAAGCTCGGCCACCGGCGTGTCGTGTGCCGGTGTCAGGGCGTTCACCGAATTGGCCCGCTTGCTGTAGCCGTCGGCGAAACGCAGCATCCAGTCGTGTTGCACCAGAACGCGCAAGGCAGGCCAGGCGTTGAATGCCAAGTATTCGAGCGCGCGGATGCGGTCGGGGCTGGGCGGCGCCGATACCGGACCGGACGGCGGCGCGGCGGCGCCGTTCATGTCACTGGACCATCGCCTCGATGAGGCGCCGTACGAAACGCTCGACGTCGGCGTTGGCCATCGAGTCTCTTCCCCAGTCCAGGCGTAGCTTCACGAAGTGGCCGCGGTAGCCGGTCAGCATCAACTGGGTGAAGACCGGCCGGTTGTCGGCCGCGACGATGGCGCTGAACGTGACGCAGCGCAGAGCCAGCACGCCATACGAGCAGGCTGCTGGACCGCTAACCTTCTTCAACTCGCTATACCGGCCTGACTGCGCCACCTTTTCGATGTCGCCATAGGCCTGCTCGAACTGCGCCGCCACCACCGGGTTGTCGGCGCCGGAAGGGACTTGGCGATTGAGATTGTAGACATAGACCGATACCAGCAGCCGGCCGGGGATTGCGTACTGGTAGCTCAGGCCCAGATCGGGCCGTCCCGCGGATTTCCCGTAGTCGTTCCATCGCGTCATGCGCACGCCGGCGACCTCGGCCGGAAACGACAGGCCGGTGGCGAAATGCAGCTGGTCCGACGGCGGATTCTGGGCGGCAACGGAACCGGGCAGCGCCAGGCTCAGCACCAAGAAGGCCAGCCAGGCGAACAGGCGGTTGCGCATGTCGACCTCCCGGACGGACAGCGACGTCACACGTCGAGATTCGCCACCTTGAGCGCGTTGTTCTGGATGAAATCGCGGCGCGGCTCGACGACGTCGCCCATCAGCGTCGTGAAGATTTCCTCGGCTTCGTCGGCGTGGTTGACCTTGACCTGCAGCAGGGTGCGTGCGGCGGGATCGAGCGTCGTCTCCCACAGCTGGTCCGGGTTCATTTCGCCCAGCCCCTTGTAGCGCTGCACTGTCACGCCCTTGCGACCGGCCTCGAACACCGCCGCCATGAGCTCGGTCGGCGCGTTGATCACCTGCTCGGCGTCCTTGATGCGCAGCGTGGCCGGCCGTTCGTAGACTTCCTGCAGCTCGCTGGTCAGCGCGTCGAGCTTGTGCGCCTCGGAGGAGCGGATCAGGGCGCTGTCGATGACGTGTCGCTCGGTAACGCCGCGCAGCGTGCGCTCGAATATCAGACCGCCGTCGTCGGTCGGCGTGCCGCGCCAGCCGCGCTCGCGCGGCGGGCTGACGGTATCGAGGCGCCGGGCGATATAGGCGGCCGCCTCGGCGGCCTTGGCCTGGTCGGCGAGGATGTCCGGGTTCATCGCGCCGGCAATCGCCGCCTGCTCGATCACGGCCTGGTTGGTCACCCGTCGGCTGAGCGACAGCGGACGGATGAGATTGGCGACCGAGCGGGCGATATCGACCGTGCGGCGCAGCTCGGCGCCGGCCATCTGGGTGCCGCTGTGGACCTGCAGCACGGCGCCCTCGAGACCGCCGTCGATGAGATGGTCTTCCAGCGCGCGTTCGTTCTTGAGATAGACCGACGACTTGCCCTTGACGGCGCGATACAGCGGCGGCTGGGCGATGTAGAGATGGCCGCGTTCGATCAGCTCGGGCATCTGTCGGAAGAAGAACGTCAGTAGCAGCGTGCGGATGTGGGAGCCGTCGACGTCGGCGTCCGTCATGATGACGATCTTGTGGTAGCGCAGCTTGCCGATGTCGAAATCGTCATGGCCGATGCCGGTGCCGAGCGCTGTGATCAGGGTGCCGATCTCGGCTGAGGACAGCATCTTGTCGAAGCGCGCCCGCTCGACGTTCAGGATCTTGCCGCGCAACGGCAGGATCGCCTGGAAGGCGCGGTTGCGGCCCTGCTTGGCCGATCCGCCGGCCGAATCGCCCTCGACAATGAACAGTTCGCTGAGCGCCGGATCGCGCTCCTGGCAATCGGCCAGCTT
>JAHCJT010000093.1 GCA_026126245.1 Alphaproteobacteria bacterium
CGATCTCCCTGCTGCCGGGCGTCGCCGAGGTTGCCGTGATCGGCATCCCCGACGCCAAGTGGGGCGAAACCATTCACGCCATCATCGTGCCGCGGGCCGGCGCCAAACTGACGGTCGAGGCCGTGATCGAGCACTGCCGCACGCAGATCGCCGGCTACAAGTGCCCGCGCTCGGTCGAATTCCGCGAAGCGTCACTGCCGCTGTCGGGCGCCGGCAAGATCCTCAAGCGCGAACTGCGCGAACCCTACTGGCAGGGCTACGAAAAGCGGGTCAACTGATCCGCGCCACGCACCGCCGCGCCATCAGGCGCGGCGACGCGCCATGAAGACGCATCCCAGACCCGCAACGACGGCGGTCACGCCGGCGATCATGGGGATCGGGATGACCCGCTGTTCCTTGGCCTCGATGGAAATCGGCCCGGCGTCCAGCACGTGCTTGGTGTCCGTCACCACAACATGCGGCACGACCAGCGCCATGACGCCAGCCGCCACCAGCACGATGCCAAAGATCAACAACCAGCGCATGCCCTACCTCCGCGTTGCCTGCGACAACGATCGCTGGTGGGCAAAACGCAGCATGGCGCCGTGAGTTCCCTGCCGGCTGGATGCACCACCGCGCGATCGGCATTGGCGGCGTGGCCGGCGCGCGCTATGGCTCGGTGCGAACCGCCACGTCCATCCGGGTTCCTGCGACACAATGCCCGCCCCGATCACGTACTACGACTGGATCGCCCACCATGCCGACCGGCGCCCGCAGACGGTTGCGATCCATGACCTGCACACCGGCCGCAGCTTCACCTACCAGCAGCTTCACGAGCGCGCCGGCCGGCTGGCGGCTCACCTGCAGGGTCTGGGTGTCGGCAAGCGCGACCGCGTGGCGATCCTGGCGCCCAACGGGCCGGAGTATTTCGACGTCCAGTTCGCCTGCGGCCGCATCGGCGGCGTGATGGTGCCGCTGAACTGGCGCCTCACCGTGCCGGAGCTGGAATACATCCTGGGCGACTGCGCGCCCAAGGTGCTGGTCCACGATTCCACGTTCCGGCCGCAGGCGCAGGAGCTGAAAGCCCGTTGCGGCGTCGCCCATCTGATGGAAGTCGATATCGACCGCGCCGACTGTGCCTACGAGCGGGCCATCATGGCCGCCAGCCCGTCACCGACGCTTGTCCCGATGACGCACGATGACATCAGCACCATCATGTACACCTCGGGCACCACCGGCCATCCCAAGGGCGCCATCATCACCCACGGCATGACGTTCTGGAACGTGGTCAATCTTGGCGTGCCGGCGATGATCTCGCCGGCCACCGTGCAGCTCGTGGTGCTGCCGCTGTTCCACACCGGCGGGCTGAACTGCTACGCCAATCCCGTGCTGCACGCCGGCGGCACGATCCGGATCATGCGCAGCTTCGAGCCCGGCGCGGCACTGGCGCACATCTCCGACCCGGCGCTGGGCATCACCCATGTGTTCGCCGTGCCGGCGCCGTACCAGTTCATGATGCAGCACCCGACCTTCCGCGACGCCGACCTGTCGCGCCTGAAGGTGTCGAGCGTCGGTGGCGCACCCTGCGCGCTGACCATCCTGGAAACCTGGGCGGCGCGCGGCGTGCCGCTGGTCCAGGGCTACGGCATGACGGAAACCAGCCCGGGCACCGCCATGCTCGATGCCGCCGACGCCATGCGCAAGGTCGGCTCGGCCGGCAAGCCGCTGTTGCACACCGAGGTCCGCATCGTCGACGAGTCCGGCCGCGACGTACAATGCGGCGAGATCGGCGAGCTGTGGACGCGCGGCCCCAACATCACGCCAGGCTACTGGAACAAGCCGGAGGCCACGGCGGCGGCCTTCGCCGACGGCTGGCTGAAGACCGGCGACGCGGCGCGGCAGGACGAGGACGGCTTCTACTACATCGTCGACCGCTGGAAGGACATGTACATCTCGGGCGGCGAGAACGTCTATCCGGCCGAGGTCGAGAACGTCATCTTCCAGCTGCCGCAGGTCGGCGACGTCGCCGTGATCGGCGTCCCCGACGAGCGCTGGGGCGAGGTCGGCAAGGCGGTAATCGTGGTCAAGCCCGACCAGACGCTGAGCCAAGCCGACGTCGTGAACCACTGCCTCGCGCGACTTGCCCGGTTCAAGGTGCCGCAGTCGGTCGACTTCGTCGAAACCTTGCCGCGCAATGCCACCGGCAAGGTGCTCAAGCGCGACCTGCGTACGCACTATGTCGGCGCCGCGGCACCGGCCATCACCTGATGCAGGTCTGTCGGCCTCGCACCGTGCGCCGGCGGTCGCGGCCGCAACCCTACACCGCCAGCATCAGGCGGCGGGTCGAGGGCGTGAAGCCGAAGGCGGCATAGAAGCGCAGCGCGTCGGCGTTGAAATCATGCGCCACCACCTCGACATGCGTGGCGCGGCGCTGGCGGGCCCATTCCACGGCGGCCGCCAGCAGACGGCGCCCGACCCGTCGGCCGCGGCAATCTTCGCGCACCACGAGGTTGTCGATCTCCACGACGTGCCGCGGCACGGCGCCGGCAAAATCCGACGGCGACCGCGTCAGCAACACCGCCAGGCCGGCCAGCCCGTCGGCCGCGCCGGCCACCAGGATGGTCGACTCGCGGCCGGCCAGCAGGCGCGCGACCTGATCGCGGCGCCGTGGCGGGCCGTCGAATTCCTGGAACAGATCGGGGCGCGCCGCGCGGTGCAGCGAATCAAGCTCATCGAACAGGGCGCACAACTCGTCGTAGTCGCGCATCGACGCCAGCCGGATGCGGATGTCGAGCGCGGCCGGCGGCCAGGCTTCGAGGTTGGTTTCAGCAGGGATCAACATCGGGACTCTCCTCTCGCGGCTGCTGTCGGCCGCGGGCCGGAGGCCCCTCTCGAACACGAAAATGCCGCCGGTCCGCGGCGGCATCTGTGGTCATGACCAATCGCGCCGCCCTATGGAAGCGACGTAAAATACCAACGGCTGTGGGCGGGGCGCTCGATCATGCGCGCCTCTATACAGTCAGCCGTACGACAAGTCAATTCGAACACATCGTCACAATGCTTCAGCTCGACTTCCCCGTTCACGACCGGTTGCCGACGTCCAACTCGCTGCCGCCGCTGTTGGCGAAGCGCCGGAAACTGCCCATGCTGGCGATCGCAGCAATCCCAGGGCGCACGCTAAGTTTGCGATGGTGCTTTCGATCCTGAGCTGCCTTGCCCCAGGCGTGGCTCAGTCCCCGCCAGGAGCCGTTCAACGTTGCCACGATGGCGAACAATCACGTAGATGCTCCCTGCAACCACCAACATTCGATGGGGCAACGGCTGCTCCAAGCTGCAGATCAGGGCGATCGCGGTCAACGCCGCTAGCATCGAACTCAGGGAAACAATCCGAAATACTGCGAGCAAAATGCCAAAAACCGCCGCGGCACCTAGACCTGTTGGCCAAGAAATCGCCACCAGCACGCCGAGCCCTGTCGCCGCGGATTTGCCGCCTGAGAATTTCAGGAAAATCGAACGGCTGTGCCCCAACAACGCGGCAAGTCCGGCCAAACAAGCAGCCCAAGGTAGCCAGGTTTGCAGATCAAGCGCTGTCGGCGTCATGCCCGACGGCAGTGTATGGACCCAAGGAAAGAACCAGCGGGCAAAGACAATCGCCCCCGCCCCCTTCAGCACATCCACCACAAGCACCACCAGCGCAGGCCATTTCCCCAGGGTTCGCAGTACATTCGTTGCCCCGGTGGATCTGGAGCCGTGGTCTCGGATATCAATGCCCTTGAGCAGTTTTCCCGCCAGATAGCCCGTGGGCATAGAACCGAAGAGATAGGCGATCACCAATCCAGCCGCGCTCGCTATCCAGAAAACCATGGAGTGCACCTCGGCGCTTTAGTTTCAGGCGATCACCAGTTGGTCGTCCACCTCATGATTGGCAAGGATCACAAGCCCAGCACCAGGTTGGCAACGCCGCCGGCCCGCGCTCCTTACGTTGCGGCAATGCAGACTGAAGCGCCACGGCGTCCTGCACCCCGGAACTCGCCGTCATTCCGAGCACGGCAAGGACTCAATGATGACCGTGGCCGACGGGAACTCCCGCTTCGCTCGGGATGATGAGGCGGCTCCCGCAACGACAGGCGACGCGCGACGCTCGCCCTACTCCGCCGCCTGGGCCATGGCCTGGCGCAGGCCGGGCATGGTGAAGCCCAGCGCATCGAGCTTGGTGATCGCATCCCGGCCCTGCGCCTCGCTGACCTCGATCAGCGGCGGGCGCACCCGGTTCCAGGCCGAGTCGGCGCCGTAGTGGGCGATGACGTACTTCATCGCCGGGATCATGACGTAGCCCTGCATCACGCCGCGCACGTCGTTGATCTTCTTCTGCAGCGCCTCGGCCTCGGGCGTCGCGACCTTGCGGAAGGTTTCGGCGATCGGGCCGGGATTGATGTTGGCGGTGGCGCTGATGCAGCCGGCGCCGCCGGACTTGACGTTGTCGACCAGCGGCTTCTCGTTGCCGGAGAAGACGTCGAAGCCCTCCTTGGCGAAGGCGTCGATCATGCTCTTGGTGTGCGGCCAGTCGTCGGAGCTGTCCTTCATGCCGGCGATCTGCTGCGGATAGGCCTTCAGCAGGCGCTCGACCAGCGCATGCGTGATCGGCACCTGGGCAACCGGCGGAATGTGATAGAGATAGATGCGCAGCCGCGCGTCGCCGACCCGCTGCACCACCTCCGAGAAGTGGCGGAACAGGCCTTCGTCGCTGACGCCCTTGTAGTAGAACGGCGGCAGCATCAGCACGCCGGAGACGCCGAGCTTGGTGGCATGCGCCGTTACCTTGGCCGCCTCGGTCAGCGAGCAGGCCCCGGTGCCGGGCATCATGCGGGCCGGGTCGGCGCCGGCCGCGACCAGCGCGTCGAGCAGCGCCATGCGCTCCTCGGCCGCCATCGAGTTGGCCTCGCTGTTGGTGCCGAATACCGCCAGGCCGCAGTCCTGGCTCAGCAGCCACTTGCAGTGCGCGATGAAGCGCCGGGTGTCGGGGCTGAGATCGGCCTTGAACGGCGTCACGACGGGGGAAAGCACACCCTTGATGCGGGCCTGGGCCATGGCGACTCCTGCGACAATGCCGTCGCTGGATGCCACGGAAAGCGCCGACCCGTCCAGCCCCACCCCTGGTGCCATCCGGCCGACGCGCCGGCACAATATTTATTCCAGCGGAATCAGGGCGCCCCGGGCCCCGTTCAGCAGGCGCCGCAGGTGGAAGCTGGCGAGCTGGTCATCGGCCCGCTTGCCGACCTGCGTCGCAAAGGCGGCCGTCGCCCCGCTGTCACCGCCCTCCAGCATCGCGAAGGCCTTCAGGTAGTCGGCCACGCCGGCGTCCGCGGCCTCGTCCGGTCGCAGCGGCTCGAAGCAGCGGATCGGCTCGGACCGGCCGCGCAGCACCACATCGCCCACCGGCCGGCCACAGAAGTCGCCTGTCCGGCTCGCCACGGCGGCGCTGACGCACAGCCGCGTACCGAGCTGCTTGTTGGCCGCCTGCAGCCGGGCGGCGATGTTGATGGTGTCGCCGTAGGCCGTGTAGTCGAAAAACCGGCCGCCGCCGAAATTGCCGACAATCGCCGGCCCGGCGTGCACGCCGATGCGCGTGGCGCCCAGCTCGATGCCCTGCGCCATCTGCCGTGCCCGGAAATCCTCGGCGAACGCGTCCAGCGCCAGGGCACATGCCACGGCGCGTGTCGCGTGATCGGGCTGGTCGGCCGGCGCCCCGAATAGCACGTGCAGCGCATCACCGACGATCTTTGCCACCGTCCCGTCATGCGCGAAGACGATATCCGTCATGCCGGCGAGATAGTCGTTGAGCAGCGCCGCCAGCCGCGCCGGGTCGAGCGTTTCGGCCAGGGTCGTAAAGCCCGTGATGTCGGTAAACAGCGACGCCACCTCGCGCCGCTGGCCACCCAGCTCAAGCCCGCCCCCGTCGTCCGCCAGGCGCGCGGCCAGGTTGGGCGAGAAGTAACGCGACAGCGATGCGTACGCCCGCTCGGCCGCCATCTGCCGCCGCTGCGCCTCGCGCAACAGGTCGATGTGGCGCACCGTCTTGTCAATTGTCGTCTGCAGGTCGGCGAAGTCGATCGGCTTGGTCAGGAAATCGAAGGCCCCGCGGTTCATCGCGATGCGGATATTGGCCATGTCGCCGTAGGCCGACACGATGATGGTCGACAGCTTGTCCTCGGCCGCCTGCAGCTTTTCCAGCAAGGTCAGGCCGTCCATGCGCGGCATGGCAATGTCGCTCACCACGAGGTCGACGTCGGGATTGGCGGCCAGCACGTTCAGCGCATCGACACCGTCGTGGGCAAACAGGAAGCTGACCGTCCCGTCGCGGATCTGGCGCCGGAACTTCTGCAGTACCAGCGCTTCGAGGTCCGCCTCGTCGTCGACGAACAGGATGCGCGTCGTCATGAGACCGATCCCAGGCGCGCCTCGATCGCGCCACGCAGCGCCGCGAAATCAAGCGGCTTGGTCAGCAGGGCTTCGGCGCCGCCCTCGCGCGCCCGGCGCGCGGTGTCGGCGTCGCCATAGGCCGTGATCATGATCACCGGGACGTCCGGCCGCGCCGCGCGCGCCCGGGGCAGCAGCTCCAGGCCGCTCATGCCCGGCATGTTGATGTCCGACAGGATCAGGATCAGCGACGCCGAGGTGTCGCGAATCAACTCGAGCGCCGCCGCGGCGGACTGCACGAACTCCATGGCGAAGCGGCCCGAGCGCAGGTCGCGCCGGAACTGCTGGCGGAACAGCATTTCCACGTCGGCCTCGTCATCGACGACCAGAATGAGGACGCTCATACGCGCGCTCCCGATTGTGCCACCGTCGCCGCGCCGCGCGGCAGGACGATACGGAATTCGGTGTATTGCCCCGGCTCGCTCTCCACGGCGATGGATCCTGCATGCTGCTTCACGACGATGTCGTGACTGAGCGAGAGGCCCAGCCCGGTGCCCTCGCCGGGCGGCTTGGTGGTGAAGAACGGATTGAAGATCTTCTCCCTGACCTCCGGCGGGATGCCCGTGCCGTTGTCGCGGATCCGGATCTCGACGCTGTCGCCCAGACTGCGGGTTGCCGCCAGCAGCTTCGGCTCGTACGCCGGATCGCCCCCCTGCGCGCGCCGCTTCATGGCCGCATAGAAGCCGTTGGAAATCAGGTTGAGCAGCACGCGGGTGATCTCCTGCGGGAAAAGGTCGACCTGTCCTGCCGCCGGATCGAGCGAACGTTCCATTGTGATGTTGAAGTCGCGCCTCTCCGCCCGGGCACCATGGTAGGCCAGATTGAGGCTTTCCTCGACCACGCCGTTGATGTCGATCAGCCGGTGCTCGCCCGAGCCCTCGCGGGAATGAAGCAGCATGTTCTTGACGATGGAATCGGCGCGCTTGCCGTGGTGCACCACCTTGGCCAGGTTGTCGCGTACCATGGTCGCCAGTTCGCCGATCTCGGCGCGCTGCTCGTCGCTCAGGGACGGTCGCTGCACCAGCTCGCTCAGCTCATCGATCAGCTCGACCGACACGGCGGCGAAATTGTTGACGAAGTTCAGCGGATTCTTGATCTCGTGCGCGATGCCGGCGGTCAGCTGGCCCAGCGACGCGAGCTTCTCGGTCTGCACCAGGCGATCCTGCGCGGCGCGCAGCTCCTCGATCGAGCGCGCCAGCTCGCGGGTGCGCGACTCGACGCTCTCGAACAGGCGGACGTTTTCGATAGCAATCGCCGCCTGGTCGGCGAAGGTCGATACCAGCTCGATCTGCTTGGGCGTGAACGGCCGCGGCACGCGCCGGGTGATTGCCAGCCCGCCGATCGGCACGCCCTCCTTCATCATCGGAACGCCGAGCGCGGTGCGGAAGCCGCCCAGTGCCCGCGCCTCGGCGAAGGTGAATTCGGGGTCGGCCGCGATGTCCGGAACGTGAACAGTATGTCCCTCAAGCAGCGCCCGGCCGGTCACCGAGCCTCGCTCGGGCTCAACCGGTAGGTCCTTGACGGCCGCCAGGAACTCGGGCGGGTGCCCGTAAGCCTCGGCGCGGTAGAACTTGCCGTCGCGCTGGCGGGTGATGGTGCCCTGGTCGGCCTCGCACAGGCGGACGGCCGTTTCGAGCAAGGTGCGCAGCACCGTCTGCAGATCGAAGGTCGAGCGGCTGATGACCTTCAGCACGTCGGCCGTCGCGGTCTGCTGCCGCAGCGACTCGGTGAGGTCCTCTGTGCGCGCCCGCACCTCGTCGAACAGCCGTGCGTTCTCCACCGCGATCACGGCCTGGTCGGCGAAGGTCTTCAGCAGCGCGATCTGCCGTTCGTCCATCCGCCCGGCCGGCGCGCGCCCGACGGCGATCACGCCGACCGGACGGCCGTCCTTCAGCATCGGCACGGCCACGACACTGCGATAGTGGTCGACTTCGGCGACATCGGCCGGCCTGTAGTCCGGATCGGCGCCAATGTCCGGGATCTCGGCCGGCGCACCGCTCAGGATGCATCGGGACGCTGCCGACGTCTTGCCCGGCGGCGAGGGAAAATGCCGCCGTGCCAGTTCCTTCGCCTCGGCGGACAGACCGTCGGAAGCCACCAGGAAGAGGAGTTCGCCGTCGAAGCGCAGCACGTTGCAGATCTGCGCCTTGAAGAGACGCACGGCGCTCTGCGCAATGGCGTCGAACACGGGCTGCAGCTGGGCCGGCGAGCGGCTAATGACGTCGAGCACATAGCTGGTCGCGGTCTGGGTCTCCAGCGAATCGCTCAGCTCGCGGGTCCGGGCCTCCAGCTCACCGAACAGCCGGGTGTTCTCGATCGCGATCACGGCCTGATCGGCGAACGCGCCCAGCAGGCCGATCTGCGCCTCGGTGTAGGGCCGCACCTCGGCGCGCCGCACGATGATGGCGCCGATGGCATCGCCCTTGCTCAGCAATGGCACGGCGAGAACCGAGCGGTAGCCGCTGTCCATCAGCCGGTGCGAGTCGGGAAACTCGCTGGCAAACACCGCCGCCAGATCGACGACATGCACCGGGGCCCGATCATAGATCGCCCGCCCGGCGATCGACCGGCGGCTCAAGGTCAGGCGGCCGAGCGGATCCACGCCCCCGCCCCACGCGGCGCCGGGCCGCAGCTCGTCGCCGTAGCGCTGCCAGATGACGGCCTCGTCGGTTTCGCACAGCCGCGCCGCATTTGCGGCGATCGCATCGAGCACCGGCTGCAGGTCGGCCGGCGACGTACTGATGATGCGCAGGATCTCGCCCATCGCGGTCTGCCGCTCGAGCGCCTCGCGGGTCTCGTTGAACAGCCGCACGTTCTCGATCGCGATCACAGCCTGGGCGGCGAAGGTTTCCACCAGCTCGATCTGCTTGCTGGTGAACGGATTGCCATAGAGCTTGTAGAGCGTGATGGTGCCGACCAGCTCGTCGCCCTTGAGCATCGGCACCGCCAAGATCGTCCGGATCGGATCGACATCCTTCAGGGCATAGGCATAGTCGCGGTCCGCCTGAACGTCGGCAACATGCACCGTCCGCCGCTCAAGGGCGGCGCGGGCCGAGATACTCTGCCGCCCTGGCGCGATCGGGTTCTGGTCGATCCACGCCCTCAACGCAGGGGACGCATTGTAGGACGACGCCGCCCTCAGCAGCTTGCCGTCGAACCGGAAGAGGAACGCTCGCTCGGCCTCGCACAGCTTGACCGCATTCTCCAGCACCGCCTCAAACACCGGCCCGACGTCGAACGCCGAGCGGCTGATTGCCTTCAGCACCTCGCCGGTCGCGGTCTGTTGATGCAGCGATTCGACAAGCTCCTGCGTGCGCGCCTGAACCTCCTCGAACAGCCGCGCATTCTCGATGGCGATGACGGCCTGGTCGACGAAGGTTTCGACCAGCGAGAGCTGACGCGACGTGAACGCCTCGACCTGATGCCGCCAGAGCGTGAAGACGCCGACCGCTTGGCCGTCGCGCAGCAGCGGCACACCGACGACCGATCGGTAGTTCTCCAGCGGCTGGCCGCGGTAGCCGTATTCCGGGTCCTTGGTGACGTCGAGCACATGGATGGTGCGAGCCTCGACGGCGGCACGGCCGGTAATGGATTGGTGGTCCAGCGCGACGTTGTGCTCTCGAACGTAGTCGACGAAGCGGTCGCTGGCGCCATGAGCCGCTGCGAGTCGCATGATGGCGCCGTCGCGCAGGAAGATCATGCCGGTCTGGGCACCGCACAGGCGGACCGCATTCTCGACCAACGTGTCGAAGACCGGCTGCAGATCGAAGGTCGAGCGCGAGATGACCTGCAATACCTCCGCCGTCGCCGTCTGCCGCTCGAGCGCCTCCTTGGTCTCGTTGAACAGCCGGGCGTTCTCGATGGCGATGACCGCCTGGTCGGCGAAGGTCGCCACCAGATCGATCTGCCGCTGGCTGAACGACTGCGGCTGGCGGCGCATCACGCTGATGACGCCGATGACCACGCCCTCGCGGATCAGCGGCACGCCGATGCCGGCCCGCACCGTCGCTACCTGCTGGACCTCGGGTCGACCGAACTCGGGGTCGGCCAGAACGTCGGGAATGTGGATGGCCCGCTGCTCGACGATCGCGCGTCCGAAGATCGTCCCGCGATCCGGCGTCGTGTCGTAACGGATGAACTGCTCATGCTGTTGCGGCGAGAGGCCGACCGACGCGGCAACCGGATAGACGTCGCCCTCGCGCCGGCGGATCACCGCGAAATCCGCCTCGCACAACCGGGCCGCCGACTCGACCAGCGCGTCGAGCACCGGCTGGACATCGGTCGGGGACCGGCTGATGACGCTGAGCACTTCCGAAGTCGCGGTCTGGTATTCCAGCGCCTCGGTGACGTCGCGCGTGCGGGCCTGGACCTCCTCGAACAGCCGCGCATTCTCGATGGCGATGACCGCCTGGTCGGCGAAGGTCTGCAGCAGCGCGATCTGCTTGTCGCTGAAGGCGCCCGCCTTCTGGCGAACGAGCATGATGTAGCCCATCACCCGCTCGTCCTTGGCCAGCGGGACGAGCAGACTGGCGGCGGCACCGCCCAGCTCGACCAGCGCCACGCGATCCGGGTCGCGGCGCCGGTAGGCGTCGGTGTCGACCAGGTCCGGGATGTGGACCACCGGCTCGCCCGCCGCAATCCTCGCCGGCCCGGTGCCTGGTCCATACGTGATCGAGCGATTCCGGTAGTACTCGACATAGGCCTGCGGCATGCCGCGCGCCGCGACCTGCTGGAAGTCGTGGCCATCGTAGGTGCGCAACTCGCCGATCATGGCGCCGCACAATCGCATGGCCTTTTCCAGCATCGCCTCGAACACAGGGCCGAGCTCGCTCGGCGACGAATTGATGACCTGCAATACTTCCGATGTCGCGGTTTGCTGATCGAGCGCTTCCCTTAGCTCCGTAAACAGCCGCGTGTTCTCGATGGCGATAACGGCCTGGTCGGCGAAGGTCTGAAGCAGCGCGATCTGCTTGTCGGAGAACGGCCGGACCTCCTTGCGACGGACCACCAGGGCGCCGAACGGCTTGCCTTCGCGCAGCAGGGGCGCCGCGAGCGTCGTGCGATTGCCATGCTGCCGCGCGAGCGCGCTGCCTTCGGGGAACTCCGCCGCCTCGGCAAGATCGCGGACGTGGACGACCTCGCCATCCAGAACGGCACGGCCCATGACCGAGGCGCGCGTCAGCACAAAACGTTGGTCGCCCAGGAACGGAATCGGCCCGAAATGCGCCAGCTCGCGTAGCGTATCGCCCTCCGCCACCACGAGCGCGCAGTCGAAAGCGGTGCACAACCGGGCAGCATTCGTCACCACGACGTCCAGCACCGGCTTCAGATCGGTCGGCGAGCTGGCGATGACCCCCAGGATATCCGCGGTGGCGGTCTGCTGCTCCAGCGCTTCGGTCAGGTCGCGGTTGCGCGCCTGCACCTCCTCGAACAGCCGCGCATTCTCGATGGCGATCACCGCCTGGTCGGCAAACGTCTCGACCAGCTCGATCTGCCGTGCCGTGAACGGGCCGGGCGTCAGGCGCTGCAGGACGAGCACGCCGATCACATTGCCTTCGCGGCGCAGCAGCACACCGAGCGCGGCGCGAAAGGTGGTGATGCGCTGCACGTCGGGCCGGGCATAGTCCGGGTCGGCCAGGATGTCGGGGATGTGGACCGTGTGGTTTTCCTGAACCGCCTGCCCGAAGATCGAGCTGCGGTCGGGCAGCGGCGAATAGGCCTCGATGCGCGCCCGAGCTTCCGGGCTGAAACCGAACGTCGCGGCCACCTCATAGCTGTCGCCCTGGCGGCGGCGGATGGTGCCGATGTCGGCACTGGTCAGCCTGGCGGCCGACTCGAGCAGCGTGTCCAGGACCTTCTGCAGGTCGAAGGTCGACCGACTGATGAGCTTGAGGACATCGCTGGTTGCCGTCTGGCTTTCCAGCGCCTCCTGCAGGTCGCGGTTGCGCGCCTGCACCTCCTCGAACAGCCGTGTGTTCTCGATCGCAATCACGGCCTGGTCGGCGAAGGTCTCCAGCAGCGCGATCTGCTGCTCGGCAAACGGCCGCACCTCGGTCCGACGGACAACCAGGGCGCCGAACGCCTTGCCGTTGCGCATCAGCGGGGCACTGACGATCGAGCGGTGCCCCAGTCGCAAGGCGAGATCGCGGCCGCGCGGAAAATCCTGCGATGTACTGAGGTCGTGAATGTGGACGCTCTTGCCGTCGACAATGGAACGGCCCATCACCGTTTCCCGGGTCACGGGATGGCGATCGCCTTCGAGTCCGGGGATTGGCCCGAAATGCGCGACCTCGCGCATCGACTCGCCGTCCACCAGCACGAGAACGCAGTCGCGGGCGTTGCACAGACGGGCGGCGTTTTCGGCGACCACGTCGAGGACAGGCTGCAGATCGGTCGGCGACCGGGCGATGACGCTGAGCACCTCGGCGGTGGCGGTCTGCTGCTCCAGTGCCTCGGTCAGGTCGCGGTTGCGCGCCTGCACCTCCTCGAACAGCCGCGCGTTCTCGATGGCGATCACCGCCTGGTCGGCGAAGGTCTGGACCAGCTCGATTTCCGAGGCGGAAAATTTGCGGGTCTCAAATCGCGACAGGAAGATGCAGCCGATCGCCCGGCCGTCGCGCAGCAGCGGCACGGCAATGGCCGCGCGGGCGCCGGAGCTCCGTCCGGCCTGAAACAGTTCCGAATCGTTGCTCGCATCGGCGATCTGGACGACGGCACTCGCCACAATGGCGCGTCCGGCGAGGGTGTCCCTGCCAAGCGGGCGCGGAAACGATCGCCTGTATCGCGCCGCCGCCCTCGGCTCGTAGCCGATCGTGGCGCGCAGTTGCAGCGTCGAGCCGTCATACTCCAGCACGTTCACGGCCTGCGCATTGCATAACTCGCGCGCCCGTCGGGCAATCAGCTTGAACACCGGTTGCGGGTCGCTTCGCGACGCCGCAATCGCCTGCAGAACCTCGGACAGGGCGGCCTTCTGCGCCAGCGCCGCCTCGAGTTCCGCGCGCGAATCGGCCATGCCGCGCGTCAGGCGTTGGCTCAAGCGCTTGGCCTTGGCGGCAGGCGGTGAGCCGCCGGCCTTGCCGTGCGCCAGGCGTTCGCGTGGGCGTTTGCCCTTGGCGGCAGGCGGTGCTCCGCCGGCCTTGCCGCGCGCCGGTCCTTTTCGGGCCATCGACGTCTTACCCACCCCGCGGGAGCGGCGGGCCCGGATCCTCCCCATGAGTCCGCGCAGCCCGGACGCATGATAGGTATTTACCGGCCCGGCGGGAACCCCGGCCGCGCCGTCGCCGGCCGGAGACGCCGGAGACGGGCCGGGGCCGCTCCGCCGCGCGCCGCTTGCCCCGCGGCGCCCCGCGATTGCACGATGGCGCCGCCACACTGGGAGGAACGCGATGCCCGACGCCACCATCTGGCGGCAATACCCGATCCTGCCGGACGACGGTACGGCCGGCACCCTGGTCGGGCGCGTCTGGCGGCCGGCACATGATGGCACGCCAGCCGGCCCCAGCGTCGTGGCGGTGCGGTCCAAGGGTGTGATCGACATCACCCGCACAGCGCCCACCACCTCGGCGCTGCTCAATGCGCCGGAGGCGGTCGCGAGAGTGCGCGCCGCCGACGGCGAGACGCTGGGCAGCCTCGACGAGATCGTCGCCAACACCGTCGCCGAGCGGCGCGACGAGAGCCGGCCCTGGCTGCTGGCGCCGATCGACCTGCAGGCCGTCAAGGCGGCCGGCGTCACCTTCGCCGTCAGCCTGCTGGAGCGGCTGATCGAGGAACAGGCCAAGGGCGATCCGGCGCGCGCCGAGGGCGTGCGCCAGGAGCTGAGCGCCGCGGTCGGCGCCGACATCGCGCGCGTCAAGCCGGGCTCGCCGCAGGCCGAGCAGCTCAAGCAGGCGCTGGTCGGCAAGGGGCTGTGGTCGCCCTACCTCGAGGTCGGCATCGGCCCGCACGCCGAGATCTTCACCAAGGCGCCGCCCATGGCCTCGGTCGGCTACGGCGTCGATGTCGGCATCCGCGCCGACTCCGACTGGAACAACCCCGAGCCCGAGGTCGTGCTGGTGGTCAACGCCCAGGGCGACATCGTCGGCGCCACCCTGGGCAACGACGTCAATTTGCGCGACATGGAGGGCCGCTCCGCCCTGCTGCTGGGCAAGGCCAAGGACAACAACGCCTCCTCCGCCGTCGGCCCGTTCATCCGGCTGTTTGACGCGAGCTTCTCGCTCGACGACGTGCGCAAGGCCGAGGTCCAGCTCGAAGTGCTGGGGCCCGACCAGTTCCACCTCAGGGGCAAGAGCGATCTCGGCCAGATCAGCCGCGATCCCGTCGAGCTGGTGCGCCAGGCGATGGGCCAGCACCACCAGTATCCCGACGGCATGGTGCTCTACACCGGCACCCTGTTCGCGCCCAGCCAGCCGCGCACGCCGGGCGGCGCCGGCTTCACCCACGTGCTGGGCGACTACGTCGTGATCCGCTCGCCCAAGCTCGGCACCCTGATGAACCGCGTCAACCGCTGCGACGCGATCGCGCCGTGGACGTTCGGGACGGGGGCGCTGATGCGGAACCTTGCGGCGCGGGGGATGTTGTGAGGTTCTTGTCGTCCACCACTCTCATCGTCCGTTCGGGACCAGCAGGGACCACGTCAGGCGGTCGCCGCGCTGAAACGACACCCTCTATCGCACATCGGGGATCTGCAGTAGCCGATCAGCAAATCTCTCTGTCGCTTGCCGGTTGCCAGCCAAACCCATGTATCGCGTTTCTAGCCACCAGAGATAGTCAAGGACCTGTTGCTTAGTCTTGCGTGACACCAACATTTCAAAGATCGTCGACACATAGGCGTCATATTCGTCCTGCGCCTGCGCGATCCCGGCGACGCCAATCGGATCCCACTCCTCAAGTAATGCTCGCCGGATTGCTTCGCGAATGCGACCATCGCGGTTCTTGGAATTGGTTGTCATGGTGCACCTGGAATCGTCGTGACCACTCGTCCCGTGGCCGTATTGGTGATCACTCGGATGTTGTTCACGGCGTCATAGTAACCGGTTGTTCCTGCACGCGTAGGGAATGCAGTGCCTGTCCGGATCGTGTTCTCGACGACAGATGGCATGATCCCTCGGTTCTGCATTTGATCAAGAGCGTGACCACTATATTGGCGCCCCCCAATTGTCGTCGCTGAGTTGCGCGTCGCCTGATACGGCGCATTGCGTAGTTCAAACCCTTCGCTCCCCGCACTCCTATTGTTAGCCCTCGTTCGACTGCCCCACCACCGCCACGAACGAGGGCCCAGGCTGTCAGCGCCCCTGGGATGAGTACGGCGGGGCGACTCCAAATGAGGGCGTTGACGAGGGGCGCCAGCGGATCTCCCTCATACGTAGGGTCGCAGGGCCCCGGCGCGTTTGCCGGATTTGGCGTCAGCATGTAGGCGAGAAAGGCTGTCCCGCCCGCCTGCCCTCCCGTCGGGTCCGTCAACGTGACCGGATTGCCGCCGACATAGCGATACAGGTTTG
>JAHCJT010000094.1 GCA_026126245.1 Alphaproteobacteria bacterium
TCAACCTCACCGGCCACCCGGCGATCTCGGTGCCGTCGGGCTGGACGCAGGACGGCTTGCCGACGGCCTTGCAGATCGTTGGCAAGTGGTGGGCCGACAGCGACGTGCTGCGCATCGCGGCGCTGTTCGAGCAGGCGCGGCCCTGGGCGGATCGCCGGCCACCTCTCTAGACGATGGGCGCCTGCCGGCGCGGCAGCGGCCATCGGGGATCGCCGCGCCGGCGCTTTCATGCAGCGACGCTGCAGGCGCAGCGGCGTGCAATTGCGTCGGACTCGCGTGCTGCATCCCGCGCGATCGACATGTGTCGGCGTCGCGTGACCGACGTCGTCGGACATCACTGCATCCTCATTGAGTTCGCGGCGGCTTCAAAATTTTGTGACGAGGCGACGCAGAAACGCGCAACGCCGAGTCGAATGTGACGACCCGCTGACCTGATCGCGCCCTGCCGTCGCGACATCGCCTTCGCGGTCCGCCGGCGCCACGCGCACGCCGCATTCGACCCATTCGCCATCGCCCGCGAATTGGCGCCGCGCGCATCGCGCGCCAAAAAGCCCGCGTGGCCGCGACCGCTGCGCGCGTCGGCGCCCACCGTAGGCGTCGGTCGCAGATACGCCGGACTCGCGCCGCATGCGACGATCGCGCCGCGCGGCGCCTGCAGATGTCATCAGCCGGTTGTCAGCCTTGCACATTGCGGCGGATTCAAGTCCCGCGCCGCGACTCGCTGCCACACGCCACCGTTGTCGATCGATCCGGCGATGACGACACGATGCGTCATCGCCCGCGTCGAACATCAGTACCTTGTCAGCATCATCGTTCTATGAGTGGCGTCGACGATGAATCGACCGCTTCGATTTTCGCAATCCTTCATCACGGCAGCGTTGAGGACAGACCGACATGAATTGGGTCAAGTCGCAACTAGTAATCGCTCTCACATTCTTTGTGGCCGTATGGCCGACATTGTGTGACGCCGCACCGGAATCGCGGCGCTGGCCGAAATGGGAAGTGGCTGACGCCGCGTCGACCGCCAGCATTGACCACAGCGTGTGGGACCGCTTTCTGCACAAGTACGCCCATCTCGGCACCGACGGCATCGTGCGTGTTGCCTACGGTCAGGTCGGCGCCGCCGAAAAGGCGGAGATCGACGCCGATCTGGTACGCCTCGCCGCCCTGCCGATCAGCCACTTCAACCGCACGGAGCAGCTCGCCTACTGGATCAATCTGTACAACGAGCTGACCGTGAAGTTCGTGCTCGATCACTATCCGATCCCCAGCATCAAGGACACGGGCGCGCTGCTGAAGATGTTCTCGTCGACGCCGTGGAGCCGCAAGCTCACCAAGGTCGAGGGCGAGGATCTGACGCTCGATGACATCGAGCACCGCATCCTGCGGCCGGGCTGGAGCGACCCGCGCATCCACTACACCCTGAACTGCGCCTCGATGGGCTGTCCCAATCTGCAGCCGGTCGCCTACACCGCGGCCAACGTCGGTGCCATGCTCGACAGCGCGGCGCGGCAGTACGTCAACAGCCCGCGCGGCGCGCATGTCGAGGGCGGCAAGCTCACCGTTTCGTCGATCTACGTCTGGTACAAAAAGGACTTCGGCGGCACCGACGCCGCCGTGATCGCGCATCTCAAGCTTTACGCCGGCGCGGCGCTTCAGCAGGCGCTGAACGGCGTCGATAAGATCAGCCGCGACTATTACGACTGGTCGCTGAACGAATATCCGGCGCACTAGGGGCGGCGCAGGATGACCCGACCGATCCCTCCGTCGCGCGCCACCACCGCGCGCGCCATCGTCGTGCTCGCCGCCGCCGCCATGTTCACGTCGGCCGGATGCGCCAATGTCGACTGGTCGCCGCACGCCGAACTCGCAGCCGCCGCGGCGCCAACCGAGGTCCAGGCCTGCGCGGACTGGCTGGCGTCGATCGACGCCACTGTCGAGCGCGCCGGCGTACGCGACGCCGAGGCAACGCGCGTCGCGGGCTTTCCCTACCTGCGCGTCAATCGCCTTCTGGCGTCGTTCCGGCAGCAGGCGGCGTCGGAGCCGGCCGCGTTCGCCGCCTGGCAGGACCGGTTGCGGGCGCTCGACGAACGGGGTCGGACCTACGAACTGGAGAACCTGCCCGCCGAGGCGCTGAAGACCCTGGGTGTCGCCAGCCCGTCCGACGCGCTGGCGCGCGTCGCCTCCTGCGGCGCGCTCATCGCGCGGTTTGACGCCACGTCCGAGCCGCGCAAGGCAGCCCTGGTCGAACGCGCCCAGGTGCCCGATGACTACGCCGAATGGAAGCGCGTGGCCGGGCTCTATCCGATCGTCAAGCTGCCGTTCTACGAATTCGCCAAGGGCTGGCAGAAGGAATCGTCCGAAACGTTTCGCAAATCCGCCGAGGGCGACAACGGCACCGATCCGGTTCGCCGCTATCGCCCGACCGGCGACGGCGCCTCGGCCGCAGCCGTCAGCAGGATCTTTGCCAATCTGAAAACCGACGCGCTCGGCATTCCGCAGCTCAGCGACCGCGACGCCGCGACCCTGCTCGCAACCTACGCGCCGGTGTACGAACTGGCGACGACGGGCGACTACGATCGCTTCGGCGTGCTGCACTGGGGCACCCAGCCGGCGCCCGAGGTCGACGCCGGCCGGCCGACCGCCTACACGCGCGTCGCCTTCACGCGCGACGGTGCACGCACGCTGGTGCAGCTGGTCTACATGATCTGGTTCCCGGAGCGTCCCGACAGCGGCTGGTTCGACGTCCTGTCGGGCAAGCTCGACGGCCTGATCTTCCGCGTCACGCTCGACGACAAGGGCCTGCCGCTGATCTACGACTCGATCCACCCCTGCGGCTGCTACCACATGTTCTTCCCGACGCCGTCGGTGAAGCCGCTGCCGCCGCCAGAGACGCGGCTTGAATGGGCCTTCATCCCGCGCAGCCTGCCGGCGGTTCCGCCGCCGCAACGTGTCGTGCTGCGCCTGACCAGCCGCAGCCACTACCTCATCGACGTGCATCCCGATTCGGGCGAAGGCGGCGAGCCCGCAACCTATGCCCTGGTCGACGACGGCGTGCTGCGCACCCTGCCGACGGCGGGCGGCACCACGCGCAGCGCCTTTGCGCCCAACGGCATCGTGCCGGGCACGCAGCGCGGCGAGCGCATGTTCGTGTGGGCGCTGGGCATCGAGGATGCCGGCGCAATGCGCGAATGGGGCCACCACGCCACGGCGCTGGTCGGCCGCCGGCACTTCGACGACGCCGATCTGATCGCGCGGCGCTTCCAGCTGCCGACCGCGACCGCAACGTCGCCGGCCTCGCCGGCCAGCGGCGGCTAGGTGCGATTGACCGCGTTGACCCGCAAACCGGCCCCTGCGGCCGGTCCACTGTCCGGAGCGCCGCGCCCGCAGCGGCTACCGCCTGCCGATCGTCGAGGAGAATTCTGATGCTGGCTGCCGCAACGGTCGAGGACGACGCCTCCGGCGACTATGAACGCTACGTCAACCCGCAATGGGTCAGGCTGCTCGACGTGCTGCGCATGAACGTCAGCTACGTCCGCTGCCTGGGCGCCGATCTGGAAACGGCCGACGGACGCCGCATCCTCGACTTCAATTCCGGCTACTGCGTCCACAACATCGGGCACAACCATCCGCGGCTGGTGCAGGCGCTGAAGGATGAGCTCGACCGCGCCGGGCCGGCGATGCTGCAGAACCACGTCGCGACGCTGGCCGGCGAGGCCGCCCGCCGCCTGTGCGAACTGGCCGGCGGGCGCCTGACCAAGGCATTTTTCGGCAGCTCCGGCAGCGAAGGTGTCGAGGCGGCGATCAAGTTCGCGCGCGCCCACACAAAGCGGCCCGGTATTCTCTACGCCAACGACGGCTTTCACGGCCTGACCTGTGGCGCGCTGTCGCTGATGTCCAATCCGTTCTGGCGGCAGGGCTTCGAACCGCTGCTGCCGGCCACCGAGGGCGTCGCGTTCGGCGACCTGGCGGCGCTGGAGCGCAAGCTGGCGACCGGCACGTTCGCCGCGTTCATCCTGGAGCCGATCCAGGCCGAAGCCGGCATCGTCATGCCGCCGCCGGACTATCTGGCCCGGGCGCAGGCGCTGTGCCGGCGCCATCGCACGCTGTTCGTGCTCGACGAGGTGCAGACCGGCCTCGGTCGCACGGGCCGCTTCCTGGCGGCACATCACTACGGCGTCGAGCCCGACATGGTCGTGCTCGCCAAGGCGATGAGTGGCGGTCTGGTGCCGAGTGGCGCCGTGCTGATGACGGAGGCGATCTTCGGCTCGGTCTACAGCTCGCTGCGGCGCGCGCTGGTGCACACCTCGACCTACAGCGAGAACGGCCTGGCTATGCGGGCCTGCCTGACGACGCTCGACATCCTGGAAGACGAGCGGCTGGCGCAGCGCGCCGCCGCTTCCGGCGAAAGACTGCGCCAGGCGCTGCGCCAGCGACTGTCGGACTACGAGATGATCGCCGACATCCGCGGCCTGGGCCTGCTCAACGCCATCGAGTTCAAGGCGCCCCGCTCGCCCCGGCGCTGGCTTGCCTTCCAGGCGTTCGACAAGATCCATCCCGCGGTGTTCGGCCAGTTGCTGGTCATGCGCCTGTTCCAGGACCACGGCATCCTGAGCCAGGTCTGCGGCAACAACTTCATGGTTCTCAAGGTCGCGCCACCGCTCGGCATCGAGGATGGGCAGATCGACCGCTACGTCGAGGCGATCGCCGCGGTCGTCGAGCTGATGCACACCTCCGGGACGTTCTGGTCCGAGGGGCTGGGCCTCGTACGCCGCGTCGTCGCCTCCATCTGATCCCCCAACACCTGACGAAAGCACACACATGAAAATGGAAATCCGCCCGCGCGATGTCGTTCAGCCGACATCGATGCGCATCGCCAGCGTCGGCAGCGCCATGCCCGCGAATCGCTACAGCCAGGGCGAAATCGCGGTCGCGCTCGAAAAGTTCTGGGAAGGGCGGCTGAAGAACCCGAAGCTGCTGCACACCATGCACGAGCGCGCCAGGGTCGACTTCCGGCACCTGGCGTGCCCGCACGAGCGCTACCCCGGCTTCGCGTCGTGGGGCGAAACCAACCGAATCTGGTTCGAAGTGGCGCAGGACCTGGGCGCACGCGCCCTGGACCAGGCCCTCGAGAAGGCCGGCATGGGCCGCCACGAACTCAACGCCCTGATCGTCGTGTCGATCACCGGCGTGGCCAGCCCGTCGCTCGACGCCCGCCTGATCAACACCATGGGCCTGCGGCCCGACATCAAGCGTACGCCGATCTTCGGCGTCGGTTGCGTCGGCGGCGCCCTGGGCCTGACACGCGCCGCCGATCACGTGCTCGCGTATCCGACGCAGACCGCCGCCCTGCTGTCGGTGGAGCTGTGCTCGCTGACCCTGCAGCGCGAGGACCTGTCGACCGCCAACCTGATCTCGGCGGCGCTGTTCGGCGACGGCGCCGCGGCCGCCATCGTGGCGGGCCCCGACAGTCCGGCGGCGCGGCGCTCGGGCGGCCTGCGCGCGCCCGAACGCGCCTGGCCGCGCATCCTGGGCAGCGGCTCGGTGTTCTATCCCGGCACCGAAGACATCATGGGCTGGGACATTTCCGAGAAGGGCTTCAGGATCGTGCTGTCGGCGCGCTTGCCGGACTTCATTCGGGCCAACCTGGCGGCCAACGTCGACGCCTTCCTTGCGCGCTACGACCTGCAGCGGTCCGACATCGGCAACTGGGTGATCCACACCGGCGGACCGAAAGTCATCGAGGCGATCCAGGACAGCCTGGCACTGCGCGATCAGGATGTCGCCCCGTCATGGGACTGCCTGCGGCAGTACGGCAACCTGTCGTCGACCTCGGTGCTGCTGGTGCTCGAGGACGTGATGGCCAACCGCCGGCCCGAGCCCGGGACCCTGGGCTTGCTGCTGGCGATGGGTCCGGGTTTCTGTTCCGAACTGATCCTGCTGCAGTGGTGACCATGCGGCGCGTTGCGGAAGACACCGATGTCTTTGTCATCGGTGGTGGTCCGGCCGGTCTGGCCGCCGCGCTGGCGGCGCGCCAGGCCGGCCTCGACGTGATCGTCGCCGATCGGGGGCAGGCGCCGGTCGACAAGGCCTGCGGCGAGGGCCTGATGCCCGACGGGGTGGCGGCATTGCGCCTGCTGGGCGTGCACCTGCCGGCCGGCTGCGGCACGCCATTCCGCGGCATCCGCTTCCTCGACGGCGATCTCGCCGCCGAGGCATCGTTCGCCAGCGGCCATGGGTTGGGCATGCGGCGCACCGATCTGCACCGGCTTCTGGTCGACCATGCGGCCGGCGTCGGCATCGACATGCGCTGGCATAGCGACGTCGCCGCGATCGAGCCCGGCGGCGTCTGGCTGGACGGCCGGATCGTGCGTTGCCGCTGGATCGTCGGCGCCGACGTCATGCAGTCGCGTGTCCGGCGGTCCGTCGGCATCCCCGCCGCGTGGCGCGGCGCGCGCCGCGTCGGACTGCGGCAGCATTTTCGTGTCCGGCCCGGGACCGACGTGGGCGCGGTCTCATGGGGCAGCGGACGACAGGCCTATGTCACGCCGGTGGCGCCCGACGAGATCTGCATTGCCCTGATCGCCGACCGTCCGGGACTGCGTTTCGCCGATTTGCCCGCGGCGTTCCCCGACCTGGCACGGCGTCTGGGCGGCGCGGCGCCGCTCGACGCGGCGCGCGGTGCGGTGTCGATGTCGGCGCGATGGCGCGCCGTGACGCACGGTCCCGTGGCGCTGGTCGGCGACGCCTCGGGGTCGGTCGACGCCATCACCGGCGAGGGCATGGCCCTGGCGTTTCGTCAGGCCCTGGTGCTGGGCGCCGCCCTGGCCCGGGGCGATCTTGCGTCCTATGCGGCAGCGCATCCCCGAATGGGCCGCCTGCCGCGGGCCATGGCGCGCCTGCTGCTGTTCATGGGTCGCCATGACGGGCTGCGTCGCGGTGCGCTACGGCTGCTGGCGCATCAGCCCGGCATCTTCGACAGATTGCTCGCCGTGCACGTCGGCGGCTTCGGTCACGCCCAACCGGCCTGAACCACCCGCAGCACGGCGCCGGCGTCACGCCAGCGGCACGTCGGCGCAGGGACAGACCAGTGCCGGCCCGCCGGGTGCAAGGAAATCCGCCCAGATCGCGTTGTGATGGGCGATGATCCTGTCGGCCGGCAGATGCGGCCGGTCGCAGGTCGTATGGCCGTCGGCCGGCACGATCGTCGGATAGGCGCGCGCCAGCGCGCTGCGCACGGTGGTATCGACGCAGAAATCCGTGGCGCAGCCGGTGATGATCAGCGGCGACGCCCGGCGCGCCCGCAGGATCGCGTCGAGCGTTGTGTTGAGAAACGCATCGCACGCCGTCTTTCGCACGACGATATCGTCGGCCCGCACATCAAGGTCCGGCAGCAGCCGCCACCCCGGCAGGTCGGGGTGATGCGGATCGCCCACCGGCCCGTCGTGCTGGACAAAGATCACGGCGCCACCGGCAGCGCGCACGGCGGCGGACAGCCGGTTGAGCCGCGCCACCAGACCGTCGGCGTCGTAGCGTGGCGTCGCCGGCCCGAACGAGCCCTGCTGCATGTCGACGACGATCAGCGCCGGCGTCATGGCGCGGTCGCCATCGCCGCCGACCGGCGCGCCGGGGCTATTGGCGCCATGGCTCGACCAGGATCTTGGTGTGCCGCTCGGGGTTGCCGAGTTGCTGAAGGCGTCGCGCACGCCGCCGACGCCGACCTTGCCGGTGATCAGCGATGCGGCGTCGACCTCGCCTTCGGCGATCAGCCGCAACGCGCGGGCGAATTCGTCCGGCGTATAGCCCAGCACGAACTGCACGCTGAGTTCCTTGCTGATGCCGAACAGCGGCTCGATGCGGTCGGGCTCCATGCAGACGCCGACCACGACGATGCGCGCGCCGCGCGGCACGTTTTCGAAGGTCTGCTGCAGCATGCCCGGCACGCCGACGCATTCGAAGATCAGCGCCGGCTTGTACTGCGCAGCGGCCGACCATACCGGCGCCGCCGCGCCGTCGAGCGCCGCCTGCTCGCGCCACGCCTGGTAGGGCGAGCCCTGGGCCGGGTCGATCACGATGTCGGCGCCCATACGTTGCGCCAGCCGCCGCCGGGCGGTCGAGAAATCGGCGGCGATGATCGGCCGCAGACCCTTGAGCCTCAGGGCGGCGATCACCGCCAACCCGACCGGACCGCAGCCGATGACCAGCGGCACGTCGGACCCGCCGACCGCGGCTTTTTCCACCGCGTGGATGCCGACCGCCAGCGGCTCGGTGAGCGCCGCGTGGTCGGCCGACAGGCCGTTGGGTACCTCGAGCAGCAGCGCCTCGCTCAGCACCATGCGCTCGGCGTAACCGCCGGGAAACTCGTTGGAATAGCCGACGGTGCGCGGCCCGCCGGCGGTCAGTACGACCGGCACCGAGCAGACCCGCGCGCCGGGCCTGATGCGGCGCGCCGTGTCGGGCCCGAAATCCAGCACCTCGGCGCAGAATTCGTGGCCGAACACGATGTCGTGAGCCAGATCCATCGGCACCCGCTCGCCGATGCGCCGCGTGACATCCACCAGGCGATGGCCGTGCGTGCGGGCATGCAGATCGGAGCCACAGATGCCGCAGGCGAGGGTTTTCACCAGCACCTGACCCGCGCCCGGCACGGGCTCGGGCATTTCGTCGACCACGATGTCGCCGTGCCTCAGGATCGCCGCGTGCATGACCTCGTCTCCTCCGTCGCACCGCGCCACGCCCCGGCCGGCAAGAGACGGCGTTGCCGGCCGGCGGCGGGCGAAATTAACGCAGATCGCGCCGACGCACAGCCGCTGTTGACAGGTCTCGCCGCCGCCGGCGTCGCCGCTGCATTGCCGCCATGCGGCAGATAATCGCGTCGGTTGTGGAGATATTGCAGCCCGATGCCAACTCCATCTTGCGCGACCCGGCGGCTTGAGAAATAATGGCGATGTTTCATATGATTAAAAAATATTCGGGGGTGTGATTGTGACATCGACGATTGACATGATTCGCGACGTCATCCGGGAAGGCGGCGGTTTGGCCGTCGATATTGCGACCTTGGGTGACGGCGATGATCTGTACGCCGCAGGCCTGACCTCGCACGCCACCGTCAACCTGATGCTGGGGTTGGAAGAGAAATTCGACATCGAATTTCCCGACCGGTTGCTGCGCCGCCGCACGTTCGAGAGCATCGAGGCGATCTCCGCC
The DNA here is from genome assembly GCA_026126245.1 of Alphaproteobacteria bacterium. Taxonomy (GTDB): domain Bacteria; phylum Pseudomonadota; class Alphaproteobacteria; order Reyranellales; family Reyranellaceae; genus Vineibacter. The sequence continues at coordinate 9,208 of JAHCJT010000094.1, forward strand.
GCCGTTACCGAGCTGCTGGACGAAAAAGTCGCGGCATGAGCGAACAGCTGCAGCGGATGCGGCGGGTCGGCGCCGACATCGCTGCCAAGCATGCCGGGTCCGTCGATGCCGAGGCGCGGTTCCCGCATGAGGCCTTCGCGGCGCTGAAAGCCGAGAAGCTGTTGGGCGTCATGGTGCCGACCGAGTTGGGCGGCGCCGGCGCCTCGATCTCCGAAGTGGTCGCCCTGTGCCACGCGCTGGGCCAGTACTGCGGCTCGACCGCGATGATCTTCGCCATGCACCAGATCCAGGTCGCCTGCCTGGTGCGCCATGGCCTGCAGAGCGAGTGGCACCGCGCCTTCATGCGGCGGCTGACGAGCGAGCAGCTGCTGCTCGGGTCGGCGACGTCCGAGGCCGGTATCGGCGGCGACGTGCGCAGCAGCATCTGTGCCATGGAGGTGCAGGGCGCGCGCTTCAAGCTGAGCAAGAACGCCACCGTGATCTCCTATGGCGCCGACTCCGACGCCATCATGGTCACGGCCCGCCGCACAGCGGAGTCGCCGGCCTCGGACCAGGTGATCGTGCCGATCCTGAAGAGCGACTACCGGCTCGAGCAGACCTCGACCTGGGACACGCTGGGCATGCGCGGCACCTGCAGCATCGGCTACTGGCTGCACGGCGCCGGCGACGTGGCGCAGATCATGCCGCTGCCCTATGCCGACATCTCGGCCCAGACAATGCTGCCGACCTCGCACCTGACCTGGAGCAGCCTGTGGCTGGGCATCGCCACCGACGCCGTCGCCCGCGCCCGCGCCTTCGTGCGGGCCGAAGCGCGCCGCAAGGCCGGCACGGTGCCGCCGGGCGCGCTGCGCCTGGCCGAGGCCGTGAACCTGCTGCAGCTGATGAAATCGAACGTCGTGGCCGCCGCCCGGCAATACGAGGCGGCACTGGCCTCGCCGGAGCTGCTGACGGCATTGTCGTTCGCGGTGGCGATGAACAACCTCAAGACCGGCACCTCGCAGATGGCGGTGCAGGTGGTGAACCACGCGCTGCTGATCTGCGGCATCTCCGGCTATCGCAACGATTCCGACTACAGCGTCTGCCGCCACCTGCGCGACGCGCATTCGGCGGCGCTGATGGTCAGCAACGACCGCATCCTGGCCAACACCGCCAATCTGCTGTTGGTGCTCAAGGACGATCCGGGGCTGTTTCCGTGAGCGACGACGCCGCCCTGCGCGCGGCGCAAGCCGCCTTCCGTGACGCGCTGATCGCGCACGGCCTGCTGATCCCGATGGGCGTTGACGGCATGTACGGCCGCAGCGGCCTGTTCGAGGACGTGATCGAGCGCTTTCTGGCCCTGGTGGCGCGCCACGGCGGCCAGGACGGCGCCGAGGTCATGCGTTTTCCGCCGGCGATCAACCGGGCGGATTTCGAGGGCAGCGGCTACCTCAAGAGCTTTCCGCAGCTTGCCGGCACCGTGCACAGCTTCATGGGCAACGACCGCGACCATCAGGCGCTGATCGAGAAGCTGCTGAAGAAAGAAGACTGGACCGCTGGACAGAAGGCCACGCAGGTCGTCATGACGCCGGCCGCCTGCTACCCGATCTATCCAGTGCTGGCGGCGCGCGGCAGGCTGCCCGCCGGCGGCGCGCTGGTCGACGTCTACTCCTACTGCTTCCGCCACGAGCCTTCGATCGACCCGGCGCGCATGCAGCTTTTCCGCCAGCGCGAGTATGTGCGCATCGGCACGCCCGAGCAGGTGATGGATTTCCGCCAGCTGTGGATCGACCGCGGCACTGCCATCATGACGGCGCTGGGCGTGCCGCTGCACGTCGACGTCGCCAACGATCCCTTCTTCGGCCGCGCCGGCCGCATGCTGGCCGCCAACCAGCGCGACCAGACGCTGAAGTTCGAGCTGCTGATCCCGATCACCAGCACCGACAAGCCGACCGCCTGCCTCAGCTTCAACTATCACCAGGACCATTTCGGCCACGCCTGGGACATCCACACGCACGACGGCGGCACGGCGCACACCGCCTGCGTCGGCTTCGGCGTCGAGCGCATCGCGCTGGCGCTGTTCAAGCATCACGGCTTCGACGTGAAAGCCTGGCCGATGGCGGTGCGCGACCAGCTCGGGCTCTGACCATGGCCGGCGTGCGGCTGCTGCCGATCGATACTGCGAGCTATCGCCCGCACGCCCTGCATGGGCCCGACCGGATCTGGCTGGAGACCAACTGCTACGTCGACGTCTGGATCGAGGTGCTGCACGGCTTCGGCCTCGAGCCGCTGGCGGCGCTGCCGTTCACGGTCGACCAGGATTTCGAGGGTGACCATTTCACCTTCTTCAAGTTTCCGCTGGAGGACCTGCGCGCCCTGTTCGGCCTGACGGTGCAGGAGCTGGCGATCTACGACACCGTCGAGGCGCATGCCGAGGTGCAGCTGCGGCGCGGCCGCATGCCGCTGGTCGAGGTCGACAGCTTCTACCTGCCCGACACGCGCGGCGTCGCCTACCGGCAGGCGCACGTGAAGTCGACGGTCGGCATCAACCACCTCGACGTCGAAGCGCGGCGCATGGGCTATTTCCACAATGCCGGCTACCACGCCGTCGAGGGCGAGGATTTCGATGGTGTCTTCCATCGCCTGCCGGCGCAGCAGGGTCGGCCGGACGTGCTGTTCCCCTATGTCGAGTTCGTCAAGCGCGATGCCCCGCCCTTGCAGGACCGGGCGCTGCGCGACGCGTCGCTGGCGTTGCTGAAGGAGCATCTGGCGCGGCGCCCGGCCGGCGCCTTCGCCCGCTTCCGGGCCGACTTCCCGCGCCATCTGGAGACACTGGCGGCGCGGCCGATGGCCTACTTCCATCTCTACGCCTTCAACATGTTGCGCCAGCTCGGTGCCAACTTCGAATTGATGGGCAGCTACCTGGGCTGGCTGAAGGGCCAGGGCGAAAGCGGCCTGGACGAGACGGCGGCCGCCTGCCTGCAGGTGGCCGAGGGCGCCAAGGCGCTGCAGTTCCAGCTGGCGCGCGCCGTGAGCCGCAAGAAGTTCGGCGATTTCAGCGAGTCGCTGGACAACATCGAGCGCGGCCACGAGCTGGTGCTGGGCGGGCTCGATCGTCGCTACGGCTGAGGCGGCGGCGCGCCCGCCGCAGCCGGCCCAGCAGGCGAGCCGATATCGGCTGGCGCCTGCCATCCGTCACCTCCGGAACCGCCCGGGCCCCACGACCCTGCCCGGCCCACCGCCTGTGTGCCGCCGCCCCGCTTTCGCCGCCTTTGGCCGACATAGCTCGCCGGTGCGACCGCCCGCGGGCACCCGTCCGAGGCGCTCAGGGACGTGATCCGGCCGCCAGTTTCACTCCCTTGTCCGGTGCCGGGGGCTGTGGTTAAAGCTGCCCGAATGCGCGCCGCACCGCCTCCGGTCCAAGGCACGCAGCAACAGGAGCCCCCTCGAATGATCCGTTCCCCGCGCGGCCTGCGCGCCGCCCTGATGCTGGCGCTGGTTGCGGCCGCGCCGGCCTTCGCCCAGACGCCGCCGGCGCCGGCCGGCAAGCCGGCGGGCGATCCCGTCGTGGCGACCGTCAACGGCCAGCAGGTGCGGCTGTCCGAGATCCACGCCGCGCAGGCGACGCTGCCGCAGCAGTACCGTGCCCTGCCCCTGGATCGCATCTACCCGGCGCTGCTCGAGCGGGTGATCGACGGCAAGCTGCAGATCGCCGAGGCGCGCAAGGCCAAGGTGCAGGACACCGAGGGGTACAAGAAGCGCCTGGCCGCGCTCGAGGAGCAGCTGCTGCAGGAGCAGTTCGTGCTGCAGGAGATCGAGAAGAAGGTCACGCCGCAGGCGTTGAAGGACGCCTACAACAAGAAGGTCCGCGACCTGCCGCCGGAAGAAGAGATCAAGGCCCGCCACATCCTCGTCGCCGACGAGGCGGCGGCCAAGGCGGTGATCGAGGACCTCAAGAAGGGCGGCGATTTCGAGAAGATCGCCAAGGACAAGTCGACCGACAAGGCGTCGGGCGCCCAAGGCGGCGATCTCGGCTGGTTCAAGAAGGCCGACATGGTCAAGGAATTTGCCGAGGCGGCGTTTCTGCTGAAGAAAGGCGAGACGACGACGGCACCGGTCAAGAGCCAGTTCGGCTACCACATCATCCGTCTGGACGATCGCCGCGCGGCGCAGCCGCCGTCGATGGAGGAGATGGAAGAAGAGTTGCGCGCCGAGCTGTCGCGCGAGGCCTATGGCCAGCTGATGGAAGGCCTGCGCAAGAGCGCCAAGGTCGAGAAGTTCAATATGGACGGCTCGAAGATGGAAGAGAAACCGCCGACGCCGCCGGCACCGCCCGCGCCGTCGGAAAAGAAGTAACAGCGCGATCGTCCGGCGCACGCCGCGCCCGCCGCGCGGCCCATCCGGCGCGGGACTTCCGACAACCGTCCTCGCCGGCCGAGAGCGTCGCGTTGCGCTGTGCGCAGCGAGCCCTCCTGTTGCGCCGCGCGCCAGCCGACATAAGGGCGCGACTTTTCCCTGACATTTGGTGTAGGCTTGCCGCCAGTTGAGCGGCGCGTCCTGGGGGGCGCGCCCGCCATTTTGGGGTCGGCGTCAGCACGCGCATTTTCCGGGACAACAAGCAAAGGCCTCGAAGCGACAATGAGCGCATCGCATCCCGTGTCGCCGCTGGCGCCCAAGACGACACCGACTCTGCCGCGGATCGCGGGCGTCAAGCTGGGCGCCGTCGAGGCGGGCCTGCGCTACAAGGGACGCACCGACGTCATGCTGGCCGTGCTGCCGGCGGGCGCCACCATTGCCGGCGTCCTGACCAAGTCGAAGACCGCGTCGGCGCCGGTCGACTGGTGCCGCAAGAACCTCGCGCGCGGCAAGGTGCGCGCCGTTCTGGCCAACGCCGGCAACGCCAACGCCTTCACCGGCAAGGCCGGCGACAAGTCGGTCGAGGAGGCGACGCGCGCCGTGGCCCAGGCGCTGGGTTGTCCGCGCAACGAAGTGTTCATGGCCTCGACCGGCGTCATTGGCCAGCCGCTCGACGCGGCGCCGTTCGCCAAGCACATGCCGGCACTGGTCAAGGCGGCGCGCGAGGACGGCTGGGCCGAGGCCGCCGGCGCCATCATGACCACCGACACGTTTCCCAAACTGGCCACGCGCAGCTGCAAGATCGGCGACGGTACGGTGACGCTCAACGGCTTCGCCAAGGGCTCGGGCATGATCGCCCCCGACATGGCGACCATGCTGGCCTTCGCCTTCACCGACGCCAAGATCCCGTCGCAGGTGCTGCAGAAGCTTCTGGCGGACGCCACCGACAAGTCGTTCAACTGCATCACCGTCGACGGCGACACCTCGACCAGCGACACCCTGCTGCTGGCCGCCACCGGCACGGCCCGCCATCCGCGCGTCGAGGAAGCCGATGACCCGGTGCTGGTCGAGTTCCGCCGCGCGCTCGACGAGTTGCTGGTCGAGCTGGCGCAACTGGTGGCGCGCGACGGCGAGGGCGCCTCGAAGTTCATCACCATCAACGTGACCGGCGCCACCAGCAACGGGGCGGCGCGCAAGATCGGGCTGTCGGTCGCCAATTCACCGCTGGTGAAGACCGCCATTGCCGGTGAGGACGCCAACTGGGGCCGCATCGTCATGGCGGTCGGCAAATCCGGCGAGAAAGCCGACCGCGACAAGCTGCGCATTTCCATCGGCGGCGTGCGCATCACCGACGGCGGTCAGGTGGTGCCGAAATACGACGAGACACCCGTGACCCGGCACATCAAGGGCAGCGACGTGGTCATCGACATCGAGCTCGGTCTGGGACGCGGCAAGTGCACGGTCTGGACCTGCGATCTGACGCACCGCTACATCGACATCAACGGCAGCTACCGCAGCTGACGCGCGGCGCCGGCGTCCGCGTCCATCGCCTGCCGTGACGAGCCCAACCGATCCCTTCGAGTCCTGTCCCGGCGGGCCGCCGGCGCTGGGCGACCGCCCGCTGGTGCTGGTCGCCGCCGTGGCGCTGATCGACGCCGACGGCCGCGTGCTGATCGCGCAGCGACCGCCCGGCAAGTCGATGGCGGGCCTGTGGGAGTTTCCCGGCGGCAAGGTCGATGCCGGCGAAACGCCGGAGGCCGCCCTGGTGCGCGAGCTGCACGAGGAACTGGGCATCGAGACGCGGCAGAGCTGCCTGGCGCCGATCGCCTTTGCCTCGCACGCCTACGAGTCGTTCCACCTGCTGATGCCTTTGTATGTCTGCCGGCAGTGGCGCGGCACGCCGCACCCGCGCGAAGGCCAGAAGCTGAAATGGGTCGCGGTGCCGGCGCTGCGCGACTATCCGATGCCGCCCGCCGATCTGCCGCTCGTCGCCCAGTTGCGCGATCTGCTCTGAGTCGGTCACGCGCAACAGGGCGATGCCGCGAAGGGGCGGCGGGGTACCGAAGCCGACCTTGCAGGCGGGGCCGCGTTCTCGCGCCTGCCCATTCGGCCCTCGCAAGAAAACCGTCAAATCCCGACAACCTCGGCAGTCCCGGGCCGCCGCCGGATGAACAACCTGTCGAGAGCTCGCAGCTAGAGCGCATCGCGGTTGAGCGGGCGCAGTGAGTTGCCGCGGCCGTCGTCCTGAGCGCAGCGAGGGACCTTGCGGTGATGATGACAGTGAACGGGGGTACCAGAGAATCGCCGGTTCTGCCGTACCTCAACCAACCACCGCAGGGTCCTTGCAT
>JAHCJT010000095.1 GCA_026126245.1 Alphaproteobacteria bacterium
GAAGATCCTGAACCTCGACCCGTACCTGCACCGCTTCCCGCGCGAGCTGTCGGGCGGCCAGCGCCAGCGCGTCGCCATGGGCCGCGCCATCGTGCGCGACCCCAAGGTCTTCCTGTTCGACGAACCGCTGTCCAACCTCGACGCCAAGCTGCGCGTGCAGATGCGCACCGAGATCAAGCGCGTCCACCAGAAGGTCCGCACTACGACCGTCTACGTCACCCACGACCAGGTCGAGGCCATGACTCTGGCCGACCGCGTCGTGGTGATGAACAACGGCATCATCGAGCAGGTCGGCGCGCCGCACGATCTGTACCACGCGCCGCAGACCAAGTTTGTGGCCGGTTTCATCGGCTCGCCGGCCATGAATTTCATTCCCTGCAAGCTCGAGGAGGCGGCCGGCGCCCTGCGCGTTCGGCTGTCGGACACGCTGAGCTTTCCCGTCCCCGCCGACCGCACGGCGCGCTACAAGACGCACGCCGGCAAGACCAACCTGATGTTCGGCCTGCGGCCGGAGCACATCAGCGAGGAACCCCGCCACATCGAACCGAACCAGCACGTCTTCGAAGTCGCGCTGGACGTCACCGAACCGATGGGCATGGAGGACCTGGTCTATTTCTCGGTCGAGGGCACCGAAATCTGCGGCCGGGTCAGCCCCACCGCCGGCGCCAAGGAAGGCACCCGGATGAAGCTCCTCGCCGATCTCAACAACATGCATCTGATCGACGACAGCACCACCAAGGTGCTCTGAGGCATTGTCCTAACTGCGCGGCGCCCGGCGCGTTGCCGCCCGGGCGCCGCTGCTGTGTCGGCACCAACCGCGAGAGGAAACCATGGCAGCGTTGCAGGGCAAGATCGCCTGGGTGACAGGCGCGGGCAGCGGCATCGGGCAGGCGGCCGCGATCGCGCTGGCCGGTGAGGGAGCAACCGTGATCATCACTGGCCGCCGCAAGGAGCCGCTCGAGGCAACCGCGGCCACCATCAAGCAGAATGGCGGCAAGGCCGTCGTGAAGCCCGGCGACCTGATGAAGGCATCGGTGGTCAGCCGCATCGCCGCCGACATCGACAAGAGGTTTGGCCGGCTCGACATCCTGGTCAACAACGCCGGCCTGAACGTGCTGGAGCGCAGCTGGCGGCAACTCGACGCCAAGGGCGTCGACACGGTGGTGCATGGCAATCTGTCCAGCGCCTTCTATTGCGTGACCGCCGTGCTGCCGATGATGCGCCGGCAGAAAGATGGCGTGCTGATCCATACCTCGTCCTTTGCCGGCCGCTGGGCCAGCCCGCTGAGCGGCGCCGCCTACAGCGCCGCCAAGCACGGGGTCGTCGCCATGAGCCATGTGCTGAACATGGAGGAATGCATCAACGGCATCCGCTCCTGCGTCGTCTGCCCCGGTGAGGTGGCGACGCCGATCCTCGACAAGCGGCCGGTGCCGGTCAGCAAGGAGGACCGCGCCAAGATGGTCCAGTCCGAGGATTGCGGCGATCTGATCCGCTACATCGCCTGTCTGCCGCCGCACGTCTGCATCAACGAGGTGCTGATCAGCCCGACGTGGAACCGTGGCTACGTCGCGGCTCTGCAGATGCCGCATTCCGGCGCCGGCAGGAAATGACGTCGCGGCAGGCGTGTGCCGCCTCGCCGCGGCGCGCCGACAGGGAAGGATCGCGTCGATGACCGTGACGATCGCCGCACGGTCCCTCTCGGACTTCGTGCGCGACATCTTCCGCGCGGGCGGCTGCTCGAACGAGGAAGGCGGCCGCATCGGCCACTATCTGGTCGAGGCCAACCTGACCGGCCACGACAGCCACGGCGTGATCCGCGTGCCGCGCTATGTGCAAATGTTGCGCGACAAGACGCTCGTGCCGGACGTGACCGTTGACGTGGTGGTCGACACCCCCGTGCTGGCGGTGGTCGACGGCAAGTACGGCTTCGGACAGACCGTGGCGCCGCAGGCGGTCCGGATCGGCATCGACAAATGCCGCAAGGCCGGGCTGTCGGCCGTCGCCCTGCGCAATGCCGGCCACACCGGACGGACCGGCGACTTCGCCGAGATGGCCGCCGCCGAGGGCCTCGTGTCGGTGCACTTTGTCAACGCCCGCGGCAGCGTGCTGGTGGCGCCCTATGGCGGCGTCGACCGGCGCTTCTCGACCGCGCCGTACTGTGTCGGCATCCCGCGCGCCGGCCTGCCGCCGCTGGTCCTCGACTTTGCCACCTCGATCGTCGCCGAGGGCAAGGTGCTGGTGGCCAGCCAGGGTGGCAAGAAAGTGCCGGACGACGCGCTGATCGGTCCCGACGGCGCGCCCAGCGGCGACCCGCACCTGCTCTACGGCGACTACACGCCCGACGGCCCGCGCATCCACCGCCACGGCAAGGGCGCCATCCGGGCCTTTGGCGAGCACAAGGGCTCGGGGCTGGCCTTCATGTGCGAGCTGCTGGGCGGCGCCCTGACCGGCAATGGCGCGACGCAGGACGGCCAGCGTTTCGCCAACGGCATGTTTTCCTTCTACGTGGACCCCAAGGTGGTCGATCCGGCGGGGGTCTTCGGACCCGAGGTGGCGCGCTACACCGAGGCCGTGAAGACCTCGCGGCCGACCGCCGCGGGCGGCGAGGTGCTGGTGCCCGGCGAGCCCGAAATCCGCACCCGGGCCAAGCGCATGGCGGACGGCATTCCCTTGCCCGATGACACCTGGGCCAGCATTGTCGGCGCGGCGCGGCTGGTCGGGCTCGACGAGCGTCGCATCCAGCAGGCGGCCCGATAGTCGGGACCGTCGAACGCCGCGAGGCGGGCATGACGAGGCTCCTGATCGACTGCGATCCCGGCCATGACGATGCCGTGGCGCTGCTGTTCGCGGCCCGTCATCTGGACCTGGTCGGCATCACCACCGTCCATGGCAACAGCTCGCTGGAGAACACCACCCGCAACGCGCTGGCGCTGGCGGAACTTGCCGGCCTCGACGTGCCGATCGCGCGCGGCTGCGTTGGCCCGCTGGTCGGCAACGCCACCTACGCGCCGCAGATCCACGGCAAGAGCGGCCTCGACGGCGCAACCCTGCCGGTGCCGCGTCGCCAGACCGTCGAGCAGCACGCCGTGGACTTCATCATCAGCCAGGCCGAGCGCCATCGCGGCGAACTGGTCGTGGCGGTCATCGGCCCGCAGACGAACCTGGCGCTGGCATTGCGCCGCGAACCGCGCCTGGCCGGCTGGCTGCGCGAGATCACCGTCATGGGCGGCTCGACCACGACCGGCAACGTCACGCCGGCGGCCGAATTCAACATCTACTGCGATCCCGAGGCGGCCGCCGCGGTGTTCACCAGCGGCGTGCCGATCCGCATGGTCGGGCTGAACGTGACCCGCCGCACGGGTTTCTCGTCGGCCGACGTGCAGCGCCTGCGGGCCAGCGGCCGGCGGGTCGCGACCGTGCTGGCCGACCTGCTGGATTTCTACCTGGCGCGCCAGCGCGATGCGTTCGGCCTCGATCTGGCCCCCATGCACGACGTCTGCGCCGTCATTCCCTATGCCTTCCCCGAGCTGATCCGCTACGGCGAGACGGCGGTACAGATCGAGGTGTCCGGCGCCCTGACGCGCGGCATGACCGTCTGCGATCTGCGCGCGTTGCGCCCCGATACGCGGCTGCCGGCCAGGCTGGCCGGCGCGCCCAATGCGCGGGTCGCCCTCGAGGTCGACAGCCGGCCCTTGATTGACCGGGTGATCGAGACGATCCTGACCTACCCTTGAGCGTGCGCGACAGCGACGGAGATCGGACATGAGCTTCAGCGTCCAGCGCATCGATCATGTCGTGCTGCGCGTGCGCGACCTCGACGGCATGATCCGCTTCTACGAGCAGGCGTTGGGCTGTCATGTCGAACGGCGGCTCGACTCGCTGCCGCTGGTCCAGTTGCGGGCCGGCGATTCGCTGCTCGACCTGATCCGCAGTGACTCACCGCGCCAGGGTCGCAACATGGATCACCTGTGCTTTCGCATCGATCCTTTCGACATGCCGGCGATCCGGCGCGCGCTGGAACCGTTCGGGATCACGCCTGGCGACGTCGTGCAGCGCTATGGCGCCGAAGGCGACGGGCCCTCGATCTATTTCGATGATCCCGAGGGCAACCAGATCGAGCTCAAGGGTCCGTCGACCAGCCCGCCCCTGCGTCGCTGATCGCAACGATGCGGGCCGGCGCGGCCCAAAGGATCAGCGCGTCGCTGCGCTGTCGTGCACGAACATTGCTGCGTCGATACGCACCCAATTGGGGCCACATTGCCGGGGCCGCATAGGGCATCGCCGCGATGGCCAATCGCTGCGCGGCGTCGGTCGTGTAGTGGTCGATGTTGGGGGATCGGGAGTGTTCGTCCGTTCGAAATTGATTTGCGGTGACATCCGCCGCGCGCGCCAGGGCCGTCTTGCCACGGTGCCCGCATTCTTCTTGTCTGCGCGAGCCAGCCGATGAAGCGATCGGTGCGTATCGGTTGCGGCGCGGGATTTTCCGCCGACCGCCTGGAGCCTGCCGTCGACCTCGCACAGCGAGGCGCCCTGGACTATCTGGTGTTCGAGTGCCTGGGCGAGCGCACCATGGCCTTCGGCCATCGCGACCGCATGCTGGATGGCTCCAAAGGCTACAACCCGCATGTCGGCCAGCGCATGCGCGCCGTGTTGCCGGCCTGCCGCCGCAACGGCACCGTGATCGTGACCAACATGGGCGCGGCCAACCCGCTGGCCGCGGCGCAGCTGACCGTCGGCATCGCGCGGGAGCTGGGGCTGGCCGGCGTCAAGGTCGCCTGCGTCGAAGGCGATGACGTGACGCGCCAGATCGGCCCAGGTACCGCCTTGCAGGATTGCGCCGGCACGGTGCGCGACATCGCCCTCCCCGTCGTCGGCGCCAACGCCTATCTCGGCGTCGAGGCATTGCTGCCGGCCTTGCGGGCCGGCGCCGATGTCGTCATCGCCGGGCGCGTCGCCGATCCGTCGCTGTTCCTGGCACCGCTGGCGCATCGCTTCGGGTGGGCTCTCGACGACTGGCAGATGCTGGGATGCGGCACCGTGGCGGGCCATCTGCTGGAATGCGGCATGCAGGTCACGGGTGGCTATTTCGCCGATCCGGGCTTCAAGGATGTTCCCGGCCTGGCGGATTGCGGCTATCCGATCGCCGACGTTGGCTTTGACGGCAGTCTCGTCGTCACCAAGCTGCCTGATACGGGCGGCTGCGTCACGACGGCGACCGTCAAGGAGCAGCTGCTCTATGAGGTCCACGACCCCGCCGGCTATCTCACGCCCGACGTGACCGCCGACTTCTCGCGCGTCACCGTCGAGCAAGTCGAGGCCGACAGCGTTCGGGTGGCCGGCGCCGACGGTCGCAGGCGGCCCGACAACTTGAAGGTCACGATCGGTTTCGACGGCGGCTTTCTCGCGGAAGCCGGCGTCAGCTACGCCGGGCCCAACGCCCAGGCCCGCGCCCGGCTTGCCGGCGAGGTGGTCTGGCAGCGACTGTCGCGCAACAACGCCCTGCAGGGCGACCTGCGCATCGACATGATCGGCCTGAACTCCTTGCACGGCACGGCGCGCGAGAGCGCCACGGACTGCGAGGACGTGCGTTTGCGCGTCGCCCTGCGCGCGCGGCGGCGGGAGGACATCGACACCATGCTGTGGGAGGTCGAGTCCCTGCTGTGCTGCGGCCCGGCCGGCGGCGGCGGCTATCGCGGTTCGGTCTCACCCTGCGTCGTGACCCACAGCACGCTGCTGCCGCGCGAGCAGGTGCGGCCGACCCTGCGGATGTTCACGGCATGAGCGAGCGCCTGAAAGTTCACGACATCGCGCACGCCCGCGCCGGCGACAAGGGCGACGTGTCCAGCATCTCGGTCTGGGTCTATGACCCCAAGGACTACCCCCTGCTCAAGCGCGCGCTGACGGCCGAGCGTGTCGCGGCGGCGTTCCCCAGGCTTATCCGCGGCGGCGTCACACGCTACGAGCTCGACCACCTGCACGGCCTGAACTTCGTCATGCGCGACGCGCTGGAAGGCGGCGTCAACGCCTCGCTCAATCTCGACTCGCACGGCAAGTCATTCAGCTACCTGATCCTGGGTCTGGAAATCGACCCGGACTGAACCGCGCGGTACGCCACCCGACAAACCGCGCCCGGCGCGCTCGGGCCGACACCGCCCCTCGTCAGGCGACATCCTCGATCAGATCGCCGTAGCGCTCGAATGCCTGCGCGCGCAGCGCCGGCACGTGGTACGAAGGGAAGATGTCGTTGCTGGGCCGGTAGTCGCGCAGCAGCTGGCGCGCCACCGTGATCTTGTGGACCTCGGTCGGCCCGTCGGCCAGCCCCATGTGGAAGGAGTCCAGCACCATCTCGGCGAACGGCATCTCGGTTGAAATGCCCAGCGAGCCGTGGATGTGCAACGCCCGCGCGGCGATATCGTGCAGCACCCTGGGCATCAGCGCCTTGACCGCCGAGATGTCCTTGCGGACCTTGAGATAGTCCTTGTACTTGTCGATTCGCCAGGCCGTACGCAGCACCAGCAGCCGGAACTGCTCCAGTTCCATCCACGAATCGGCGATCTTCTCCTGCACCATCTGCTTTTGCGACAACCGCTCGCCCTGGGTTTCGCGCGACAGCGCCCTCTCGCACATCATGTCCAGCGCGCGGCGCGCCTCGCCGATAGTGCGCATGGCGTGGTGGATGCGACCGCCGCCCAGCCGCGTCTGGGCCACGGCGAAGGCCTCGCCACGACCACCCAGCATATGGTCCGCCGGTACCCGCACGTTGTTGTAGCGCAGGTAGCCGTGTGACGGCGCCCGCTCGGCGCTGTAGCCGAGGTTGCGGATGATCTCCAGGCCGGGCGTCTCGGCCGGCACGATGAACATCGACATGCGCTTGTAGGGTGGCGCATCGGGATCGGTAACGGCCATCACGATTAGAAAGGCCGCGTAGCGAGCATTCGACGAGAACCATTTCTCGCCGTTGATGACCCAGTGCCCGTCCTCGAGCCGGGCGGCGGTGCGGAAGACCTTCGGATCGGCGCCGCCCTGCGGCTCGGTCATCGAAAAGCACGAGACGATCTCGTTGTCGAGCAGCGGTCGAAGATACCTCGCCTTCTGCGCGGCGGTGCCATAGTGCGCCAGAATTTCCGCATTGCCCGAATCCGGTGCCTGGCAGCCGAAGACGATTGGCGCGATTCCGGGCACCCGTCCCAGGATTTCGTTCATCAGCGCCAACTTGACCTGGCCGTAGCCTTGTCCGCCCAGCTCCGGGCCGAGATGGCAGGCCCACAGCTGGCGTTTGCGCACAATGTCCTGCAGCGGCCGGATCAGCTTGTTGCGGGTGGCGTTGCGCGTGTCGTAGGCACTCTCGATGACGTAGCGCAGCGGCTCGACCTCGCTGCGCACGAATTCATCGATCCAGTCCAGCTCCTGCTGGAACTGCGGATCTGTCTCGAAATCCCATGCCATGGTCGTCCTCGCGCGCTGTCGTTGGGGTCAAGTTCGTCGTTGGCCGGTGACTTTGTAGCTTCCAGCCACCAGCTGCTTGTGCGGCACTGTAGGCCGCCGGCGGCGCGCCGTGAAAGGTCCTGCCGCGACGGGGACTGTGGCGCGACTTCGCTCAGGGGTGGATCACGACGGTCGTGCCGTCCGGCACCAGCGACCAGATCTCACGGATCTCCTTGTCGGTCACCGCGACGCAACCGGCGGTCCAGTCGCGCCGCTGGCGCCAGAACGCCAGCCAGCCGCGGCCGTTGGGCTGACCGTGGATCATGATGTCGCCGCCGGGATCGACGCCGGCAGTGCGTGCGGCCGCGACGTCGGGCGGTGCCGGATAGGAAACATGCAGCGATAGATGAAAGCGGCTGCGCGGATTGCGGCCATCGATGATGTAGCGGCCTTCCGGCGTGCGCCCGTCGCCTTCCCGCCGCTTGTGCCCAATCGGATCGAAGCCCAGCGCCACGCGATAGGTCGCCAGAACCCGACCGTCGCGACTCAGCACCATCCGGCGCACTGATTTGTGGATCACCACAAGGTCGGCCTGCCGGCCGTCTGGCAATGCAGCGGGTAGTGCTGGCATCATGTCGGTCGCTTCCTGGCGCAGCGGACCGGCGGTCGATAGCATGCGGCGGGTCTTGAGGCGAAGACGTGATCATCCGTCGCTTTGACGGCGCCACAGGATCGCCCATAATTGACACCATAACATCCGGGCGCGGTCACGTTTTCCCAAGCCAGCAGCCACATGCGCCGTATCGCCAGCGTTTTCACCGTCGTCGCCCTGCTCGCCGCCCCGCCGGCCTTGGCTGCAGACCTCCTGCCGCACGAAGCCAGCTATACCGTGCGCCTCGGCACCTCGCCGAACGCGCCGGAAATCGGCACGGCGCGCCAGACGCTGGGCCTCGATTGCCAGGTCTGGCGGCTGGAGCGCGACGTCGCCACCGACATCGCGCTGGCGGCCAGTCTGCGCCTGACGTCGGAGTCCGAACTGCGCGGCGCCGAGCCGCGCGACGGCAACACGTTCGACTACCAGCTGCGGCGGGCGCAGAACGGGCGCGAGCAGGCGCTGAGTGGTCGTGTCAAGGTCGGCAAGGACGGCGGGCAGGCGACATTGGCGTTACCCTCGCGGCCTGCCATCGTCGAGTTGCCCGGCAACACCTTCCTGCCGGTCGCCGCGTTCGCCCGCGTGATCGATATCCTGAAGGGCGGCCTGTCGAGTTTCAGCCTGACGTTGTTCGATCCCGAGTTGACCAGCGATGCCTTGCAGGTCGACGGCGGTATCGTGCCAGCGGATTCGCTGCGACCGGCGCGACGCGACGGCGCGAAACTGCCACCGGGCACGGTTTGGCCGGTCGAATTGGCGTTCACCCGCGCGCGGACGCCCGACCGGCCGCTGTTCAACCTCACCCTGCTGCTGCACGAGGGTGGCGTGCTCGACCGGCTGACCATCAACACCGGGTTGATTG
This sequence comes from Alphaproteobacteria bacterium, assembly GCA_026126245.1. Lineage (GTDB taxonomy): Bacteria > Pseudomonadota > Alphaproteobacteria > Reyranellales > Reyranellaceae > Vineibacter. Next base: position 8,940 of record JAHCJT010000095.1, read on the forward strand.
CCGCCAGCGCCGATCTGGTCGCCTTCAAGCCCCTGCCGCGACCCGAGTGTCCGAATTCCTGATGCCGGCACGCATGGTCCAGTGGTGCCTTGCCGGCGTATCAGCGCCGAGGAGATGACGGGCAAGGTTCATCCGGCACGACATGACGACGACCGCCTTGTTCTGGTTTAGGCGCGACCTGCGCCTCGCCGACAACCCTGCCCTGGCCGCCGCTGCCGAACGCGCCGGGCAGGTGGTCCCCGTCTTCATCCTGGACGACGACGGGGACGGGGCCTGGAAAGCAGGCGGCGCGACGCGGTGGTGGTTGCATCACAGCCTGGCGTCGCTCGATGCCGCGCTGCGCCGTGTCGGCAGCCGGCTGACCTTGCGGCGGGGTCCGGCCGCCGCCGTGATCGCCGACCTCATACGCGAAACCGGCGCCACGGCACTGTACTGGAACCGCCGCTACGACCGCGACAGTCGGGCCGCCGACACCGCCATCAAGAGCGATCTGCGTGCCCGAAGCGTCGACGTCCAGAGCTTCAACGGCTCGCTGCTGTTCGAGCCGTGGACCGTGGCGTCGCGCAGCGGTGGCTCCTTCAAGGTCTTCACGCCTTTCCACAAGGCGTGCCTGGCGATGACGTCGCCCGGCACGCCTCTGGCCGCTCCGGACAGACTCCGCGTACCGCCGACGTGGCCCGCATCAGACGCGCTGGCCGACTGGCGCCTGCTGCCCGACACACCGGACTGGGCCGGCGGCTTGCGCGCGGCGTGGCGTCCCGGCGAACCGGCAGCCCTGCAGACGCTCGCGCGCTTCCTCGACGAGAGGCTCGCTGGCTACGTCACCGCCCGCGACCGGCCCGACCTCGACGGCACGTCGCGGCTGTCGCCGTTTCTGGCCGCCGGCAATATCGGGCCGCGCCAGATCTGGCACGCGGCCCGGCTCGCCGCCGGACGCGCCGGTGCGACAGCGGGCCGCGCGGCCGAGAAGTTCCTCGCCGAGCTGGTGTGGCGCGAGTTCGCTTACCACCTGCTGTACCACCACGAGGCCCTGCCCGAAGCCAATCTGCGGCCGGCCTTCGACGCCTTCCCGTGGCAAGACGACCGCGACGCCCTGCGCGCCTGGCAACGCGGGCGCACCGGCGTTCCCATCGTTGACGCCGGCATGCGCCAGCTCTGGCAGACCGGCTGGATGCACAACCGCGTGCGCATGATCGTCGGATCGTTCCTGGTCAAGAACCTGCTGCAGCATTGGCGGCACGGCGAGGACTGGTTCTGGGACACGCTGGTCGATGCCGATCTCGCCAGCAACGCCTTCAACTGGCAATGGATCGCCGGCAGCGGCGCCGACGCCGCACCCTACTTCCGGATCTTCAATCCGGTGCTGCAGGGTGAACGCTTCGACCCGACCGGCGCCTACGTGCGCACCTACGTGCCCGAACTGGCCGCTCTGCCCGACGGCGTGCTGCACAAACCCTGGACCGCCGATGCCGCCACGCTGAGTCGCGCCGGCATCGCCCTCGGCGACAGCTATCCGGCGCCGATCGTCGATCTGGCCGCGTCGCGCGCCCGTGCCTTGGCGGCGTTCGCCACAATCCGCCGCGCCGCCGACTAGGGCTGCGGGCGGGGCGGCGCCACTACGGCAATCTCAGCGGCAGGCTGCGCAGCCGCTTGCCGGTGGCGGCAAAGATGGCATTGGCAACCGCCGGCGCGATGGGCGGCGTGCCGGGTTCGCCGACACCGCCCATCGCCGCCTCCTTGCTGCTGATCACCGTGACGGAAATCTCGGGCATCTCCGGCAGGCGCAGCATGGGATAGTCGGTGAACTGGCTCTGCTGCGTGCGGCCGTTCTTGATCGTGATCTCGCCGTACAGGGCGGCCGTCAGACCGAATGCGATCCCGCTCTGCATCTGCGCCTTGACGATGTCGGGGTTCACGACCTGGCCGCATTCGATGGCGCAGGACACGCGCTTGACCCGGATGGTCGCGCCCTCGACCGCCACCTCCGCGACCTGCGCCACGATCGAGGCGAACGAGGCGCGCAGTGCCACGCCGCGTCCCTGTCCGGCCGGCAACGGCATGCCCCACCCGGCCTCGCGCGCGGCGGTATCGAGCACCTTGAGGTGGCGTGGCTTGTCGCCCAATAGCTCGCGGCGCAGCGCCAGCGGATCCTTGCCCAGCGCCTGGGCGATCTCGTCGAGAAAGCATTCGTCGAAGAACGCCGTATGGGAATGCCCGACCGAGCGCCAGAAACCGACCGGCACTGCCCCTACGGGGACCACCGTCGACAGGCGGTGAAAGCCGAAGGCATAGGGCAGGTTTTCGATGCTGTTGGGATCGGGATCGCCCGGTTCCGAGATGCCCAGCAGACGGCTGGTGAACTGGCTCGACGCCGACTGACCGACCAGCACCGCATCCCAGGCGATGGCGTCGCCCATCGCGCCGGCCGCGCCATGTGGCGGCAAGGCAGCGGCCAGGCTCGCCAGCGCCATTGGCCGATAGTAGTCGTGCTGCACGTCCTCCTCGCGCGACCACAGCACCTGCACCGGGCTGCCACGCACGGCCCTGGCGACCGCCACCGCTTGCCGGACGAGATCGACCTCGGCGCGCCGGCCGAAGCCGCCGCCGAGCAAGGTGGTGTGGACGGTGACCTTGGCTTGCGGCAGATCGGCCGCCTTGGCCGCCACATAGCGCATCAGCGACGGCGACTGGTTGGGCATCCAGATTTCCAGCCCGGTGTCGTCCAGCTTCGCCGTGCAGTTCATCGGCTCCATCGTGGCATGCGCCAGATATGGGGCGCGATAGACCGCTTCCAGGCGCTGGGGATTGCGGCCGAGCAATCCGGCGTCGCCATTGACGCGCGACTCCTTGCGGGCGCCGGACCGCGCCTGGCTTTCGTACTCGCGCCATAGCGTCTCGCTGTCGACCTTGGCGTTGGGGCCGTCTTCCCAGACGATCCTGAGTCCGTCGTCGAGCAGCTTCTGCGCCCGCCACCAGCTGTCGGCGACGACGGCGACCGCATCGGGCAGCTCCACGATCTTTTTCACGCCGCGCGGCAGTGCGCCGGCCGGCGGCGTCACGCTCTTCAGGCTGCCGCCGAAGGTCGGGCAATTCTTCACGGCGGCGTAGAGCAATCCCGGCGGACGTACGTCGGTACCGAACACCGCCTTGCCGTTGACCTTGTGCGCCACGTCCAGTCGCGGCGCCGAGGTGCCGATGATCTTGAACGCCGACGGTGTCTTCAACGGCACGTCGGCCAGCGGCGCAAGCTCGCCGATGGCGGCGAGCAAGTCGCCATAGCGCGCCAACGGCCTGCCGTCCCTGCCTCGGACTTCGCCCTCGGCGGTGCTCAGCTCACCCTGGGGCAGGCCGAATTTGCGCGCGGCGGCGCGCAGCAGCAGCTCCCGCGCCGACGCGCCGGCCAGACGCATCGGTTCCCAGGCGTCGCGCGTCGAGGTGCTGCCGCCAGTCGCGACCACCCCCAGGACACCCATCAGCTTGCGGCCGACCCAGTGTGCGCCATCGACCACCATGCCGGTCTGCTCGGGCGAGAATGGCAGCCCATCGAGCAGAATCTCGACGTTGCGATAGACGCCACTCTCCGGCGGGTCCTCGACCCGGACGTCGGACCAGCGTGCGTCCATTTCGTCGGCCACGAGCTGGGCCAGAGTAGTGTGGACACCCTGCCCCATCTCGGCGCGCGGCACGGCAACGACGATGCCGCCATCCCTGGCAATCTTGACCCAGCCGTTGAGCGCAACCTCGCCCGACCCGGCCGCAAACATCGTGCGATCGCCCAGCCGGTCACGCTCGTGCGCAAACCAATAGCCGACCACCAGGGCGCCCGCGCCGAGCGTACCGCCGACGATCAGCTTGCGCCGCGTGAGCCTCATGGCGTCCTCCGTCCGACCGGCTTCGGATCGAAGGCTAGCAGACAGGCGCGATGCCGTCGCACGATGATGAGTCTCGCGCCCACCAATGGAACCGGCTAAACCGACCGAATGCGGTAGATCAGTCCAGCAGGGATTATTTATTGAAAACAATAAATTATGTTATCTTATTGATGTGATATACGACCTCAATTCGGGCAGTCTTCCGACAACGAGCGCAGCGCGATGAGCCACGCCCATTTCGATCAGGCAGCGGCCGCGGTGGCAGGTCGGTCCGGCGGCGTCGATCGCGCCGAGGAGACCGACGATTTCACCGTTCGTGCAGCCCTGGTGGCGCTGCTGGCCGTGGCGTTCGCCATGCCTGTGGGCGCACGGCTGGGGGTGATGGGCGGCCTGCTGGTCGACACTGATTCCTACACGCGGCTGAGCCGGATCCTGGCATCTCTGGAGGCCGGCGCGCTGCTCGACCACATCCCGCGCGACAATGGCGGCATTGCCATCGCGCTGCATTGGACGCACCTGCTGGACGCCGTCATCCTGGTCCTGGCGCTGCCGCTGTGGCCCATCCTCGGCGAAGCCAAGGCCGTCCACTGGGCCGGCGTCGCGCTGAGTCCATTGACCGCCGCCGGCGCCGCGGTGGCTGCCATGTACGCCGCCCGCATCCTGTCGGCTCGCGCCTCGTCGGCGATGACGGCCGGCGTCCTGGCGGCGCTCAGCCACAGTATCGTCAACTACGGCACCGTGGGCCGCCCCGACCACCACGTGCTGCTGGGCGGCCTGGGCATCCTGGCGCCCATTCTCGCCTATGCCCGGCCCGCGGTCGGCCCCGCCCGACCAGCCCTGTGGAGCGGCGTGGCGTCTGGTCTTGCCCTGTGGATCAGCCCCGAGATCCTGCCCTTCGCGCTGCTGGCCTGGGCGGTTGCCATTGTTGCCGACACCGAGACCGACGGCCGGTTCGGGCGGCGGGCGACCGATTTCGCCGGCGCCTTTCTGGCGGTCCTGGTCGTGGCGATGCTGATCGATCCGCCGTCGTCGGGACGGTGGAGTGTGGAAATGGACCGGCTGTCGCGGCCGTTCGTGGAACTGGCCGGCCTGATGGCGGCGGTCTCGCTGGCGGCGCGCTTCCTGCCCGCCCAGCGGCACCCCTGGCCGGCGGCGATGGTTGCCGGCGTCGTCGCGGCGCTGGCCGTGGTGCCATGGCTGCTGCTGTATCCCACGTTGCTGCAGGGCGCGCAGGGGGTGTTCTCGGCCGAGGGCTGGCTGCGCATCTGGCGTACCAACAGCGAGATGCGGTCGCCCTTGCTGGCCGCCAACGATATCGCCGTGTCGCTGGCGGTGCCGCTGATCGTGCTCGGCGCGGCCATGGCAACGCTGCTGTGGCACCGCCGACGACCGATCGATGTGCTGGCGCTGGCCGGCACCGCGCTGCTGGTCTATCTCGCCTGCCGCTACATCCGATTGACCATCTACCTGCAACTCGGCGCCGCCGTGGCGGCGGCGCTGCTGCTCGACCATGTCGCCTCGTGCATGCCGGCGGCGACCCGTCGGATGGCTGTGGTCGTCATCACCTTCTGCCTGGCACTGGCGCCGTACATCGCCAACGCGCTGGTCCCGCCGATCCCGGACGAAAACAGCGGGACCGACGGCTGCGACGCGCGCGCCGTCGCCCCGGATCTGGCGCCATTCGCCGGCCGGGTCGTGCTGACATGGCTCAACGATGCACCGGCCTTGCTGTATTTTTCCAAGATCACCGTTGCGGCGGCACCCTACCATCGGGCCGAGCGACGCATATTCGACGTTCTCGACAGCTTTGCCGCAACGTCGTTCGCCGACCGCGCGCCCGACGCCTTGCGCCGTACCGGCGCAACCGCGGTGCTGGTCTGCAGCACGCAATCATTCAAGGCCGGCAGCCTCGGCGAGGCGCTGGCCAAGGGCCAGGCCCCCGCCTGGCTGTCGCCGGTACCGATCAGCCCGTCCTCGAAATACAAGCTGTACGTCGTGCGCTGAGGCGGCGGGCATCGGTGACGTTCCGGCGATCCCGGCGCGTCCGCCGTCCCGATCGGCTGGCGCGTTGACACGACGACGCACCGTCGGCATGGTGTCGTCATGCGCACGTCGCTCAAGCTGAAGGCCAAAAAAGCCCCGCAACCCGGGGCCGTGAACCTTCGTCTGCGCTGAGCAGCGCATATCGCAAGAAACGCAGGACCCCGCCGGATCGGTCGGGGTCTTTTGTTTTGTCGGCCCTGCGCCTCCGGTACGTCACAGGAGCGCACCGACATGACGACATCCCGACTTCAGGGCATCTGGCTGCCGCTGGTCACGCCATTCCGTGATGGCGAACTCGACGAGGCATCGCTCAGGCGGCTGGTGCGCCACTACGCCGCTCAGCCGATCGACGGGCTGATCCTCGCTGCCACCACCGGCGAAGGCCTCACCCTCGACGCCGACGAGACAAGGCAACTGGTGGCGGTCGCCACGGATACGCTGGGCGGCCGGCTGCCGGTATATCTCGGCCTCTCGGGCAGCGACACACGCAAGCTGACAGCGGCGCTCGAGAACACCGCTACCTGGCCGATCGATGGTTATCTGATCGCCTGCCCCTACTACACCCGACCATCGCAGGACGGCCTGTTCCGGCATTTCGCGACCCTGGCGCGCGATGGCGACAAGCCGATCCTGATCTACAACATCCCCTATCGCACCGGCGTCAACATGAGCAATGACACGCTGCTGCGCCTGGCGGCATTGCCCAATATCGTCGGATTGAAGGATTGCTGTGCCGATGCGGCACAGTCCTTTGACCTGGTTCGTGCCCGGCCGGCGGGGTTCGCCGTGCTGACCGGCGAGGACGCGCTGTTTCATGGCGCGCTGACACAAGGCGCCGACGGCGGCATCCTCGCCAGCGCCCATGTCGAGACGCCGCTGTTCGCCCGCGTCTACACCGCCCAGCGCAGCGGTGATGCCGGCTCGGCCCTGGCAGTG
>JAHCJT010000096.1 GCA_026126245.1 Alphaproteobacteria bacterium
GCGGCCACATTCCGGGGGAACGATGGCGGCGCCCGGCGCCGCGCGAACCCTGTCGAGGACAGATGGACCAGATCATTGGCGGCGGCGCCCCCGGCGGGGACGCTGACCTCGTGAAGGACTCAGATCAGAAGCGCTTCGCCAAGGACGTGCTGGAGGCCAGCAAGGCGCGCCCGGTGATCGTCGATTTCTGGGCGCCGTGGTGCGGCCCGTGCAAGACGCTGGGCCCGATCATCGAAAAGGCGGTCAAAAACGCCAAGGGCGCCGTGCAGCTGGTCAAGGTCAACATCGACGAGAACCAGATGCTGGCCCAGCAGCTGCGCATCCAGTCGATTCCGGCAGTATATGCCTTCTTCCAGGGCCGGCCGGTCGACGGCTTCGTCGGCGCCCTGCCCGAGGGCCAGATCAAGCAATTCATCGACCGTCTGGTGCAGGCAACCGGCGGCACCTCGCCCGGCGAGCAGCTCGCCGAGCTGCTGGAACATGCCAAGGAAGCGCTCGACGGTGGCGACGCCTCGCTGGCGGCGCGGATCTACGCCGAGATCCTGCAGCAGGAACCGGAGAATCCGGCGGCCGTTGCCGGCATGGCCCGCTGCTACATCAAGGCGGGCGATGTTGCGCGCGCCAAAGCGCTGCTGGGCAAACTGCCGCCGGCCGTCGCCAATCATGCCGAGATCGCCGCCGTGCGCTCGTCGATGGAACTGGCCGAGCAAGCCGAGAAGGCCGGGCCGGTGAACGATCTGGAAGCCAAGGTCGCGGCCGATCCCAAGGACCACCAGGCGCGGCTCGATCTGGCGACGGCGTTGTACGCCGCCGGCAATCGCGAGGCGGCGGTCGATCATCTGCTGCAGGCGATCAGGATCGACCGCAAGTGGAACGACGAGGCGGCGCGCAAGCAGCTGCTGAAGTACTTCGAGGCGTTGGGCTTCAACGATCCGATATCGGTCGAGGGCCGCAAGCGGCTGTCGTCGATTCTGTTCGCCTGAGGTTCGGGTTGTGCGGTGCGACCGCCCGGGATCGCTGACGGTCCGGGGCGCTGACCTGCCAGAAGGGCCACCCGGACGGGCGGCCGAGGAGGGACCGTCACGATCATGACGGAGCGGCGCGGCGGCAGGACTCCCTTCGACCCGGCCTTCGAGCAGCTGCCCGAGGCGATGCCGATCTTTCCGCTCTCGGGCACCCTGCTGCTGCCCGGCGGCCGGCTGCCGCTCAACATCTTCGAGCCGCGCTACCTTGCGATGATCTTCGACTCGCTGGCCGGCCACCGTCTGATCGGCATGGTGCAGCCGGCCATCCCCGGCGGTTTCGCCGGCGACGGCCTGCCGGCCGGCGACGGCCCGCCGCCGGTCATGCCGGTCGGTTGTGCCGGCCGCATCGTGCAGTTCGCCGAGACCGAGGACGGCCGCTTGCTGATCACCCTGGCCGGCGTCATCCGCTTCCAGGTCGGCCAGGAACTGCCGCTGCACCACAGCGGCTATCGCCGGGTGATGACGCATTTCGAGCACTACCGGGGCGACCTCGACCACGCCGACGAGCTGATCCAGCTCGACCGGCCGCGCATGATGGCGGCGTTGCAGGCCTATTTCCGCGGCCACAAGCTGACCACCGACTGGAAGGCGGTGCAGGACGCCGCCGACCGCAATCTCGTGACGTCGCTCAGCATGGTGCTGCCGTTCGGGCCGGCCGAAAAACAGGCGCTGCTCGAGGCGACCGACAGCACGGCGCGCGCCCGGCTGCTGATCGCGCTCATGGAGATGGGCAGCCGCGGCGAGGAAAGCGGCAACACCTCGCGCCACTGAGATCTCGCGCGCCGCTTGACGCCGCCGTGGCGCAACGTCATGAAGCAGCCATGTGCGTGATTGTGCGGATCGTCGCGAGACCCACCAGCATTCCCGAGGCCGGGATGCCGGGAGATCGCGTGCGCTGAACCGTCAGTGTCGATCACCACCCGCAGACCCCGCCGGTACCGGACGGGGTTTTTTGATGCCGACTCCCCGTCCGGCGGCGCAACAGACGGAGCGAGGGCGATGACCCAGAACATCTACGACGACGATACGTTCTTCGAGGGCTACAGCCGGCTCGGTCGTTCGATCACCGGCCTGGATGGCGCGCCGGAATGGCCGGCGCTGCAGGCGCTGCTGCCGGATCTGCACGACCGGCGCGTGCTCGATCTGGGCTGCGGCTTCGGCTGGTTCTGCCGCTGGGCGCGGCAGGCCGGCGCAGCGCATGTGCAGGGCATCGACGTATCGGAGAAGATGCTGGCACGGGCAATCGCCACCACGTCCGATGCGGCAATCGTCTACGACCGGGCCGATATGGAAGGGCTCGACCTGTCGGCATCGTCGTTCGACCTCGTCTACAGCTCGCTCGCGTTTCACTATGTCGCGGATCTCGACCGCCTGATGGCGCAGGTGTACGGCGCGCTGGTCGCTGGCGGACGCCTGGTCTTCTCGGTCGAGCATCCGATCTTTACGGCGCCAAGCCATCCCGGCTGGTCGGAGCACGAGTCGGGGCACCGCACCTGGCCGGTCGATGGCTATCTCGACGAGGGGCCACGATCGACCGACTGGCTGGCCAAGGGCGTGATCAAACAGCACCGTACGTTGGCGACCTATCTCAACATGCTGATCGGATGCGGCTTCGCACTGGTACATGTCGAGGAGTGGGGCCCGACTGCGGCCCAGATCGCGTCGCAGCCGGCCTGGGCCGACGAACGCCAGCGGCCGCCGTTCCTGCTGGTCGCGGCCGAGCGTCCGGTGCACAGTCCAGCGTAACCGTGCCGCAGGTGCGGGCCGCGCCAATGCGGCCACCCGTGGTATAAGGCTGGCAAGCGTCCGGAGCGTCGCCACATGGATCCCTCTGAAGCCCCGGCCCGGCGGACGGGCATCGATCCCAAGCTGCTGGAGATCCTGGTGTGCCCCGTCACCCACGGGCCGCTGGACTACGACGCAGCGCGCAACGAGCTGGTCAGCAAGAAAGCCGGGCTGGCCTATCCGATCCGCGACGGCATACCCATCATGCTGCCGGGCGAGGCGCGCCGGCTGGACGACTCGCCCTGAGGCACAGGCAGTCACGAGGACAACGCGACATGGCAGATGGCACCTCCGCCCCGCGCTTTGCATCGTCGGCGCCGGCCAACGGCGGCTATGAGCCGGCCGCCGGCACGCCATGGCCGGTCGAGCTGCGGCTGTTCCGCGAAAAGGCCGAGCTGGAGGTCGACTTCGACGACGGCCGGTCCTTCCGCTATCCGGCCGAATACCTGCGGGTCGAAAGCCCGTCGGCCGAGGTGCAGGGCCACGGTCCCGACCAGAAGAAGATCGTCGCCGGCCGCCGCCATGTGCGCATCGAGGCGATCGAGCCGGTCGGCAACTACGCCATCCGCATCCGCTTCGACGACCACCACGATACCGGCATCTACAGCTGGGCCTATCTCCACGAACTGGGCGTCGCGCAGAAGGAGAAGTGGGACGCCTACGTCGCGGCCCTGCTCTATCGCGGGCTGAGCCGCGATCCCTGAGGCGCGCGTCGCAGGCGCGCCGCCAGCATCAGGCCGACCAGCGGCAGGCCGGCGGCGGCGGTCAGGAACACCGGCGCGACGCCAACCCGGTCGATGACCGGCGCGGCGATGCCGACGCCCAATGACTGGCCGAAGAACAGCGCCGTGGCGAAGGCCGCGACGCCGGCACCGCGCGCATGCGGCACCATCTGCGTGCCGTGCGTCTGCAGCGTGTTGTGCAGCATGAAGAAGCCCAGGCCGCACACCCCGATGGCGATCACCGCGGTCCACAACACCGGCGCCAGGGTCAGTCCGACGAAACTGGCGCCCAACAGCGAACCGCCGATGCGCGCCAGGCCGCGCTCGCCCAGCAGCATGACCAGGCGCGTGACGGTGGCGCTGAAGATCAGGCCGCCGCCGCCATAAGCGGTCATCGCCAGCCCGACGACGGTGTAGTCGATGCCGAAGCGGTGGCGCAGCTCGTTGCCGACATAGGCGAAGGCGCCGAAGAACAGGAAGCCTTCGGCGGCGACCGCCGTCAGGATCACGCGCACCCAGGGATCGAGCAGCAGCCCGAACGTCTGGCGCCACGCCGTCAACGGCCCCGTCGCCGCCGAGGCCGGTGCGCCCGTGCGCAATCGCGTCAGCGGATCGACGCGCAGCCGCAGCAGCAGCGCCAGGCCGGCCACCAGGTAGGTGCCCGACAGGACGCCGAATACCCAGCGCCACCCCAGCGCGTCGCCCAGCACGCCGCCGGCCACCTGGCCGAAGATCATGCCCATGGTGGCGCCGGAGATGAAGCGGGCCAGCACGGTCTGGCGGCGTGTGTAGGGAATGACGTCGCCGATCCACGCGAAGGCCAGCGGGATGATGGCGCACGACACCGAGCCGGTCATGAACCGCGCCGCGGTCAGGGCCGGCAGCGAGGGCGCCAGCGCGCAGGCCAGCGACCCGACTGCAGCCAGCAGCGTCGTGACCGCGATCAGCCGGATCTTGCCCAGACGGTCGCCGGCACCGCCGTAGAAGATCTGCATCAGGCCGTAGGCCAGGGTGAAGGCGGTGATGATCGCCGAGGCCGCGCCGGCGCTGGTGCCGAACGACGCCGCCACCTGCGGCAGCAGCGGATCGGACACCCGCACGCTGGCCGAGCTGGAAAAGGTCGCGGTCGCCAGGATGGCGAGCGACAGGGTCGGCGTCTTGTGCGGGGTACTGGTGTCGGGCGACGGCGCGGACATGCTTGAGGAAAACGACGCGGCAACGATGAGTGTAGACGAACGATCTATACCAGTCGGGCGAGGTTGACGATCAACCTTCCGCGCGCAGCCGCAGCGCGCCAGGGCGCGTCCGCATCCGGCCCTACCTGGCCGCCACGACCAGCAGCCAGACGCCGCGGCCGAGATAGACGACGCTGACCGTCAGGATCAGCCACCGGCTCCAGCGCCGGAAGCTGGCGTCGGTCATGCGGTGCAGCACGCCGGCGGCCAGGGTCGTGCCGGCCAGCGCAAGCGTGACGGCGCCGACATAGGTCCACCACGGCAGCACGTCGCCGGCCGGAATTGCGAAGGTGCCGAAATAGGCGATGCGGCAGACATGCGCCACGACCTGGGTGAACGCCTTGGTGGCGACGATCGCCTTGCGGTCCAGCGGACTCTTCTGGAAGAAGATGTCGAGCACGCTGCCGGCGGCGCCGGCCATGAGCTGCAACGCCATGATGAAGGCGCCGCAGGTAAACGGCATGAAGCGGCGCGTGATGTCCGGCCGCCAGCGCGGCGGCACGACGTCACCGACGATCGGCAGCAGACCCAGGCCGATATAAACCATGGCCTTGTCGGGCAGGAAGGCGACGATCTTCATCAGGGCGAAGACCGTCAACGCGCCGGCGATGTAGCTCCACACCAGGTGCCATGCGACATGGCCGCGCCACAGATAGGCGCGCCAGCCGTTGGCGCCCAGCTGGGTGATGCCGAACAAGATCATGGCCGACGTCACGTCCAACATCAGCAGCAGCACGCCCAGCAGGATCAGCCCGCCAGCCATGCCGAAAATGCCGGAAAGGAACGAGGTCAGCAGGACGGTGACGGCAACGGCGGCGATCGCGGCGGCGGACATGGCCGCACCATAGAACGGATCGGCCGTGCGGCGAATCGCCGACGCACCGCCTCCTGGGAAGGTCGCGCAACGGCCGTCTCGAACCATGTGGGTGGTCCAGGCCCGACCGTGCGTGTGGACTGACGCCGCGCGTCGTTAGCCCTGCCTCGCCCGTCGAGACGCCGCTGTGCCGCCGGCTCCTCGGGGTGAGACAACGTCGCGGCGCGAAGACCAGCCTCGCGCCGTCGCGCCCTTGCGTCGCCGGCAAGGGCCGGGGAACAATCGCCGCCAGCAATGCCGCGAGAGGAAACGCCATGGCCAATCCGCCGACCTACGAAGTGCACGCCTGCAAGTACGCCCACCTGCCGCGCAAGGGGCACGAGGTGCAGATCATGGCCGATCCGCACGACGCCGATTACCCGATGGACTATTTCGTGTGGGTGGCGATTCCGCTGGGCGAGGACGGCAAGCGCATGATCGGCGGCAAGCCGATCGTGATCGACACCGGCTTCAGCGCCGAGGTCGGCGCCAAGCGCGGCCGCAAGATGATGCGCGACCCCGGCCTCACGCTGCGCGATCTCGGCGTCGAGCCGAACGACGTCGAGGACGTCGTCATCACGCATCTGCACTACGATCATGTCGGCGGCTGGGCGCTGTTCCCCAAGGCGCGCTTCCACATCCAGGACAAGGAGATGAACTTCGTCACCGGCCGTCACATGAACCACGGCACCTTCCGCCACGCCTACGAGGTCGAGGAAGTGGTGGCCATGGTGCGGGCGCTCTACAAGGACCGCGTCGTGTTCCACGACGGCGACGAGGACATCGTACCCGGCCTGTCGGTGCACCACATCGGCGGCCACACCGCCGGCATCCAGTCGGTCCGCATCTGGACGCGCAACGGCTGGCTCGTGCTGGCGTCGGATGCCAGCCACTACTATTGGGGCATCAACAACGCCAAGCTGTTCGCCATTGTCTTCAGCGTCGCCGACATGCTGTCGGGCTACGACAAGCTCAAGAAACTGGCCGATGGCCGCATCGAGATGGTCGTGCCCGGCCACGACGCCGAGGTAATGCGGCGCTATCCGCCGTCGAAGCCGGAACTGAAGGACTGGGCGGTGCGGCTCGACTAGGGCGCGTGGCGATCAGGCATCGGGGCTTGTGCGCGCAAGCGCGGGCCCTTCGCCGGCCATCGCGGCGATGCCACGCGCCGTCATGTCCATCTCGCGCACCAGGCGCGCGATGAGATCGGCGGCCGGCTGACGCCGCGCCAGGCCGACGCCCTGGCCGGCCCATAGCGACAGGAATTCGGCGCGATCCTGCTTCGCCGCCGCCGCGCGCATCGGCCGCGTCAGCGCGTTCTGCAGCGGGAAGGGCAGGATGGCCTCGGGCGCGGCGTCGACATCGGCCATGACGCGGTTGACGATGCCGCGTGCCGGGCGGCCCGAGAACGCGCGGGTCAACCGCGTGCCGGTATCCTGTGCGGCCAGCAGCGCCTGCTTGTAGGCCTCCGGCACGCCGGACTCGTCGCAGGCCAGGAACGCCGTGCCCAGCTGCACTGCGCCGGCGCCCAGCGCGAGAGCCGCGACTGCGCCGCGGCCGTCCATGATGCCGCCGGCTGCGATCACCGGCAGGCGCACGGCATCGACCATCTGCGGCACCAACGCCATCGTGCCCACGAGGCTGGACTCGAAGCTGTCCGCGAAGGAACCGCGCTGGCCGCCCGCCTCGGCGCCCTGGGCGATGATTGCATCGACGCCGGAGCGTTCCAGCGCCCGCGCCTCGGCAACGGTGGTCGCCGTGCCCATGATGAATTTGTCACGTCGCTTGAGGGCCTCGATGGCGCCGGCGGGAAGCAGACCGAAGGTGAAGCTGAAGACCGCCGCGCCGCTCTCCAGCGCGGCGGCGAATTGATCGTCGAAGGAGAGTGCGGCACCGGCCGGCGGCGTCGGCGGCGGCAGGCCAAGTTCGACGTGGTAGGGGATCAGGCGCGCGACGGCAGCATCGACGCTGGCCGGGTCCGGCGCCGGTGGCACCGGCAGCGGCGCGAACAGGTTGATGCCGAACGGCCGGTTGGTGCGCGACCGCACGGCCTGCGCCGTATCGGCGATCTGGGCCGGCGTCAGATAGGTGGCGCCGATCGAGCCGAAGGCACCAGCCTCGCACACCGCCGACACCAGCGCCGGTGTGTCGCCACCGCCGGCCAGTGGCGCCTGGATGAGCGGATGCCGAAGTCCCAGGCGGCGCGTCAGCGCGGTGTCGAAGGTCATGTCCGGTCCGCCGTTGCGCCGACGCGATAGCGGTTGGATGCGCCGGCCAGCAGGTTGCCGGCTTCCCGCACCATGCGTCCGACAACCTCGCCGGCGGGCGGAATGTCGGCCACCAGGTCAACGGCTTCGCCGGCGATGACGGCGGCGGTATCGAAATCGCCGGCGGCGCGCGCCTTGTCGTAGCGCGCCGCCTCGGCCGCCTGGTGTTGCAGCAATTCGGTCTCGCGGCCGCGCCAGCGTTCGGTAAAGGCATTCTGCAGCACGCGGCCGGTATAGGGCGCCGGCCAGACGTTGCGGCGCACGATGTCGACCAGCAGGCCGCGGACCGTGGCATCGCCGCTGGCCGACACCATGCGCTGCTTGGCGGCGTTGGCGCCGGCGGCTTCCTGCGTGGCGTAGAAGCGCGTGCCGAGCAGCACGCCGTCGGCCCCCAGCATCAGTGCCGCCGCCAGGCCGCGGCCGTCGGCGATGCCGCCGGCGGCGGCGACAGGCACATCGGGTGCGGTGTCAACCACGGCCGGCACCAGCGCCATCGTGCCGCGCGATATGCCATGGCCACCGGCTTCGCCGCCCTGCGCCACCAGCACGTCGGCGCCGAGTGCGACCGCGTCCTTCGCCTGCGCCACGCTCTGCACCTGGCAGATCATCAGCGCGCCGGCCTGTTTGATCTTGCCGGCGTGCGGACGCACATCGCCGAACGACAGCATCACGGCCGGCGGCTTGCGCTGCAGGGCGAGATCGAGCAGGTGCGGCTGTCGTGACAGGCTCCAGGTGATGAAGCCGACGCCGATGCGCGTCGTGCCGGCCGCATCCAGCTCGCGTCGCAGCCAGGCCTCCTCGCCATAGCCGCCACCGATCATGCCGAAGCCGCCGGCATCGCTCACGGCAGCGGCCAGCCGGGCGTCGGCCACGATGTCCATCGGCGCCAGCAGGATCGGGTGCTGCACGCCCAGCAAGTTGGTCAGGCGGGTGGAAATGGCCATGTCGGTCCCCGTTGCGATGGGACTGAACCTAGGGAGGCCACCCTCTCATGAAAAGCGGTTTAATTCGATAAAAGCCATCGTCTTCACAGATAGCTACTCGGCTGCCTGCAGCTGCATCAAGGGCGGACGAACGTGCTCCAGGAAGGCGCCGAGGGCACTCGACAGCAGACCGTCGCGGCGGCGGATGAACAGCGTCTCGACATGCGCTTCGTGGACCGGCAAGGCGTGCAGGGCGATATGGTCGGCGTGGCGCGCGCCGGCAATCAGGGGGCGCGGCATCAGGGTGACACCCAGTCCGCCGGCAACGCAGCCGAGGATCGCCTCGATGGTGCCGAACTCCAGCAGCCGGGCTCCGACCGCGCCGCGGCGCGCCAGGATATCTTCCAGCCGCTGGCGGTAGGAACAGCCGGCGCGCAGCACCACGATCTTCAGATCGCCCTTGCCGATCAGCTCGTCGAGCGTGCGCACGCCGCGCGCCGTGGCCAGCACCAGCTCTTCGCGGAACATGACCTCGGCCTGCAGCTCGGGATGATCGACCGGGCCGCACACGAACGCACCTTCCAGGCGACGGGCCGCAACCTGCTCGACCAGTTCGCAGGTCGTGCCAGTGCGCAGCGCGAGGTCGACCTCGGGCCAGGCGGCGGCGTAGCTGGCCAGCAGCGGCGACAGCCGGATCGCCGCCGTCGTCTCCAGCGACCCGATCTCCAGCCGGCCGCGGGGCGTGCCATCGTCGGTGGCGGCGCGGCGCGCGTCGACCAGCAGCTGCGCCAGCCGCTCGGCGTAGGGCAGCAGGCGCTGGCCGGCGGCGGTCAGCGCCACGCCGCGGCTGTGGCGGTGGAACAGGGCCGTGCCCAGTTCGTCCTCCAGCAGCCGCACGCGCGCCGTGACGTTGGACTGCACGGTATTGAGTTCGGCGGCGGCCCGGTTCATGCCGCCCAGCCGGGCCACCGCCTCGAAAATCCTGAGATCGCCCGCGTCCATCGCCAATCACCCGTCCTATCTCTCGTAAAGATATATCAGGTGCCGCTCGATCCGTCCACGCGACCGGCTTTGTGACGGCGGGGCGCCGCAGCAGTGGGGCTGGTGCTTTGGCGATGGTCCCCGCTGGCGGAAAATCGAGGGCGATACATGGCGGATCCCGTCGTCCCAGACGCCAAGCGACGTGCGCGCTGGCGCCTTGTTCAACCGCGGTATCGCCGTCGCGCGGCAGGGCGATTTTGAGCGGCCATCGCGGACGACAGCGTGGCCATCCGACTGGATCCCGGCGACCCGCCGGCGGCGACGCCGACATCGCCGCCGCCTCGGCATTCGAACCCGGTATCGCGACGCGCTGCGCCGGATACGGTGTGCGACCCTGGTGGCGTCGGATGCGGCGATCGCGCAACGACCTGAACGCGCAATCGAATCGTCCTTCCGCGAGAGGCGGAATAAAGTCCGCCGCTTGGTGTAGATCGCGGTCACGAGGGTCGCCGGCGGCGGCCTGCCCCTCCAACCGGGTCCGCGGGACGCGATGGCGCGCCGCGAGCCCTATCGTGAAGGATCCCGTGCCATGACCATCCAGGATGCCCGCGGCCTTGTCCTGTCCGGCGCCGATGCCGCCACCGCCGAGCGCTTCGAGACGGCGCTGGCCGAGTTCCAGTGCTATGTCGGCAATCCCGTCGGCACCATCGAGGCGGCGCTGCAGGCGCGGCCCGACTTCGTGCTCGGCCACGCGCTGCGCGGCTATCTCTACGGCTCCAGCGTCGAGGGGCCCGGCCTGGCCGAGGCGCGCGCCTCGCTGGCGGCGGCGCGCGGGCTGCCGGCCACCGACCGCGAACGCCAGCACGTTGCGGCGCTGGAGGCCATGGCCACCGGCCATTTCGATGACGCCGAGCGGCAGTGGGAGGCGCTGCTGGTCGCGTATCCGCGTGATGTGCTGGCGCTGCAGATTGCGCATCTCTTCGACTTCCTGCGCGGTGATGCCCGCAACCTGCGCGACCGCGTGGCGCGCCGCCTGCATGCCTGGAGCAAGGCCGATCCCGGCTACCACGCGGTGGTCGGCATGCACGCCTTCGGCCTGGAGGAGATGGGCGAATACGACCGCGCCGAGGCGCGCGGCCGCGAAGCGGTGGCGCTCAATGCGCGCGACGGCTGGGGCTACCACGCCGTCGCCCACGTGCTGGAAATGCGCAACCAGCCGGAAGAGGGCGTCGCGTGGCTGGCGTCCAGCAGCGATCGGTGGGCACCCGACTCGTTCTTCAGGGTGCACAACTGGTGGCACCTGGCGCTCTACCATCTGGAACTCGACCAGCTCGACAACGTGCTGGCGCTGTACGACGGACCGATCCGCGGCGAGCGTTCGGCCGTCGCGCTCGATCTGATCGACGCCTCGGCGATGCTGTGGCGCCTGCTGCTGCGCGGCCACGATGTCGGCGATCGCTGGCGCGAGCTGGCCGACGCCTGGACGGGCGCGATCGAGGACGGCGTCTATGCCTTCAACGACGTGCACGCACTGATGGCCTTCGTCGGCGCTGGCGACCGGGCGCGCATCGAGCAGCAGCTCGCCACCCTCAAACGCAGCGCTCAGTCCGACACCAACCCCGACAACCGCGCCATGGCGCGCGGCGTCGGCGTGCCGGTGGGCGAAGCGCTGATCGCGTTCGGCCAGGGCAGGTACGCCGACGCCGTCGACCGCCTGCAGCACCTGCGGCCGATCGCGCACCGTTTCGGCGGCAGCCACGCCCAGCGCGACGTGCTCGACCTCACCCTGATCGAGGCCGCGCGCCGCGCCGGCGACCGCAACCTGCTGGCGGCACTGGCCAGCGAACGCGCGGTCTGCCGCCCGCGCTCGCCGCTGGCCGGCCGCTACCTCACCCAGGCCCTGGCGGCGTAATTGCTTTCCCGGGCGGAGAATGGCGATCGCCCCGCGCTCCGACGGGAAAGGACGCGACGTCCGCGTCGCCAGGGGCGGCGCTTCACGACGCAAGCGCCGTCGTGCAAGCCTGACATCGCATAACCCGGGATGCACGGCAGCGGCCCGCGCCCTATGGTGCGGGCATGCTGCGGCGCCCCTGAACGCGCCCGGCCGGGAGGGACGCGATGGCAGGGCCTTTGGCGGGCGTGCGGATTCTTGACTGCACCACAGTCGTGCTGGGGCCGTGGGCGGCGCAGCAGCTGGGCGATCTCGGCGCCGACATCATCAAGATCGAGCCGCCGGAAGGCGACACCACGCGCCAGCTCGGGCCGCGGCGCAACAAGGACATGGCCGCGTTCTTCCTCGGCTGCAACCGCAACAAGCGCAGCATCGTGCTCGACCTCAAGAACGACGCCGGCCGCGCGGCGCTGTTCCGGCTGGCCGAGACCGCCGACGTGCTGATGCACAACTACCGGCCCGAGCCGGCGGCGCGGCTGGGCGTGCCCTACGAGGCGTTCCAGAAGATCAACCCGCGCCTGATCTATCTCGCGACCTACGGCTATCGCGCCGCCGGACCGATGGGTGCCAAGGCGGCCTACGACGACATCATCCAGGCCGGCTCGGGCCTGGCCATGCTGCAGACCGTGGTCGCCGGCGCGCCGCGCTTCCTGCCGACCATCGTCGCCGACAAGACCAGCTCCAACGGCGTGGTCTCCGCCGTGCTGGCCGCGCTCTACGAGCGCGAGAGATCGGGCAAGGGCCAGTCGATCGAGGTCCCGATGTTCGAGACCCTGGTCTCGTTCGTCATGGTCGAGCATCTCTACGGCGAGACCTTCATGCCGGCGGTCGAGGGCGCGGGCTATCGCCGCCTGCTCAACAAGGAGCGCCGCCCCTACCCCAGCAAGGACGGCTTCTTCGCGCTGCTGCCCTACACCGACCAGCACTGGCGCGAGTTCTGCCAGCTGATCGGCCGCGACGACATCATGGCCGATGCACGCTTCAAGTCGCTGGCGACGCGGCTGACCAACATCGAGGTGGTCTACGCCACCCTGGCCGAGATCTGCGCCACGCGCACCAACGCCGAATGGAATGCGCTGCTGAAGAATTCCAACGTGCCGCACGGCCCGGTCAACTCGCTGGAGGACCTGCTGGTCGATCCGCAGCTGCAGGCCACCGGCTTCTGGCAGGAGGTCGAGCATCCGACCGAGGGCAAGCTGCGCATGCCCGGCATCCCGCCGACCTTCAGCCGCACGCCCGGCGACATCCGCCGCCTGCAGCCCAATCTCGGCGAGCACAGCGTCGAGATCCTCGGCGAGGCCGGCTTCAGCGCCGCCGAGATCGACGGCCTGCTCAAGAGCGGCGCTACCCGGGACGGCCGCAAGGCCTGACCCTCGCGCCGCCCGCGGCGGGACAGGGCGATCGCATAGGACGTTCGGTGGCGTCGCCGTCGTCCCGGGCGCAGCCGCGCGTAGCGCGGCGCAGTCGAGGGACCTGCCCTCGGCAACCAAGGCCGTCCTTGTTGGAGCAAGGTCCCTCGG
Organism: Alphaproteobacteria bacterium; assembly: GCA_026126245.1. Lineage (GTDB taxonomy): Bacteria > Pseudomonadota > Alphaproteobacteria > Reyranellales > Reyranellaceae > Vineibacter. Next base: position 13,263 of record JAHCJT010000096.1, read on the forward strand.
CGCCGCTCGGGATGACGAAAAGGGCGTCGGGTGCCATAGGCGATCGCCCTGTCCCGCCGGAGGAAAGTAAGCGAACACCACAGGCAGCCGGCCTGCTCTCCGCGGCGCGACGCGCTATGATGCGGCACCGAATGTCCCGGAGCCTGCCATGACGCCGTCGCTGGTCGAGGCCGTGCCCAAGGCCGAACTGCACATCCATCTCGAAGGCTCGCTGGAGCCCGACATGCTGCTGGCGCTGGCGGCACGCAACAAGGTCGACATTCCCTACAAGACCGCCGACGAGCTGCGCGCCGCCTACGACTTCGCCAACCTGCAGGAATTCCTCGAGCTCTACTGGGCCGGCCAGAGCGTGCTCATCACCGAGCGCGATTTCTACGACCTCACCTACGCCTACCTGACGCGCGCCCGCCAGGACAACGTGGTGCACGCCGAGGCCTATATCCTGCCGCAGGGCCACACGCCGCGCGGCGTGCCGTTCGCCGCCGTGCTCGACGGCGCACTGGCCGCCTTCGCCGAGGCGCAGCGCGACTTCGGCATCACCGGCGGCCTGATCCTGGGGCTGAACCGCCACGAGTCCGAGGACGCGGCGCTGGACGTCGTGCGCCAGGCGCGGCCGTGGCGCGACCGCATTCTCGCGCTGGGCCTGGAGGGACCGGAGAAAGGCAACCCGCCGTCGAAGTTCGTGCGCGTCTACGATGCGGCGCGCGATCTCGGCTGGCACCTGACGGCGCATGCCGGCGAGGAGGGACCGCCCGCCTACATCGTCGAGGCGCTCGACCTGCTGAAGGTCGAACGCATCGACCACGGCGTGCGCTGCGATCGCGATCCGCTGCTGGTGCGGCGCCTGGCCGAGGAGCGCGTGCCGCTGACCGTCTGTCCGCTGTCCAACGTGATGCTGAAGGTGTTTCCCAACCTGGCGCAGCACAATCTGCGCCGCCTGCTGCGCGCCGGGCTGTGCGTCACGGTCAACTCCGACGATCCGCCGTATTTCGGCGGCTACGTCAACGCCAACTACGCGCAGAGCGTCAAGGCGCTGGGGCTGACCGCCGCCGAGCAGCAGCGCCTGGTGCGCAACGGCTTCGAGGCCGCCTTCATCGACGACGAGCTGCGCGAGCGCTACCTGGGCGACCTCGACCGGCTCTGGCCGGCGGGCAAGGCGTAGCGGACGGTCGATCGCCCCTCAGGCACGTTCGACACACGAGATCTCGCGCCTTGATGTGAGGTAACGTTTGTGTTACCTATGCTCATGCTCGAATTGCGCTACTTCGAGGATGACGAGGGGAGAAGACCATTCGAGGCATGGTTCGAAGCGATTGACGATCCGGCGCGCGCCAAGGTGGCCGTTGGCCTCAAGCGGATGGCGCTGGGCAATCTGTCCAACGTCAAGAGCGTTGGTGCCGGCGTGCTCGAATTCCGGATCGATTTCGGGCCCGGCTACCGCGTCTATTTCGGACGTGACGGCGATACGGTGGTGATCCTGCTGACCGGCGGCACCAAGAAACGGCAGCAGCGGGATATTGCCCGCGCGCACGCCTTCTGGACCGACTACAAGCGCCGCAAGCGCGGCGCGGCGCGATCGAGGTGACAGGACGATGAAGAAACCGGTGACTCACAGCTTCGACGAACTCGTTCAGCGACACGTCGCCCGCAATCCAGCCTTCCGCGACGCTTTGCTCCGCGAAGCCATCGAGATCATGCTCGCCGGCGATGTCGACGCGGGCAAGGCGGTGCTGCGCGACTACATCAAGGGCACCGTGGGCTTCGAGAAGCTGGCCAAGGCGACCGGCACGCCGTCCAAGAGCCTGATCCGCATGTTCGGACCGCACGGCAATCCGCAGGCGAAGAACCTGTTTGCCGTCCTGCAGTACCTGCAGAAGCAGGCCGGCGTTCATCTGCGTGTCACGAAGCGGGCGGCATGACGTCGCGCCAACCCGCTCCGCCGAGGACCGTGCCATGACCCCGCCGCGCCGCGTCGTGTTCGTCTGCTGCGACGGGCTGGGCCGCGAGTGGGTGCGGCCCGACAGAACGCCGCTGCTGCACGCGCTGAGAGCGGCCGGACGCTGGTACGACGCGCACCAGGCGGTGTTCCCCTCGGTGACGCGCGTCTCGGCTGCCGCCGTCGCCACCGGCTGCGTCGCCGCCCGCCACGGCCTGCACGGCAACCGCATGGGGCTGGTCGAGGACGGCCGCATCGTGGTGCGCGACGTCGGCAAGCCCGACTTCCGCCACCACATGCGCCGCGCCACCGGCACCACCCTGCACGTCCCGACCCTGGCCGAGCGCGTCGCCGGTGCCGGCGGCTTCATCGCCTTCTCCAACGTCTCGCCGGGCGCCGCCTATTTCCTCGACCCCGAGCATTTCGGCCACGTCTATCACCGCGCCGGCTCGTTCGCGCCCGGCGGCGCACCGATCGAGGGCAAAGACGCGCTGGC
>JAHCJT010000097.1 GCA_026126245.1 Alphaproteobacteria bacterium
GGCGCTGGTGCGCGAGGCGCAGCTGGCGCTGCGCGACGAGCTGCGCATTCTCGCGATGTCGGCGACGCTCGACGGCGCGGCGGTGGCGAAGCTGCTGGGCGACGCGCCGGTGATCGAGAGCGCCGGCCGCATGTTCGCGGTGCGCACCCGCTATCTCGAGCGCGATCCCGAGGGACGCATCGAGGACACGGTGGCGACGGCGGTGCGACGCGCCCTGGCGGAGGAGCCGGGCAGCGCGCTGGTCTTCCTGCCCGGCGTCGGCGAGATCCGCCGCGTCGAGGAGCGCCTGCGCGACGTGCTGCCCGCCGACACCGACCTTGTGCCGCTCTATGGCGATCTGTCGGCTTCCGAGCAGGATCGCGCCATCCGCCCCTCGCCGCCGGGCCGCCGCAAGATCGTGCTCGCCACGGCGATCGCCGAGACGAGTCTCACCATCGACGGCGTGCGTATCGTCGTCGATGGCGGCTACATGCGTGTGCCGCGCTTCTCGCCGCGCACCGGCATGGAGCGGCTGGAGACGGTGCGCGTGACGCAGGCCTCGGCCGACCAGCGGCGCGGCCGCGCCGGACGACTGGAACCGGGCGTTTGCTTTCGCCTGTGGAGCGAGGCGACGCAGCGCGGGTTGAAGGCATTCGGCACGCCGGAAATCCTCGAAGCCGATCTCGCGCCGCTGGCGCTGGAGCTCGCCGCCTGGGGCGCGCGCGATCCGGCGGCGCTGCCGTGGCTGACGCCGCCGCCTGCCGCGGCGCTGGCGACGGCGCAGGCCTTGCTGGCCGAGCTGGGCGCGCTCGACGATGCGGGTGCGATCACCGCCCATGGCCGGGCCATGGCGGGACTGGGCGTGCATCCGCGCCTGACGCACATGCTGCTGCGCGGCCGGGACGAGGGCCACGGCGGGATCGCCTGCCTGGTGGCGGCGCTGGTATCGGAGCGCGATCTGCTGCGCTTCGCGCCCGGCCAGCGCGATCCCGACCTGCGCCACCGCGTCGACCTCGTGCTCAACGACGCGCGGCCGGTGGCGGGTGCCACGGTCGATCGCGGCACGCTTGCCGGCGTGCGCCAGGCGGCACGCGAGCTGCGCCGGCGCCTGGATGTGCGCGACGAGGGCGGCATCGACAGCCGCGCCACGGGCCGGCTGGTGGCATTGGCCTATCCCGATCGCATTGCGCGGCGTCGCGCCGGCGGCGGTGGACGCTACCTGCTGAGCGGCGGCCGCGGCGCCGTCCTGCCCGATGGCGATCCGTTGGCGGCGGAAGACTGGCTGGCGATCGCCGACCTCGACGAAGGCGGCCAGGATGCGCGGGTGTTCCTCGCGGCGCCCCTGGCGCTGGCCGACATCGAAGAACTATTCGCCGACCGGCTGGCCGAGCGCGACGTGCTGCGCTGGGACGCCCGCGAGCAGGCCGTGGTGGCGCGCCGCCTGCGACGGCTGGGCGAACTGGTGCTGCAGGACCGGCCGCTACCCGCGCCCGACGCCGACGCGGTGCGGGCGGCGATGCTGCAGGGCATCCGGGCGATGGGATTGGACTGCCTGCCGTGGACCGCTGGCCTGCGCGCCTGGCGCCAGCGCGTGCTTTGCCTGCGCCGGCATCTGGGCGAGGCGTGGCCCGACCTGTCGGACGCAGCCCTGCTGGCGTCGCTGGAAACATGGCTGGGGCCGTTTCTCGACGGCGTCTCGCGACGCGCGCACCTGGAGCGTGTCGATCTTGCCGCGGCGCTGCACGGCCTGCTCGACTGGCCGCTGCGGCAGAAGCTCGATGAGCTGGCGCCGACTCACATCAGCGTGCCCAGCGGTTCGCGCGTGCCGATCGACTACGGCAATCCGGACGAGCCGGTGCTGGCGGTACGCCTGCAGGAGATGTTCGGTCTGGCGCAGACGCCGCACATCGCGGGCGGCAAGCTGGCGCTGCTGATCCACCTGCTGTCGCCGGCGCGCCGGCCGGTGCAGGTGACGCGCGACCTCGCCGGCTTCTGGGCCACCGGCTACCGCGACGTGAAGGCGGAGCTGAAGGGCCGCTACCCGCGTCACTACTGGCCGGACGACCCGCTTGTCGCTGAACCGACGGCACGCGTGCGACCGCGGCCGAGGTGAGGGCCGGTCGTCATTGCGATGGAACCCACCGGTCAGGCCGAGGTGTCACCCCGGACAGAGCGGGCGATGCTTGCGACCACCGAAAAATCCCTCGCTGCGCTCGGGATGACATCGGGGAGAGCACCTACATGGCGATCCGCTTGCGCTGCGGATCGTAGGCCGCGCCGGCGATGCGGCGGGCGGGAAAGCGGCGGGCGAAGGCCTCGATCTCGTAGTCGGCGTGGTTGGCCTCGGCGGCGGGCAGGTAGGCGAAGGCGATCCACTTGCCGACCGTATGGCCATAGCCGGCACTGGTGGTGACGCCCAGGACCTGTCCGTCGCGCAGGATCGCCTCGCCGCCGTAGAGCGGCACATCGGCATCCGACAGCAACACGCACAGGCGCCGTCGCGCGCCTTCGCTCCTGGCCCGTGCCAGGGCGTCGCGGCCGATGAAATCGCCCTTGTCCATCGCCACGGCAAAACCCAGCCCGGCCTCCCACGGCGTGTCGTCGGGCCCGATATCGGTGCCCCAGTAGAGATAGCGCTTCTCCAGCCGGCAGGATTCGATGGCGCGGTAGCCGGCGTTGGCGACGTCGAGATCCTGACCGGCGCGCCACAGTTCCTCGTAGAGATGCAAGGCGTACTCGACCGGGACATGCAGCTCGTAGCCCAGCTCGCCGACATAGGTGAGGCGTGCGACGCGCACCGGCGCCAGGCCCAGCCGCAGCTCGCGCATCGCCATGTAGGGCAGGGCGGTGTTCGAGACGTCGCCGTCGGCCAGGCGAGCGATCAGCGTGCGGCTGCGCGGGCCGCAGCAGTTGATCACGGCCCAGGCGTTGGTGACGTCGCTCAGCGCACCGAGCCGTCGGGCGGCAGGTGGCGGCGCAGCCAGGCCGCGTCGTGGACGCCGAAGGCGCTGCCCGTGACCATGTAGAAGCGCTCGCGCGCCAGGCGCATGAAAGTGACATCAGCCTCGATGCCGCCGCGCGCGTTGCACAGCTGGGTGTAGATCACGGTGCCGTCGGGCCGCGCGACGTCGCCGGCGGCAAGGCGCTGCAGGAAGTCGGCGGCGCCCGGCCCCTCGATCTCGAACTTGGCGAACGAACTCTGGTCGATCAGCGCCACGCCGTCGCGGATGGCGCGGCATTCGCGCGCCACGGCGTCGAACCAGTTGGGCCGGTCCTCGAACGACGGCCTGTCGATGCGGTCCGTACCGGGCGGCGCGAACCAGTTCGGCCGCTCCCAGCCGAAGCGCGAACCGAATACGGCGCCGGCCTGGTCCAGCACGCCGTACAGCGGCGAGCGCCGGCCGCCGCGGCCGCTCGACATCTCCTCGCCCGGCCAGTGGATCAGGTAGTAGCGGTGATAGGCCTCGACGGCGCGGTCGTGCAGGTAGCGGCCGCCGGCATGGTGCGGCCCGAAGCGGCGCGCATCGAAGCTCCACAGGTCGAACTCCGGCGCGCCGTGCAGCATCCAGTGCGCCATCTGCCGTCCGGCGCCACCGGCCGCGGCGATGCCCGAGGTGAAGCCGCCGGCGAGGAAGACGTTGTCCAGCTCGGGCGCCCTGCCCATGATCGGCTCGCCGTCGGGCGTGACCGGGATCGGCCCGTTGATCAGCTGGCGCACCCCCAGCTCGTTGAGCAGCGGCATGCGGCGCGCCGCCGGCGTGGCGATCTGCTCGAAGCGCTCGAAATTGCCGGCCAGCAGCTCGCGGCCGAAATCCGCCGGCACGCCATCGCGGCCGAACGGCACGGTGTCGGGCTCCCAGCCGCCGACCGCGAAGCCGCCGGCCTCGGGCTTGAGGTAGAAATTGCTGTCAGGGTCGCGCAGCGAGGCGAGCGTGCGCGGCACGTCGGCGCGCTTCTCGGTCACCATATACTGGTGTTCGAGCGCCGCCACCGGCATGCGCACGTCCATCATGGCCGCCACGTCGCGTGCCCAGATACCCGCGGCATTGACCAGCAGCTCGCAGGAAACGATGCCGGCGTCGGTGCGGACGGCACTGGCACGGCCGGCCTTGAGGTCGATCCCCGTGACGCGCACGCCTTCGACGATGCGGGCGCCGCCCTGGCGCGCCAGCCGCGCGAGGGCCTGCGTCAGGCTGCTGGGATCGATGTAGCCGTCCGACGGGATGAGGGCGGCGCCCTCGATGCCGCCGGTGTCGATGTAGGGAAAGATCTGCCGCGCCTCGGCGGCCGACAGAAGGTGCAGCTCGAAGCCGAAGCTGCGCGCCGCCGTGGCGCTGCGCCGGATCTCGCTCCAGCGATCCTTCGACGCGGCCAGGCGCAGCGAGCCCACCGGGTGCCAGTCGACGGCGTGGCCGAGCTCGGCCTCGAGCGCGCCGTACAGCGCCACCGACTGCTGCATCATGCGCGTAAGGTTGCGGCGCGAGCGCAGCTGGCCGACCAGGCCGGCGGCGTGCCACGTCGAGCCATGCGTGATGCCGCTCTTCTCCAGCACCAGCACGTCGCGCTCACCCGCCTTCACGAGATGATAGGCGATGGAGCAGCCGATCGCGCCGGCGCCGATGATGACGATGCGGGCCTGGGACGGCAGCTCTGGCGCCATCAGGCGGCGGCCTCGGCCCGCTGCGGCGCGCGCCCCGACAGCTCGCCGAGATACCAGTCAACGAAATGCTGCACGTTCTGCTCCAGCGAGCGGGAATAAGGGCCGGGCACGTAGCGCGACGAGGAAACGCCGAGCTGGTTGGCCTCGCAGATCACCCAGTCCTGTTCCGAGGTCCGCTGCCAGAACGGCATCAGGCTCGCGAGATCGTAGTCGCGGCCTTCGACCGCGTCCTTGTGCACGAACCACCAGACGTCGACGATGCACCTCGCGGCATCGACCGGCGTGATGCGCGTGGCCACCGCGTGGTCGTCGCTGGCGTGCTGCCAGAAATTGGGGAACACCGTGGTGCGCAAGGTGCCGTCGCTCCAGGTGTTCCTGTCGCGAAAGGTGCCCATCAACGGCGCCACCGGCCGGCCGTCGAGGCTCTGGGACTTCCAGCCGTCCATCAGCGGCGTGCGGTGCGCCCGCCAGAAGGCGCCGGTCATGTCCGACCAGGCATCGCCGGTGTCGATGCCCAGCGCACGGAAGTGGGCGTTGGCCAGCTCGGTCTGGCGCTGGACCTCCGCCACGTGTCGCGGCACGCTGCGCTGCACGTCGTAGGTCCCCTTGACGTACTCGGGATGCGCCACCGGGCAGTGGTAGCACTCGCGGTTGTTCTCGAAGACCAGCTTCCAGTTCGCCCCGACGGTATAGCGCCGGCCGACCGCGAGCTTGGCGTCGTCCAGCCCCTGATGCCGCAGGCGGGCGGCGAGGTCGGCATGCGCGGCGTCGAACGGGACGGGATCGTCCGCCAGGGCGATCCACAGGATGCCGGCGGTGTTGCGCAGCTGCACCGGGTGCAGGCCCAGCTGCGATTCGGGGACGCCGAAATCGGCCTGCGTGCGGGTCAGCAACCGGCCTTCCAGGTCATAGGACCAGCCGTGGTAAGGGCAGGCAAAGGCGCGGCCGTGACCGCGTTCGGCTGTGCAGAAGCGCGCGCCGCGGTGGCGGCAGGTGTTGTGGAAGGCGCGGATCGCGCCGTCGGGACCGCGCGCCAGCACGATCGAGTCGTGCCCGATGCTCCACGTCATCCAGTCGCCGGGCCGGGGGATCTGGCAGGCATGGCCGGCATACAGCCAGTAGCGCGACCAGATGCGGTCCATGTCGGCCTGGAAGATCTCGGGATCGACATAGAAAGCGCGCGGCAGGGGGCCGCCGTGGCGGTAGCTGTCGACCAGCGCGGCGACCCGGTTCGGGTCGTAGCGGTAGCCACTGGATGCGGCGGGCATCGGTCGGGTCCTCGGCGAATGCCCGGTCATCTTACAGGGCCGCTGCGGGCGGTTGTCACGACCTGTGGATTCCGCTGTAATAAATCCGAAACGGGGGGACGTTTCAAATGCGCCGCGTCGGTCGGCGCGACCGAAGGGGGACCAGGCAATGTGGATGCGGAATCTCGTGCGTGCCGGCGTGGGTGCGTTGGCGGCGTTGGCGCTGGCCGTGCCGGCCCTGGCGCAGAAGACCAAGCTGACGATCTACACGGCGCTGGAGAACGACCAGCTCAAGCCCTTCAAGGATGCCATCGAGAAGGCGGTGCCCAGCGTCGAGATCGCCTGGGTGCGCGACTCGACCGGCGTCGTCACGGCCCGCTTCCTGGCCGAGAAGAGCAACCCGCAGGCCGACATGGTGGTCGGGCTGGCCGCCTCGAGCATGGCCGCCTTTGCGCAGCAGGGCCTGTTGGTCGGCTACATGCCCAAGGGCGCCGAGGCGTTGCGGCCGAGTTTCGTCGACGCTGCCAAGCCGCCGACTTGGACCGGCATGGACGCCTATCTCTCGGTGATCTGCTTCAACACCGCCGAGGCCGGCAAGACCAAGGCTCCCAAACCGGCGTCGTGGAAGGACCTGACCAACGCCGCCTACAAGGACCAGATCGTGATGCCCAATCCGGCCTCGTCGGGCACCGGCTATCTGACGGTAGCGGCGTGGATCCAGACCATGGGCGAGGACGCGGCCTGGAAATTCATGGACGCGCTGCACCAGAACGTCGCGGTCTACACCCACTCCGGCTCGGCGCCCTGCGTGCAGGCGGCCAAGGGCGAGCGCATGATCGGCATCGGCTTCGACATGCGCGGCGCCAAGGAGAAGACGGCCGGCGCGCCGATCGACCTGATCCTGGCCAAGGAAGGCGCCGGCTGGGAAATGGAGGCGTCCGGCATCGTCAAGGGCCGGCCCAAGGCCAACGAGGACGCCGCCAAGCTGGTGATGGACTGGATCGCGTCGAAGGCGGCCAACGAGCTGTACGGCAAGTTCTACGCCATCACGGCGCATCCCGACGTCAAGGCGGCGCCGCCCAACTACCCGGAGGGCGCCGTCGCGTCGATGGTCAAGAACGACCTCGGCTGGATGGCCTCGAACCGCGACCGCATCCTGGCGGAGTGGACCAAGCGCTACGACGCCAAGTCGGCTCCCAAGAAGTGACCGGTTGACCGCAGCCCGTTCTCGGCCCGCCCGCGGCGATCCCGCGCGGCGGGCCGATGCCATTCAGGGAGGCCAGCGGCCGTGAACGGCGACGGCGCCTATCTCAAGGTCGAGCGGGTCACCAAGGCGTTCGGCGCCTTCACGGCGCTGCGCGACGTGTCGCTGCAGATCGCGCGCGGCGAATTCGTGTGCTTTCTCGGGCCCTCGGGCTGCGGCAAGACCACGCTGCTGCGCGCCATCGCCGGGCTGGATCCGCAGACCGCCGGCACCATCCGCCAGGGCGATCGCGACGTCTCCGCACTGCCGCCCGCGGCGCGCGATTTCGGCATCGTCTTCCAGTCCTATGCCCTGTTTCCCAACCTGACGATCTTCGACAACGTCGCCTACGGGCTGCGCAGCCGGCGCCGGCCCAGGGCCGAGATCACGGCGCGGGTCACCGAACTGCTCGATCTGGTCGGGCTGCCGAACCAGGCAGTGAAATATCCGGCGCAGCTGTCGGGCGGCCAGCAGCAGCGCGTGGCGCTGGCGCGGGCGCTGGCGACCTCGCCCGGCCTGCTGCTGCTCGACGAGCCGCTGTCGGCGCTGGATGCGCGGGTGCGCGCCCATCTGCGCCACGAGATCCGCGCCCTGCAGCGCCGCCTGGGCGTGACCACTATCATGGTAACGCACGACCAGGAGGAGGCGCTGGCGATGGCCGACCGCATCGTGGTGATGAACCACGGCGTCATCGAGCAGGTCGGCACGCCGGTCGAGATCTACCGCCAGCCGGCCAGCGCCTTCGTCGCCGACTTCGTCGGTGCCATGAACTTCCTGCCCGCCACCGTGGCCGGCGACGGCCGCGTGACGCTGGGCAACCTGGCGCTCGACTGCGTCGCGGCGCGGCCGATGGCGCGCGGCACCGACATCCAGATCTGCATCCGTCCCGAAGACGTGCAGGTGCGCGGCATCGCCGCCGACACGCCCAACGTCGTCGAGGCGCGGCTGGCCGACATGGAATTCCTCGGCTCGTTCTTTCGCGCCACGCTCAATCCGGTGGCGGCGGGCGATCTGGCGCTGCAGGGTGACTTTTCGATCAACCTGGTGCGCGACCTCGACCTGGCGGCCGGACAGACGATCCGCATCGCGCTGCCGCCCGAGCGGATCATCGCCTTCGCGCGCGCCTGAGCCATGGCCGATCTCGCCGTCGCGCCCGCCGCCCCGCTGATCCGGCCGCGCCTGTCGCGCGACGACATCGTGATGCGCCTGGGCATCGCCGCGATGGTGGCGCTGCTGGCCGTGTTCGTTGCCCTGCCGCTGTGGGCGCTGCTGTCCAAGAGCTTCGAGAACGCCGACGGCGCCTTCGTCGGGCTCGACAACTACATCCGCTATTTCTCGACCCCGGCACTGTCGGCCTCGATCGAGAACAGCTTCTTCGTCGCCATCGTCTCGACCGTCATCGTACTGCCGCTGGCGTTCGTCTATGCCTATGCGCTGACGCGCGCCCGGCTACCGCTGCGGCCGCTGTTCCAGGCGGCGGCGCTGGTGCCGATCCTGGCGCCGTCATTGCTGCCGGCGATTTCGCTGATCTACCTGTTCGGCAACCAGGGCGTCTTCAAGGGCCTGCTGTTCGGCGGCACGATTTACGGTGCCGGCGGCATCATCGTGGCGCAGGTCTTCTACTGCTTTCCGCATGTGCTGATGATCCTGGTGACGGCGCTGGCGATGTCGGACGGCCGGCTATACGAGGCCGCATCGGCGCTGGGCGCCTCGCGCTGGCGTATTTTCTGGACCGTGACCCTGCCCGGCGCGCGCTACGGCGTCATCAGCGCCGGCTTCGTCGCGTTCACCCTGGTGATCACCGATTTCGGCATCGCCAAGGTGATCGGCGGCCGCTTCAACGTGCTGGCGACCGACGTCTACAAGCAGGTGATCGGCCAGCAGAACTTCCAGATGGGCGCCGTCGTCGGCCTGGTGCTGCTGGCGCCGGCCGTGCTCGCCTTTTTGGTCGACGCCGCCGTGCAGCGCAGGCAGGTGGCGCTGTTGTCGGCGCGCGCCGTGCCCTACGAACCCAGGCCGCGTCGCGGACGCGACCTGCCGCTGCTGGCCTACTGCACCGTGGTCGGCGGCGCAATCGTCGGCGTGCTCGGCATGGCGGTGTGGGCCTCGTTCGTGAAGCGCTGGCCCTACAACCTCTCGCTGACCTTCGCCAACTACAATTTCGACGAGTTCGATCCGTCGGGCTGGGACCCGGTGTGGACGTCGCTGAAGATGGCCGCCGCCGCCGCCTTCTGCGGCGCGCTGCTGATCTTCGTCGGCGCCTGGCTGCTGGAGAAGAGTCGCGGCTTTCACATCATGCGCGGTCTGGCGCGCTTCCTGGCGACCCTGCCGCTGGCGGTGCCGGGCATGGTGCTGGGGCTGGGCTACATCTTCTTCTTCATCGCGCCCGGCAATCCGCTGAATTTCCTCTACGGCACGCTGGGGATCCTGATCGTCAACTCGATCGCCCACTTCTACACGGTCTCGCACGTCACGGCGGTGACGGCGCTGAAGCAGATCGACGCCGAATTCGAATCCGTATCGGCGTCGCTGAAAGTGCCGCTGACCACGACGCTGGTGCGCGTCACGGCGCCGATCTGCCTGCCGGCCATCCTCGATATCTTCGTCTACCTGTTCGCCAACGCGATGACGACGGTGTCGGCCGTGATCTTCCTGTACGGGCCGGAAACCAAACTTGCCGCCGTGGCGGTGATCAACATGGACGAGGCCGGCATGACCGCCGCCGCCGCCGCCATGGCGACGATCATCGTGCTGGTGTCGCTGAGCATCCGGCTGCTGCACCTCGTCGTCGAGCGCACGCTGCTGGTGCGCCTGCAGCGCTGGCGGCGCCGCTAGTGGCGCGTCGCTGCGGCGCAGCGCCCGCCGGCTACTGCTGGAAGCGGCGCTGCCAGAACTCGCGCGAGCGGCGTTCGCCGATGTCGCAGCCCAGGCCGTAGGGCCGCTTGCCGGGCGCCGGCATCGAGCCTTCCAAGGCTTGCGCCACCTGGCGCTCGCCCGGCACGCCCAGCCGCCGTTGCGGCACGTCGCTGGCGCGCCGCGGCGTCGCCGGATCGGTGCCGGCGATCTCCTGCAGCAGCTTCTTGCGCACCGCCTCGCCGAACTCGGCGAAGCTCCTGGCGACGATGATGAACGAGCGCGGGCCGCCGATCACGCAGCCCTCGTAGTAGAGATCGAGGTCGGGGTCGGGCGGGAAGCCGTACTTGTTGGGCCGGCCGTTCATGATCGGCAGGCCGTTGATGGTGATGCGCCGCGCCAGCGCCTCGTCGCGCGCCAGCGTGATCAGGCCGCCGTCGTTGTTGGCGCCGTCGCCGGAGATGTCCAGCACCTTGCGCTCGGCGACAAAGGGCAGGCGCTCGAACAGCGGGACGGCGTAGCGGATGGCGCCGCTGATCGACGTGCGGGTCAGCACGGTGATCGGCATGCGGGCCAGCCTGTCGGCGAAGGCCTCGATGGCGGCGTCGCTGTCGAGCAAGGTCCAGTCGACCAGCAGCTGCTGTCGCCAGGCGTCGGACCATTCAAAATAGGCGACCGCGATGCGGCCGTTGTAGCCGCCGAGGATGGCGCGTTTGATCTGCGGATCGGTGAAGGCGCGCACGTAGCCCTGGCGCTGCAGCTCGGCTTCATCGGGATCGATGCTGCCCGACACGTCGATCGCCAGCGCCAGCGCCAGATCGATTTCCTTGGCCTCTTCCGCCGCCACCGGACTGGCAAGCAACCCGAGCAGCACGGCGCCCGATGCCAGGAACCGGCGCCAACCCGTGCGATGATCTGCTACGCGACTCACCACCATGGACCAGCCTCCAGGTGCCGCATCGACAGGCGAAAGCATAGGCGTTTGCCGCCGTCTGTCCAGCGCAGCAGCGCTCGACAGCCGTAAACTTGAATTCATATCCTGTGCCAACGTTTGCCCGAGGAGGGACATCGCCATGGATCTCGCCCTGAGCCCCGAGGATCGCGCCTTCCAGGACGAGGTGCGCGCTTTTCTGCGCGACAACCTGACGCCTGACTTACGGCAGGCCGGCGCGCGCACCGGCGGCGTGTTCGCCGAGTTCGATATCGGCATGCGCTGGCACCGCGTGCTGGCGCGGCGCGGCTGGTCGGCCACGACCTGGCCCCGGGAGTTCGGCGGGCCGGGCTGGACCGCGACCCAGCGCTACATCTTTGCGCGCGAGTGCACGGCGGTCGACGCGCCGCGCGTGTTCAACATGGGCGTGCGCATGGTCGGGCCGGTGGTCATGAAGTTCGGCACGGCGGCCCAGAAGGCCAAGTACCTGCCGGGCATCGCCGCGGGCGATATCGTGTTCTGCCAGGGCTATTCCGAACCGGGGTCGGGCTCGGACCTGGCCTCGCTCAAGACCCGGGCCGAGTCGGACGGCGACGACTACGTCATCAACGGCACCAAGATCTGGACGACCTTCGCGCACCACGCCAATCACATGTTCTGCCTGGTTCGCACCGCCGCCGGGTCTAAGCCGCAGGAAGGCATCACCTTCCTGCTGATCGACAGCATGCAGACCCCCGGCCTGACCGTGAAGCCGATCATCACGCTGGCCGGCGACCACGAGGTCAACCAGGTGTTCTTCGACAACGTGCGGGTGCCCAAGTCCAACCGCATCGGCCAGGAGAACGATGGCTGGACGGTGGCCAAGTACCTGCTGGAGTTCGAGCGCGGCGGCGAGGCCTACACGCCCAACCTCTACGCCCGGCTCGAGGACGTGCGCCGCATCGCGCGCGAGGAGCGGGCGGACGGCGGTGCGCGGCTGATCGAGACCAGCGACTTTGCCGAGCGCCTGGCCGCGACCGAGATCGAGATCCAGGCGCTGGAGATGATCGAGCTGCAGGTGCTGAGCGATCTGAGCCGCGGCAGGAATCCCGGTGCGGCCTCCTCGGCAATGAAGATCCGCGGCTCGGAGACCGTGCAGAAGCTCGACGGGCTGGGCGTCGAGGCGCTGGCCTACTACGCCACGCCGCTTGAGCCCGAGGCGCGCACCCTGGGCTGGAACGAGCCGACCGTGACGCCCGAGTACGGCATCACCGCCGTGCCGCTGTACCTCAACAACCGCGCCGCCACGATCTACGCCGGCTCCAACGAAGTGCAGCGCAACATCATCGCCAAGGCGGTGCTGGGGCTCTGAACCTCTCCCGCTTGCGGGAGAGGAACACGTCACAGCGTCAGCATGATCTTGCCGACGTGGTCGGCGCGTTCCAGCTCGGCATGCGCGGCGGCGGCGTTGGCCAGCGGGAAGGTCTTGAAGATCACCGGCTTGATGACGCCCTTGTCGAGCAGTGGCCAGACCTTCTGGCGCAGGCCTGAGGCCATGCGGGCCTTGCTGGCGACAGGCTGCGGCCGCATCGTCGAGCCGGTGATCGACAGCCGGTTCATCATGACGGTGCCGGCGTTGATCGTCGCGGTGGTGCCGCCCTGCAGGGCGATGATGACCAGCCTGCCTTCGGGCCGCAGCAGCGCCAGGTTCCTGGGGATGTAGTCGCCGGCCACCATGTCGAGCACGACGTCGACGCCCTGGTCGGCGGTGATGCGCTTGGCCTCGGCGGCCCAGTCGTTGTCCTTGTAGAGAATGGCGTGGTCGGCGCCGAGCTTGAGCACGGCCGCGGCCTTTTCGGCGTTGCGCACGGTGGTCACGACGGTGCAGCCCAGCGCCTTGGCGAGCTGGATCGCCGTGGTGCCGATGCCGCTGGCGCCGCCGTGGATCAGCACGGTCTCGCCGGCCGAGAGGTGGCCGCGCTCGAAGAGGTTGTGCCAGACGGTGAAGTAGGTCTCCGGCAGCGCCGCCGCCTGGATCATGTCGAAGCCCCTGGGCACTGGCAGGCACTGCGGCGCCGGCACCCGGCAGTATTCGGCGTAGGCGCCGCCCGGCGTCAGGGCGCAGACCGCGTCGCCGGCCTTCCAGTCGGTCACGCCGGCGCCGACTGCCGCTACCGTGCCGGCGCATTCCAGGCCGGGCAGGTCGGAGGCGCCCGGTGGCGGCGGATAGGCGCCCGAGCGCTGCGCAAGGTCGGGCCGGTTGACTCCGGCGGCTGCGACCTTGATGAGAACCTCGCCCTGCTGCGGCGGCGGCACCGGCCGGGTCGTCGGTTTGAGCACATCCGGGCCGCCAGGCTTGCTGATCTCGACGCAGGTCATGGTGGCGGGCAGGGCGCTCATGCGACTCTCCGGCTGGTTTCGGTGGCGGGGAACGCCTGCTATAGCCCGGCGGCGGGCGGACCGTCCATCGGGCCGCCGCCGGACGTCCGGAGGGAAGCCATGGCGCGTGAAGACGACGACCTGGAACCGCGCACCAAGAAGGCGCAGCCGCGGAATCTCGACCCCATGTCGATCGAGGAGCTGCGTGCCTATATCGACGAGATGAAGGCCGAGATCGCGCGCGTCGAGGACAAGATCAAGGCCAAGCAGGCGCATGCCGCGGCGGCGCAGATGTTCTTCAAGCGATGATCGCCGGCGAACGGCGCAATCACGAAACGATGTTGGCGAGGATCCAAGGCGCGGCTGGTGCACTTTCTGACGTGGAGACAGACCCATGATCCTTGCCAACAAATCCGCCATCGTGACGGGCTCGACCAGCGGCATCGGGCTCGGCATCGCCCGGGCGCTGGCGGCCGAGGGCGCCAACATCATGCTCAACGGCTTCGGCGATGCCGCCGCCATCGAGAAGATCCGCCAGGAGATCGCCGGCATCGGCCCCGGCAAGGCCGCCTACCATCCTGCCGACATGAGCAAGCCGGCCGAGATCGCCGATTTGGTGGCGAAGACCGCCGCGACATTCGGCTCGGTCGACGTGCTGGTGAACAACGCCGGCATCCAGCACGTGGCGCCGATCGAGAGCTTCCCGATCGAGCGTTGGGACGCCATCGTCGCGATCAACCTGTCGAGCTCGTTCCACACTATCCGCGCCGCGCTGCCGCTGATGAAGAAGGCCGGCTGGGGGCGCATCATCAATGTTGCCTCGACGCACGGCCTGGTGGCCTCGGCCGAGAAGGCGGCCTACGTCGCGGCCAAGCACGGCGTCATCGGCCTGACCAAGGTGGCCGCCATCGAGTGCGCCAACACCGGCGTCACCTGCAATGCGATCTGCCCCGGCTGGGTGCTGACGCCGCTGGTCCAGAAGCAGATCGAGGCGCGCGCCGCCGAGAAGGGCACCAGCGTCGAGCAGGAAGAAAAGGCGTTGCTGGGCGAGAAGCAGCCGCAGCTGAAGTTCACCACGCCCGAGCAGCTGGCGGCACTGGCCGTGTTCCTGTGCTCCGCCGCCGCGTCCAACATGCAGGGCTCGCAGCTGGTGAGCGACGGCGGCTGGACGGCGCTGTAGGCGGCGGGCCGGCTGCGGCGCGCGCAGCAACAACGGACGGCGCGCCGCCTGTCGCGCGACGCCGCCGGGCGCATAGGAGCGGGGGCGGCCCGCGCCTCGACGTGCCGCCCCGGATGGCCGCTCAGAGGCTCGGGCGCGGCCGCATCTCGATCTCGATCACGTCCAGACGCGCCGTGTCGGCGGCGGCGCGCGTCTGCGCCGTCAGCAGCAGGTGGATCGGCAGTCGGCTGCCGTCGGCCGGGCTTTCGGCGATCAGCGCGCGAGCGGTGCTGAAGTGCAGGGTGCGGATGCCGCCGCGGCCGGGCTGGATCTGGTCGGTCAGATCGAAGACGTGCGCATCGCCACCGACATCGACCATCAGGAAGACACGGCCGCCATCGCTGCGGTTGGCATAGACGGTCAGGTCGACATCGAAGCCGGCCAGCGTCCGGCCGCGCGGCGGCACGTAGGGCTGATACGGCGCCGCCGTCAGGGTTTGCGATCGTCCCGCCTCGCCGGCCGTGACAATGGCGCGGATGTTGGTCGTCGAGCACACCAGGCCCAGCGCCTTGGGCGTGCAGATCAGGCGAGTCACAAGCGCCGGACCGGACAGGCCGGATGGCATGTCGAGGTCGGCGGCGGCTTGCTGATCCTCGCCCGCGAAGGCCGGCGGCGCGGCGCCGGCGGCGGCGATCAGGGCGAGTCGGAATCCGAGTCTTCTCAGGAATCGCATGAGGGGGCCCTCCGGTTCTTGTTCGTTGCCTGATGCGGATCTGGAGGCCCGCACTGCGGGTCCTGCCGCCGCCTTTGCCGTTGCGCGTCCGCCGCCCTCGTCTAGTCTCGCACCGGCGGTCGGGACGCGGGTTCCGTTCCCGGAATGCGGAGCAGTATAATGCCGGACGCGAAATTCCTGAAGTTCGACACGCTGGCACTGCACGCCGGCCAGCAGCCCGACCCGGTGACCGGCGCCAGGGCGGTGCCGATCTACCAGACCACCAGCTACGTCTTCCGCGATGTCGAGCATGCCGCCAGCCTGTTCAACCTCGAGGTCGGCGGCCACATCTACTCGCGCATCTCCAACCCCACCGTCGCGGTGCTCGAAGAGCGGCTGGCGGCGCTGGAGAAGGGCACCGGCGCTCTGGCGGTGG
>JAHCJT010000098.1 GCA_026126245.1 Alphaproteobacteria bacterium
CCTGGAGAAAGTCTCCGTCGATGCCGTCGAGGGCGGCGAGATGACCAAGGATCTGGCGCTGCTGATCGGCCTCAACGAGCCGTGGCAGACGACGCAGCAGTTCCTCGATACGCTCGACGGCATGCTCAAAGAGCGCATGGCGAAGGCGTAGGCGGCGTCGGCGTCCAAAAGCCAGAGGGCCGGGAGCGATTCGGCTGGCAAGCTCCATGACCAGCCGGCCCTAGGTTCGTGCCCCGCATCTCCAGATGAACGAAGAAGCCCCCAGTGAGGGGCTTCTGACCTGCTCCCCGAAACCTCCCTCGATCGATATGAGAGTCCGTCCCGAGGAGACGGACGAAGCGCAAGAGCAGGTTCACGCAAGAGCAGATCGTCGGCGTGCCGCGTGAGCACGACGCGGTGCCCGGCGGCCTCGCGCAGCGGTCGGTCGCAGACGTGCTTGCCATATCGCGACCGTCGACGATCTCCGTCAGGCAAGCGGCGGTGGGCGCATCGACCGAGCGGCGGCCCGCGATGCCGGTGTCGACGCCCGGCACGTTGTCCGGGAGCATGGTCTCGATCCGGCCGTTGCGGTCGCCGATCCGGGTCGCGATCGCCGGCGCCCTGTCCCGTCGGACGGCGACGAACCGGCAAGTCAGCGCGCTCGTCAATCCCGGGCACGTGACATTGTCGGCGCCGGCCGCGACGCCAGGGCGGCGCCCGGCGATGGCACGAATCGCGCCGCTGCCGACGCCTCGACGTGCGCTACCGTGACCGTCATCAGCCGGCGCAATTGCGCGCGAGCGGACTCGGGCTCATCGCGATCTCCCGGTCACCGGCACGCTTTGTCGAGGTGCTGTGACGACGGCGCGCCGTGGCGCTGCCCGGGCCGATCGCGACGCCGCGGCCGGACACCCTCGTCACCGGAGCCTGTGAATAATGTGACAGGTGGCACACATATATTATTCGTATAAAGCATTTCTGACGGAGAAAACACGCTCCTTTTAGGGGCGGTAAATGACTCGGCGGCGATGCCAAAAGTCGCGATGGATTCGGCGTCCGTCAGCCAACCGAATTTTCCGGCCGCCGCGCGGCAGTGGCCCTTCAATGACGACGGTAGATACAGTCCCAGCTATGGGCGTTCACGAAGCGCTCGAAGTCGCCGCGGCCGCCGCGGAAGACGCTGCGGTCGACCGATTCGCCGCCGATCTTGCCGGGCGGGAAGTCGGCCACCGGCCCGTTGTCGCCGCTGGTGTATTGCCACAGGCTCCAGCCCGACCACGGCGAGCCGGCCAGCCGCGGCAGGATCATGCCGCCGCGCAACGGGTTGCCATCGCGGTCGGTGTTGACCTTGTAGTTGGCGATCCACAGCGGGTGGCGGCCGATGCGACCCCACAGGCCGGGCACGGCGGCGATCTCGGCCCGCTGCTCGTGGATGAAATTCTCGTAGGCGTAGACCACGGCGCTGCGGCCGGTGCGCGCCACCACCCGGCTGAGGAAGCGATCGACGTCGGCGGCGCGCATGTAGTGGTCGGGATCGTTGCCGTGCGGCTCCCAGTCCAGCGCCAGCAGTACGCGGCGCTGGGCCGGCGACAACTGGTCGCACACCGACTTGACCACGCGCAGGAAATCGTCGGCCTGACGCACGCCGCCGTCGGTCGGCGTGCCCCAGTGGTAGGCCCCCAGCCGCAGGCCGGCGCGCACGATCTGCTTCGCCCGGTCGGGGAACTGCGGATCGATGTCGTTGGGACTGCCGGTGTCGCGCCCCAGGGTGGCGCGATGGATCGCCAGCCCGATCCCCAGACGGCTCTTCAGCGAGCCGTCGATGGGAATCGTGTTGTGGCTCGACAGGTCGAGCACGACCGACGGGTAGTCACGGGGATGAAGTTCCGCCGCCGGCTTGGCCGCGCGCGGCGCCGCGCCCTTGGGAGTCTTCTCCGCGGCGGCGGGAAACGCCGCGAACAGCGCGACGCACAGGACACCAACTCTACGCACCACGAGCCCACTCCACGCTTGGAAAGCCGTTTCCGGCCAGGGCGTCTTCCAGGGCCGCAACGTACTACAGAAAGCGGGCCGCTCCCAGCAGGTCGAGGAAGCGCGCGCCGGCCTCGATGTCGCGCCGCAGGGTGCGATGCCGCGCCGTGGCCTCGGTATCTTCACCCCATTTTTCTATTTCAAACAGCGCGTCGAGCTCGGCGGCCTCGAACGCCGCCGCCGGATCCAGGCGCGCCTCGGCGACCGCCAGGGCCAGTACCAGCGAGCCCATCGCCGTCGTCAGGTTGAACAGCGCCGACAGTCCCAGGTCGCTGTATGCCGCAACAGCCTCGGCCAACGCCGCCAGCGCCGCCGGCGACTGCGCCTGATGGCGGATGCCTTCGGCCAGCACCAGCCGCGCGCCGTAGCGCTCGGCGGCCCAGTCCAGCAACGGTTGCCAGGCGCGCGCCTGGCGCACCACCAATTCGGTCGGCGTCTCGGCGCGGTAGCACAAGAGGTCGGCGCCGGCGTACTTCGCGGTATTGTCGATCACGGCGGCGCGCTGCGTGGCGACGCGATCCAGCCCGGTGGCGGCCAGCCGCATCAGCGGCATCTCCAGCGGCCTGATCTCGCCCTTCTCCGGCTGCTCGGCCCACTCCTGCGCAATCGCGGCCGCCAGCGCCTCGCCCGGCAGCAGCAGCGGCCGACCGGCGGGCGTGCGGATCGGCCGGCCATCGAGGCGCACATCGAAGCCCGCGCCCGCCGGCTGGGCGGTGGCTGTGCGGTAGAACCGTTTCACAGTGCCGACGGCCATGACACGCCTATCGCCGCGGGCTGGCGCGGGGCGGCCGGTATTCCGGCGGCACCGGCGTCGGTTGCGGCATCAGGGCACGCAGGCCCGGTCGCAGACTTTCCAGTCGCGCCGCCACGCTGGCGCAAGGATTGAGCCCGCCGGCGGCGGTGTTGCGGCCGGCCGCGGTGATGGCCGCAGTCAGGCTGATGACGCGGGCGCCGGCCGGCACGCCGGCGGCACCGCGCGTGGCGGCACTGTCGGTCTCGGCGCTGGCGTGCGCCAGCGTGCCCTTCCAACGCAACGGCAACGCGATGCCCATCAGCGCCAGATCGCGCGGCTCGGGCCACATCAGCAGGTTGACCTGCTCGTTGCGCAGGTGAATGTAGCCGCCGCCGACGGCCGTGAAGCGCGGCATGTCGAGCACCAGCTTGCGCACGTTGGCGGCGCCGCGCTCGCCTTCCGGCCGGCCGCCGAACTCGATGCGGCCGGCAGCGCAATTGAGCGTCGCGGGCCTCGTGCCCAGCCCCAGCATGCGGCTCCATTCCGGCGTCAGCAGGTGTGCCGCCTCGGCGGTGATCTCGCTCGCGCCGATGACAAAGTCCAGATTGCCGATGGCCAGGCCCAGCGATTCGCGCAGGTTCCGGCCGGCGCCGCGGAATTTCAGCTCCAAGTCGACGATGCCGCCCTTGAGCCCGGAACTGATGCCGAGCAGCGCCAGCAGGCTGTCGAGCGGCAGCTTGGTGGTCGTGGCCGACAGGGTGAGCACCGGGCCGGCGCCACTGGCGTCAAGCAGCGCATCGGCACCGATCTGGCCGGTGCCGACCGTGACGGCCGGCCGCACGGTCATCTTGCCGTCGTTGACGGCCAGGCTCAGCGACAGGCCTTGCATCTTCACCACGCCACCGACGATCTCGCCGATGCGCAGCGCCAGCGACCCGTTCCAGCGACGGATGGCCTCGACCGGATAGGGCGTGCTGGGGATGACGCGCCCGTCGTCGCGCACTGCCGAGCGCCGGCGCGGGCGCTGGTGGTGGCTGTGCCGGCGCGGGCGGTGTTGCCGCGCCTGGGCGCTGCCGGCGGGCGGCGGCGGGGTCGCGCCGGCCGGCGCCGCCGCTTGGCGGGGCCGTGCCGTGAAGTCGGCGAGATCGACCCGGTCGCTGGCAAAATTCGCCAGGATCACCGATTTGCCCGCCTTGTTGGTGCGGAACTGGATGTCGCCGCGGAACAGGCTGTCGCCGACTTTCAGCTCGGCGATCTCCAGCTTGGCCCCGGTGCGCGGGTTGGTCAGCTTGAGCTTGGCCGAATACGGCGCGCTTTCGGGCAGCGGCAGGTTCAACAAGCCACCGAGGCCGGCGAGGCTGTAGCCCTCAAGCTCGGAGGTGATTTCCATGCGGCGCGAGGTGACCTGGCCCGAAATCGCCACCGGGCTGCCGCCCAACGTGCCCTGCATGTCGAGGTCGCCCGGAAAGCCCTTGAGCCAACCGTCGAACGTACCGGCCTTGTTCAGCGTCAGCACCAGCGGCTCGCTGCCGTTGATGCGCCCGACGAACTGACCCGCGAACGAGGCATTGGGCTGCGCCGCCGCGCCGATGAACGTCTCGATCGCCAGCACCACGGTCGGCCGCTCCGCGGTCTCGCGCAGCGTCAACGTCGAGTCGTTGACCTCGATGCGGCTGATCCACGGCAGGCTGGGCGTCGTCTTGATGCGCAGCGATTTGTGCTCCGAGGGATGCGGGCCGGAGCCCTCCACCGGCGGCTCCATCGCCAGATTGCTGCGGCCCTCGCTGTCGCGCTCGATCAGGATGTCGGCACCGATCAGCTGGATGCGGCCGATGCGCGCCTCGCCCAGCAGCAGCGCGTAGGGATCGAGATGCAGCACCAAGCGCTTGATGCGCGCCATCTCCGGTCGCGAGCCGCCCGGCGCATTGGCCAGCACGACGTTCTCGGCGATGGCCGACGGCGACAGCGTGAAGTTGATGCGCAGGCCGCCCTTCATCGACAGCTCGCGGCCAGTGGCGCGGCGCACCTGCTCGGCGATCTGGTTCTGGTAGCGGCTGAGGTCGCGGTTGCTGGCCCACAGGTAGAGGCCGGCGGGCGCCAGGATCAGCACCGCCAGCACACTCGCCGCGATCAGCAGAAACCGCCTCACTCTCTCACCCGCCGTGCCAATGCCTGCTGCCAATAGCGTCTGGTGACTGCTCTTTTTACCGCGATTGCGGCTGGCCGTCGCGCGGCATCTCAAGCCCCAGCGCGGCGACGGTCGCGCGAAAATGCGGCGGCGGCGGGGCGAACAGGCGCAGCCTTCCCTTCACCGGATGCGGCAGGTCCAACCGGGCCGCGTGCAGGTGAAGCCGCCGGGCAATGCCAGGGGCATCGATGAAGGCACGGTCGCCGCCATACTTGCCGTCACCCAGGATGGGCGTGCCCAGCGCCGCGCAATGCACCCGCAGCTGGTGCGTGCGTCCGGTCAGCGGCCGCAGCACCAGGAACGCGGCGCGCTTGCCGGCCTGGTCGAGGATCTCGTAGTCGGTGACGGCCCGGTCGCCTGTCGCGTGGTCGACCACCATCGACTCGCGGCCGAAGGCACCGCCGCTGGCCTTGGCCAGCGGCAGATCAATGGTACCGCGCGCCGCCTTCGGGACGCCGACCACGACCGCCCAGTACTCCTTGAGCGTTTCACGCGCCCGGAAGGCGGCGCCCAGACGGGCCGCCGCCGCGGCGTTGCGCGCCAGCAGCAGCAGCCCGCTGGTGTCCTTGTCGAGACGATGGACCAGCCGCGGCCGTTCCTGGCACCGAAGCGCAGCGCATCCAGCAGCGCATCGACATGCAGCAATCAGGCGACTGCCGCCCTGCACCGCCAGGCCGGGCCTTGCTGAGCGCGATCAGCTGGTCGTCGCGATAGACCACGCTGGCAAGCAGCGCCGCGGCGGCCGCCGCATCGACCGGCGGGCGCGGCGGCCCCGCCGGCGGCGCCGGCACATCGGGCAGTGGCGGCACGCGGATCGTCTGGCCGGCCGCGACGCGGTCGCCGGCCTGCACGCGCTTGCCGTCGAGCCGCACCTGGCCGGTGCGCAACAGCTTCTCCAGGCGGCCATGCGAGAGCTGTGGATAGTGCCGCTGGAACCAGCGATCCAGGCGCAAGCCCGCCTCGTCGCCGTCCACCGCGCGCAGCGACACCGCGGCGGGCGCGGCATCGGACCGGCTCATGCGCTGAGCGCGCGGACCAGCGACAGGCCGGCGGCCGTCCCCACCAGGCTGGCAATCACCGAGCCTGCGACATAGGCCGCCGCCGCTCCCCAGGCACCGCGGGCCATCAGGCCGATCGCATCCAGCGAGAACGCCGAGAACGTCGTGAAGCCGCCGAGAATGCCGGCGATCAGGAACAATCGCAGCGTCGCCAGCGCCGGAAACGCCGCCATCACGCCGGCCAGCACGCCGATGGCAAATCCGCCGACGGCGTTGACCGTCAGCGTGCCCCACGGAAAGCTCGTGCCGAACCAGCGGTAGACCTGGTCGACGACCAGGTAGCGGCCGACCGAGCCCAACGCGCCGCCGGCCGCGACCGCGATGATCTCGTTCATGGCCGCACCCTATCGGCGCGACTCCGGCGAAACAAGACAAGCTGTCGTCGCGATGGGCCGTCGTCCGGTATAGGCTCAACCAACAGACCCCGAGATCACCACCGCCGCCCGATGTCCGCCAGCGCGCCCCTGATCGCCACTCCCGCCGCCGACGCCGAGCCGCCCGTCGAGGCGCTGACGTTCGAGTCGCTGGCACCGACGGCGCCGATCGCCCTACCCGCCCAGACCGTCACGGCCCGGCTGTTCCGCCCGGCCGGCGCGTCGCCGGCACCGGCCATGGTCATTCTCTCCAGCAGCGCCGGCGTGCAGCGGCATCGCGAGCTCTATTACGCCGCCGAATTGGCGCGGGCCGGCATCGCCGCCTGCGTCGTCGACAGCTTCGGGCCGCGCGGCGTGCGCTCGACGGTCGCCGACCAGGGACTGGTGTCGGCCTTCCAGATGGAATGCGACGCGCACGCGGCGCTGCAATGGTTGCGCCGGGATCGCGGCATCGATCCGAGCCGCATCGGCATCTTGGGCGTCTCCAAGGGCGGCGTGGCGAGCGTCAATGCGGCCCTGGCCGTGCGCCGCCGCTGGCGCGGCGTCGACGACGTCTTCAGCCTGCACGTCGCCATCTGCCCCGGCTGCGTGGCGCAGCACCGCGATCCGGCGACCACCGGCGCGCCGATGTTCTTCATGCTGGCGGAGCACGATGACTATACGCCGGCCCATTTTGCCGTCGCCTACGCCGCTCGTTTGCGCGAGGCCGGCAACCCGAGCGTCCGCGTCAAGGTTTACAAGGCACATCACGGCTGGGAGTCGCTGGGCGGCGTCTACTACATCGCCAACGCCCAGAACTTCTCCGACTGCCCCAACCTGATCGAGGACGACGGCCGGCATTTCGTGCCGGCGATCGGCCGGACGTTCAGCGAACCGGCCTATCGCGCCTGGGTGCGCGATGCCGGCCTGCTGCGGCTGGGGGCACATGCCGGCGGCGGCAACCCGGCGCTGCGCCAGCGCGCCACTTCCGACCTGATCGGGTTTCTGCGGGCCCAAGGCTTCTGAATTTTCACTGCACCTGCAGCGTCGCCCGTGCGACCTCGCGGCGCGAAATGCTGCGCTGCTCTGACATGATCGTGACCGCACTAGCGTAACCGCTCATATTTTCCTATAAGGTGAGAAAGAGGCGGGAGCTTGTTGTGGTGGGGGTAGATTCCGTGAGGTTGGGGATGCGCCGGGCATGTATTTACATGGCCCTGGCAATATCATTGACCGGCAGCCTGGCGCCGGCGCAGGCGATGGACGACGCCGTCGTCGCGGCGCTGAAGGAGCGCATGCGCGTGGCCGTGCAAAACGCGGCCGACGGCTGGGAGCCGATGCTGACGGCGCTCGGCGCCGTCTACGCCGAGCGCGAGCACGCGCTGATCTGGTTCCGCGACGGCAAACCGACACGGCGCGCCGAGGCCCTGCTGGCCGCCCTGAAGGGCCTGCAGGACGACGGTCTCGAGCCTGAGGATTACGACGTCTCCGTCATCGAGTCGCTGCTGCCGTCCGAGACGGTCGCCGACAAGGTGCGGGCCGACTTCCTGATGAGCCGCGCGCTGCTGCTGGCCGCCGCCGACATGTCGCGCGGCCGGGTCAACGCCAATGCCATCGACCGCGACATGTCGCCGGTGCAGCGCCGCGCCGATTTCGCGGCACTGGCACGCGACGGGCTGCGCGCTGACGATCCCAATGCGTTCCTGCAGTCGCTGGTACCGGCCGGACGGCAATACCCGGCGCTGAAGAAGGCGCTGGCGGCCTGGCGCGAGCGCGCCAAGACAGAAAAGTACACCACCGTGCCGCGCGGCGATCTGCTGCGTCCGGGCAAGTGCGATCCCCGCGTCCCCTTCATCCGCCAGCGGTTGTCGGAGACCGAGGCCAACGTGCCCAAGGCTTCGGGCGATCCCACTTGCTACGACGAGGGCCTGGTCGAGGCGGTGAAGCGCTTCCAGGAGGCGCACAACCTCAGCGTCGACGGCGTGATCGGGCCGCGCGTCACGGCCTCGATGAACATTCCGATCGAAGAGAAGGTGCAGCAGATCGTCGTCAACCTGGAGCGGCGGCGCTGGGCGCCGGAAGTGCCGGGCACGCGCTATCTCTGGATCAATGCCGCCGACTATGCCGCGACCTTCGTCGACGACGGCAAGGTGGTGTTCCGCA
This sequence comes from Alphaproteobacteria bacterium, assembly GCA_026126245.1. Classification (GTDB taxonomy): domain Bacteria; phylum Pseudomonadota; class Alphaproteobacteria; order Reyranellales; family Reyranellaceae; genus Vineibacter. Next base: position 8,506 of record JAHCJT010000098.1, read on the forward strand.
GCAAGGTGATCGTCGGCACCGCGCGGGACCAGACGCCCGAGATCAGCAGCACCATGCAGAGTTTCCAGACCAATCCGTACTGGACGGTGCCGACGCGGATCGCGGGCGAGGAATACCTCCCGCTGCTGCGCAAGGACCCCTACGCACTGCAGAAGGCGAACATGCGCATCTTCGCCGACTGGTCGAGCGACAGCGAGGTCGATCCGGCGTCGGTTGACTGGACGACCGTCGATCCCCGCGCCTTTCCCTACCGGCTGCGCCAGGAACCCGGCGCCGGCAACGCGCTGGGCTACATCTTCTTTCCGTTCTCCAACAAGTACGGCATCTACCTGCACGACACGGCGAGCCGCTTCCTGTTCACCGAAGGCAGCCGCAACTTCAGCCACGGCTGCATCCGCCTACAGAACCCGTTCGACTTCATCGAAGCGGCGGTCAAGGGCTCGACCACCGTCAGCCGCGCCCAGGTCGAGGCAATGGCGAATTCCGGCCGCCAGGCGAGCTTCGGCTTCCCGGCGCCGATCTCGATCCACGTCACCTATCAGACGGTGTTCGCCGACGACGACGGCGACATCCAGTTCCGCGACGACATCTACGGCCGCGACCGCAAGGTGTTCGCCGCCATGCGCCGCACCCGCATCGTGGAGCGGATGACGCAGCAGTAGGCTTGCGTCGGCCTGCCCCGATCAGCACCCGTCCGCCGCGACGACGACTGCGGCGAGGCTGCGGGCAAGGTACAGGCGCAGATCAGGAGATCAGCGACGGTCCGCCGCGGCGGCCGCCGGCGGCGGCGACCTTGCCCGTCTCGCCGCGCTTGGCGGCACGTTCGGCCTCGTGCTTGTCGATCATGCGCTGGGCCGCCTCGGTGCGCTGGCGGGACAGGGTGTCGCGGTTGGCGCTGACCCAGTCGTAGGACTCCTGCCGCGCCACGTTGCTGCCATCGAAACGCGGCATCACGAAGCGCGCGTAGAGTTCGTAGGAACGCTTGGTGGCCTCCCAATCGGCGATGTTGTTGGCCATGTGCAGCATGACGCCGAACTCGCCCTGCTTGGCCTGCAGCTTGCCGATCAGCTCGATGGCGTCGTCGGGCGTGCCGATGACGCCGATCTTGTTTTCCAGCCAGTAGTCGACCACGTCCATGCCCGGCGGCACGATGAAGCGCGGCATGTTGTTGTTGATGTAGTCGATGTATTGCTGGATGCCGAAGCGCACGTTCTTGCGCGCCTGCTCGCGCGTCTCGGCGATATGGAACGGCGCCACCAGGCGCAACCGCCGCGGGTCCATCCGGTGGCCGTGCTCCTCGGCGATCTCGCAGGCGGTCCGCCAGTTCACGCCCAGCACGTCGAAGCCCTTGGTCTCGGCGGCGGCGACGCACAGCATGCCGAGGTTGTAGCGTCCGGCGAGGCGGCCGCCGGAAGGCGTGACGGCGCTGGCCACCGCCACCTCGGGATACGGGTCGCTATAGGGCAGCAGATGCAGGCGGGCTTCCTTCAGCGAGTACCAGTCGGTCTTTTCGGTCACCACCTCGCCACGGAACAGGCGCAGAATCACGTCCAGCGCCTGCTCGAGGCGGTCGCGCTGCGTGTTGGGATCAATGTCGAGCATCTTGGCGTCGGACGCCAGCAGGCCCGGACCGGCGCCGAACATCACGCGACCCCGGGTCTGATGGTCGAGCTGGATGATGCGGTTCGCGACCATCAGCGGGTTGTGATAGGGCAGCGAAACGACGCCGGTGCCGAAGCGAATGTGCCGCGTGCGCTCGGCGGCGGCGGCGATGAACACCTCGGGCGAGGAGATCGTCTCGAAGCCGGCCGAATGATGCTCGCCGATCCAGGCCTCGTGGTAGCCAAGCCGGTCGAGCCACTCCATCAGCTCGAGGTCGCGATGCAGCACGTTGTTGGGGTTCTCGTTCAACGCATGAAACGGCGGCAGGAATATGCCGTGCCTCATCTTCGATGCCATCGCCTGCTCCCTCGGCCGACCGTGAGCCGGCATCGTGGGCGGCCGGTCCCAGGCGGGTCAAATGTAATGTCGCCCGCGCGCCATGCTTGCCGGGAATGGCCGCACGGCCACCGGCAACGCACATCGCGCCCCTCGCGAACGGGTCCGGCGGATCACTCGTCCTTTTGCCGCTTGTCGCGCAGCTTGGCCCAGTACTCCAGGCGCTTGAGGATCTCGCGCTCGAAGCCGCGCTCGGCGGGGCGGTAGAACTGGCGCCGGCTCATGCCGTCGGGGAAATAGTTCTGGCCGGAGAAGGCGTCGGGCGCATCGTGGTCGTAGTCGTAGCCCTTGCCGTAGCCCAGCTCCTGCATCAGTCGCGTCGGGGCGTTGAGGATGTGCATCGGCGGCGCCAGCGAGCCGGTCTCGCGCGCCGCCCGGTTGGCGGCGCCGCTGGCGACGTACAGCGCATTGGATTTGGGCGCCGTCGCCAGATAGACCACCACCTGGGCAATAGCGAGCTCGCCCTCGGGCGAGCCGAGCCGCTCGTAGGTGTCCCACCCGGCCAGCGCCTGGACCAGCGCCTGCGGGTCGGCCATGCCGACGTCCTCCGAGGCGAAGCGTGTCAGGCGGCGCGCCAGATACAGCGGATCCTCGCCGCCATCGAGCATGCGGGCGTACCAGTAGAGGGCCGCGTCGACGTCGGAGCCGCGCAGCGACTTGTGCAGCGCCGAAATCAGGTTGTAGTGGCTCTCCTGCGCCTTGTCGTAGATCGGCGCGCGCTTCTGAACGAGCCGCGCCAAATCCTCGGACGACAGCGGCGCGTCGGGCTTCAGGTCGGCGACCTGCTCGGCCAAGGTGAGCACGTAGCGGCCATCGCCATCGGCCATGGCGCACATCGCCTCGCGCGCCGCGTCCGTGACCGGCAAGGCATGGCCCAGCGCCGCTTCGGCGCGCGCCAGCAGCGTCAGCAACGCCGGCGTATCGAGGCGCCGCAGCACCAGCACCTGGCAGCGCGACAGAAGGGCGGCGTTGAGCTCGAACGACGGGTTCTCGGTCGTGGCGCCGACCAGCGTCACGGTGCCGTCCTCGACATAGGGCAGGAAACCGTCCTGCTGGGCGCGGTTGAAGCGATGGATCTCGTCGACGAACAGCAGGGTGCCCTGGCCGGCCAGGCGGCGCTCGCGGGCGGCGTCGAAAATGCGGCGCAAGTCGGCGACGCCGGAGAACACGGCCGACAGCGGCTCGAAGTGCAGATTGACGCGGTCGGCCAGCAGGCGGGCGATGGTCGTCTTGCCGCAGCCCGGCGGGCCCCACAGGATCAGCGAGCCCAGCCGCCCCGCCGCCAGCATGCGGCCCAGCGGCGCGTCCGGCGCCAGGATATGATCCTGGCCGACGATGTCCTCCAGCCGGCTCGGCCGCAGGCGCTCCGGCAGCGGCGTCGGCGCCAGCGCGCTGAACAGTCCGTCCGTCTTGCCGCCGGATGGCTTCTTGCGCGTCGCCATCCCGCCGCCCCCGCCCCGCTCAGCCGCGGAAGTTGAACGTGCGCACTTCGCCGTTGCGACGCACCGTGATGCTCCACCGTTCGGGCTGGCCATCGAGCATGGCGCGCAGAGACTTTACCGAATCGACCTCGTGGTTGTTGACGCCGACGATGTAGTCGCCACCCTTCAGGAACTGCGCGGCGAAGACGTCCGGCGGCACCTCGGCAACGATCACGCCGCCCTGCGCCTGCTCCAGCCCCAGTTCGTCGGCCACCGCCGGCGACATGTTCATCACCGTCACGCCGGTCAGCGGCTGGCGACCGCCGAGCCGCGTGCGCTCGCGCGGCGGCACCTCCGGCGGCGGCATCAGCTTGACCACGAACGTCTCTTCGTGGCCCATGCGCAGCGCGCGCACCCTGACGGTGGCGTCGACGGGCTGCGTCGCCAGCCGGAAGCGCAGGGCGCTCTCGTCGTCGACCGTCTGGCCGTTGATCGACAACACCACGTCGCCGACCTTCATGCCGGCGCGCATCGCCGGCCCGTCGGGCGCCACGACGCGCACGATGACGCCCTGCGGCCGCGTCATGCCCAGCGATTGCGCCAGGTCGGGCGTCACGCGCTGCACCCCGACGCCCAGCCAGGGGCGCACGAGACGGCCGCCCTTCTCGGCCGCGTCGATGATGCGCGCCACGATGTTCGACGGCGTGGCGAAGCCGATGCCGACGCTGCCGCCGCTCTGCGAGTAGATCGCCGTGTTGATGCCGACCAGCTTGCCGTCCATCGTCAGCAGCGCGCCGCCAGAGTTGCCGGGATTGATCGCCGCGTCGGTCTGCAGGAAGAAGCCGTTCTCGGTCACGCTGCCGCCGCTGCGCGCCACCGCCGAGACGATGCCCGATGTCACGGTCTGTTGCAGGCCGAACGGATTGCCGATCGCCAGCACCAGGTCGCCGACCTCGACGGTGTCGGAGTCCCGCAGCTCGAGATAGGGCAGCTTCTCACCCGACGTCTCGATGCGCAGCACGGCGAGGTCGTAACGGTCGTCCCGCGTGATGACGCGGGCGGAGAATTCCCGCCGGTCGGCGAACACCAGCTGGATCTCGTCGGCGTTGCGCACGACGTGGGCGTTGGTGACGATCAGGCCGTCCGGCCGCACCACGACGCCCGAGCCGAGCGCGTTCTGCACGCGCTCCTGCGGCAAGGCGCGCATGTACTCGTCGCCAAAGAAGCGGCGGAAGACCGGATCATCGAGGAACGACGGCCGCTGCGTCTTGATGCGCGTGCGGGTGTAGATGTTGACCACGGCCGGCGAGGCGCGCCTGACCAGCGGCGCGAACGAGAACTGAACCTGCTCGCGCGTCGAGGGTACAGCCGGCAGCGGCCGGCCGCCCTGATCCTGCGCCATCGCGCCGGCGGTCGCGGCGAGCAGCGCGATCGCGGCCGCTGCCGCGACGCATCGTGTGCCTTGCATGCGATCCTGTCCTTGCCGGCAACCGCCGCCGGCGGTCGCGCCACGCACGCCATTCTAGCCGGACGAGCCGGACGTGGAAAAAGAAAGCGGCGGCACGCTGGCCGCCGGCGTCGGGACGGGACCATGCCACCGTCCGCCGCAACCCCGCGGCAACGCTGCCCGGGATGCATGATCGCCCCGCGCGCCGGCACGGCGCCGGCGCCCGGCGGTGGTGCCCTCGGCGTCAGCCCGGACGGGCGCGCCAGCCTACGCCTCGGCCTGTTCGCCCTCGGCCGCTTCCTCGGACTTCTCGGCGGTCGGACCGCTGTCCAGGCCCTTGGCCGCGGGATCGCGGTCGACCAGCTCGATCAGCGCCATGGGCGCGGCGTCGCCGTAGCGGAAGCCGGCCTTCAGCACGCGCGTGTAGCCACCCTTGCGGCTCTTGTAGCGCTCGGCCAGGGTCGTGAAGAGCTTGTCGACGATCGCCGCGTCGTTGGCCAGCGACGCCAGTGCCTGGCGACGGGCGTGCGGGCCGCCGCGCTTGCCCAGCGTGATGAGCCGCTCGACCTGCGGCCGCAAATCCTTGGCCTTGGGCAGCGTGGTGCGGATCTGCTCGTGCTTGAGCAGCGCCAGCTCCAGATTCATGAACAGGGCCTTGCGGTGGCCCGACGGCCGGTTGAGCTTGCGGCCGTTCATTCCGTGTCGCATGTCCAGTCTCCGTTATGTGTTATCGACGCAGGCCGGCAAGCCGACCTGCGCGTTGGGGCCGCGAGGCCCGTGGTGCCCGAAGCGGCCTAGTACGGCTCCTCGAGGCGCTTGGCCAGCTCCTCGATGTTCTCCGGCGGCCAGTTCGGGATTTCCATGCCGAGATGCAGGCCCATCTGGGCCAGCACTTCCTTGATCTCGTTCAGCGACTTGCGGCCGAAGTTCGGCGTCCGCAGCATCTCGGCCTCGGTCTTCTGCACCAAGTCGCCGATGTAGATGATGTTGTCGTTCTTCAGGCAGTTGGCCGAGCGCACCGACAGTTCCAGCTCGTCGACCTTGCGCAGCAGGTTGCGGTTGAACGGCAGGTCGTCGCGCGGGCCTTCGACCACGCGCGGCTGCGGCTCCTCGAAATTGATGAAGACCGCCAACTGGTCCTGCAGGATGCGGGCGGCGAGCGCCACCGCATCCACCGGCGAAACGGCGCCGTTGGTCTCGACCGTCAGCACCAGCCGGTCATAGTCGGTGCGCTGGCCGACGCGGGTCGGCTCCACCTTGAAGGCAACGCGGCGCACGGGCGAATAGAGCGCATCGACCGGGATCAGGCCGATCTGCGCATCCTCGGGCCGGTTGTCGGCGGCGGGCACATAGCCCTTGCCGCCGGCGACCGTGAACTCCATGCCCAGCTTCACGCCGTCGTCCAGCGTGCACAGCACCAGGTCGGGGTTCAGGATCTCGATGTCGTGGCCGGCCTGGATCTGGCCCGCCGTCACCTCGCCGGGGCCGGTGGCGGAGAGCGCCACGCGGCGGGGCCCGTCGCCGTGCATGCGGATCGCCAGCTGCTTGATGTTCAGCACGATGTCCGTCACGTCCTCGCGCACGCCGGGGATCGAGCTGAACTCGTGCAGCACGCCGTCGATCTGCACCGCGGTCACGGCGGCGCCCTGCAGCGAGGAGAGCAGGATGCGGCGGATCGCGTTGCCCAGCGTCATGCCGAAGCCGCGCTCCAGCGGCTCGGCCACCATGGTGGCGATGCGGCCGGGATCGTGGCTTTCCTCGACGTCCAGCTTCTCGGGCTTGATCAGGGCCTGCCAGTTCTTCTGCAGCAAAGCGCGGTACTCCTAAGCGGAATGGGCGGCGGCGCGGGCGGCGGCGTCCTCAGACGCGGCGGCGCTTGCGCGGGCGGCAGCCATTGTGGGGGATGGGCGTCACGTCGCGGATGGAGCTGATGTTGAAGCCCACCGACTGAAGCGCGCGAAGCGCGCTTTCGCGGCCCGAACCGGGGCCGGAGACCTCGACCTCCAGCGTTTCCATCCCGTGCTCCTTGGCCTTCTTGCCGGCATCCTCGGCCGCGACCTGGGCGGCGTACGGGGTGCTTTTGCGGCTGCCCTTGAAGCCCATGGTGCCCGAAGAGGACCAGGCCAGCGTGTTGCCCTGGGCGTCGGTGATGGTGATCATCGTGTTGTTGAACGAGGCGTTGACGTGCGCCACGCCCG
>JAHCJT010000099.1 GCA_026126245.1 Alphaproteobacteria bacterium
TGCGCCACCCGATAGTCGTCGGGCCCGGCATGCGCCTCGGTCAGGCCGCCAGCGACATAGGCGCCCACGGTCGGCGCCGCCGCCAGGTCGGGTTCCTGCGGCAGGTAGGCGATGGTGGCGCCGGGCTGCACGAAGCGCTCGCCGCCGTCCTGGGCCAGCAGCCCGGCGGCGATGCGCAGCAGGGTCGACTTGCCGGCGCCGTTACGGCCGACCAGGCACAACCGCTCGCCGCGTCCGATGCCGAACGACGCGCCGTCGAGCACGGTCTGGTCGGCGAGGTGATAGGAGACGTCGCGCAGGGCAAGCAGGGGCGGGGCGGCCATGACTAGGCTTTGGCGTCAGGCCGGCAAAGATTCAAGCCCGGTCGTGAAATCCGTTCATCCCGCCTGCGACCGCCGTGCGGCGGTGCGCGGCGCCGTCGTGCGCCATGCCGCGGTCAGCAGGCCGTCGAGTTGCCGGCGGTCGATCCGCGGCAGCTCGACAGTCGTCCAGACGATGCGGCCCCAGCGCGCCGGCGAGAAGGTCTCGGGCTGCGCTTCGAACAGGATGGTCTGGTGGTCGGCCGGCAGCTTCAGCACGGCGCGCTTTTCCTTGGGCCACAGGGTGGCGAAAATCTTGCCGCCGACGCGAAACGACGGCCGGCCGAAATGGTCTTTCTCCGCGACGCCCGGCAGCCCGAGCGCGATCTTGCGCGCCATGTCGCATGTCGCCATCGTCCGTCTCCGCCGTCGCGCCGCCGGTTCCCATCGCATTGCGCAGGACGCGTGTGATGCCGTATCAGCGGGGCCGGCACAAGCCGCGGGGCATCCATGACTGACGATCGGCATGGTGCGTTCGACCTCGACAGCACCTATGTGCAGCTGCGCGATGGGCCGGACGCGATCGCGATTCCCGTCACGCCGGATTTCTGGCAGCGCATCGGCGAACGGTCCGACCTGCACGAGGGCCGCCTGGTGACGGTCAGCCGCCAGACGGCCGACTGGCCGCATTGGGAGATGCATCCGGCGGGTGAGGAGATCGTCTATCTGCTGGCGGGCGCCATGGACCTGATCCTCGACGAGCCCGGCGGCGAACGCGCGGTGGCGCTGCGCGCCGGCCGGGCGGTCATCGTGCCGCGCGGCATCTGGCATCGTGCCATCGTGCGCGAGCCCGGCGCGGCGCTGTTCATCACCCGCGGTGCCGGCACGCAGCATCGGCCGCGCTGACGGCGCAGCAGCGGCTTTGCGGCGTCGGGTTGGCGTTGCGCCGCAGCCGGCGGCGCTCGTGGCCCGGCATCACGCCGCGCGGTGCGGACGCCTGCCGACACCCCGACGGCAGCGGCATTTCCTCCCGCCGCGCCGCGTCGCTATAGTCGTCGCATGCTGGAGGTTGTCAGCGCTGCCGGGCCGATCGCCGCCGCCATGCGACGGCTGCGACGGCGGCTGGCGGGGATGCCGGTGCGCGGCGTGTCGATCTCCTGGCACGGCGGCGGCGCGGTCCGTGGTGACATCGTGTGGTTGCGCGACGAGCGCTTCTGGTGGCGCCACGATGCGGCGCGATATCCCGGCCGCCATAACCTGATGTTCGGCGTCGCGCCGCATGCGCCGGCGCACAGCGAAAGCGCCGCTTGCGAAATCAACCTGGCGGCGGCCGGCGCCGACCGGCGTCTGGCCGGAGCGCTGGTGCGCGACGACACGGGCGCGCTTTACCTGGCGCACAGCGGCAAGATCGGTGGTGGCCGCAGTGGTCGCCGCCGGCAGGCCCTGCGCGCCTTCCTGGCCGGCGGCAACTGGCAGACGGTGCGATGGCCCGACGGCCGTGTCGGCGAGTTGCTGCTGATCGCGCCGCTGGAGGGGCCGCGGCTGGCGCGCCAGATCGGCCGTTTCGTGCACGCCGTCAACCGCTACAAGCGCCAGGACGCGGCCGATCCGCCGCGGCGCGGCTTCGGGGAGGCCCCCGTCGCCTATGTCGACGGCGCGCCGGGCCTTGCGGCCTTGTGCGATCGGGGTCTGGTGATGGACGCGCTGGAGGCGGAGTTGACGCGCCGTGGCGCGCTGGGTGACGGCGAGAGTGGCGAGCCGCTGTTCGCGGCCAGCAAGCGGACGACCCGGGTGATCGAGCTGGAAACCGATCCGTCGCGGCCGGCGCTCGAACGTGCCGTCGGGCGTCTGGTACTGCGTGCCGCGTCGTCGGGCGCAGCTTCGCGCGCACTGCTCGTTGTGCCCGACGCGGCCGCGAATCCGGCACTGGCCGCGCTGGCCCGCCACGGCGTGACCCTGGTGCGCTATCGCTGGCAGGGCGCACGGCCGGTGTTTGTCGGCCTCGATGCGGCGCTGGGCTAGGAGGACGGCGTCGTGGCCATGGGCTTGACGACGGGGTTGTGGGTGTCGGCGCAGGTGCGGCTGTGCGACCGGCGCAACATGCCGGCTTACGTCTCGCGCCGCGGCGATCCCGACGCCGGCACGGTGCTGGTCAAGGTGGTGCGCTTCACCGCCGGCACCACGGTGTATGCGCCGGCCAATGCGCTGGACGAGGGGCCGACCTGGATGACGGCGACCGGACCGGGACCGGAGGCCGATGCCGACGCCTATATCGCGCGGCAAGTGGCGCGCGACCCGGACCTGTGGGTGCTGGAGATCGAAGACCGCCACAGCGAATGGCTGCCGGACGGCCGCCTGCTGTAGGTGTCGCGAAGCGAAAATATCCCCTATCGCATCGTGATCTGGGGGGTTATAGTCTTACTAACAACAACATAGGCCGCGTCCTTTCAACGGGACGTTGGCCACTGGCTGTAAATCGGTGGATTCCACTGTTTTCAGCCTAGGTGCAGTGATGAGCGAGACCCCCTCCTCGGCCATCACCACCGTTCTTGGCGCCATGCCGTCCCTGCCCCGGGACCGCGTTGGCGGCGGGACGGTATCCCGGATGGCCACCGTGGCCGGCGACGCCGATCTGCCGATCGGCGGCGAGCCCGACAACGACCTGCAGGTGCACGACGACGACGCGCCGCTGGGTCTGCTGGCGCGTCCCTCTGGCCTTGTCGAGGTGCTGCTGCCGCCCGATGCGCCGTTCCATGCCAGCGACGGCGTCGAAGACTGGGCAGGCACGGCAGAGGATGCATTGCGGCTCGCCCGGCCGGGCGCCGGCGGCCTCGACATGGTGTTCGATGGCGTGGATACCGGCGTCCATATCGACGCCGATCATCCGGTGTTTGCCGCGGGCAGCGACGTCGAGGTCGCGGCGGCCGGCTTTGGTGATCCGCTGGTCGATCTCGGCACGCTGTCCGGCGACATGGACGGCTTCATGCCCGTTGCGCTTGATGCGCCGTTGCATGTCGATGCGGCGGTCGATCCGACGGCCCGGGTCGATCTCGTGGCGCCCGATCTGTGCGCGCCAGAATACTCGTGGCTGGCGACCGTCAACGGCGGCGGCCTGCACGTCGGCGAAGCGTTCTCGTGGAGCGACGCCCAGGGCGGCTACGTCTTCGATCACTACGTCTAGCGCTGCGCCGTCCCTGGTCAGGCATCGCGCAGGGCGCGCGCCAGGCGACGCACGGCGTCGTCCAGCGCCGAGCGGGCAAAGCCGGTGAAGCCCAGCAGCAGGCCATGCCGCGGCCGGCGCTCGATGTACATCGGCGACAGCGGTTTGGTGACGACACCGGCACGTGCCGCTGCGGCCGCGGCCCGGCGGTCGTCGAGGCCCGGCCGCAGGAACAGCAGCAGGTGCATGCCGCGGTCAGCCGGCGCGATGGTGCCGGCGCCGACGAGATGCTTCTGCGCCAGCGCTGCCAGTGCGTCGCGGGCGCGCGCGTAGAGCGCCCGGGTGCGGCGGATATGGGCGGTGAACGCGCCGTCGAGGATGAAGTCGGTGACGATGTCGTGGGCGATCGACGCGGGAAAGCGATCGGACAGGTGGCGCGCCCGGGCGAAGGGTTCGATCAGCGATGGTGGCATCACGACGTAGCCCAGCCGCAGGCCGGGAAACAGCATCTTGCTGAGGCTGCTGATATGCACCACGCGTGCGGCGGGATCGAGGCCCTGCAGCGACGACAGCGGCCGGCCCTCGAAGCGGAACTCGCTGTCGTAGTCGTCCTCGATGATCCAGGCGCCGGCGTCCTGTGCCCACCGCAGCAGCTCCAGCCGGCGAGAGACGTGCATCGACATACCCAGGGGATACTGGTGGCTGGGCGTGACGTAGGCGAGGCGCGCGGCCCCGTCGCGGCGGCGGCCGGTCGCGACGTCCAGCCCCTTGTCATCGACGGGAACGGCCACGACCCGCAGACCGTGCTGGCGATAGGCGCCCAGCGCGCCGGGATAGCACGGGTCCTCGATCCAGGCGGCATCGCCGGGCTTCGACAGCACGCGCAACGCCAGGTCGATGCCATGCTGTGTGCCGGAGACGATGGCGATCTGCGCCGGATCGCACACCACTGACCGCGCCACGCGCAGGTAGCTGGCCAGGGCCGCGCGCAGCGCCGGCGCGCCGAACGGATCGCCGTAGCCGAGATGGGCACTGCCGATATTGCCGAGGTGCCGCGCCGCCAGTCGGCGCCAGGCGCGTTGCGAGGCCGCTGGCATGGCGCAGACGCCGGTGGCGAACGGCCGCCGCGCCAGCTCGCTCTGGCGGCGCACGTCGCTGTCATCGAACGTGGCCGTCGCAGGCGACGGGCTGCCCTTTTTTTGCGGGCTGGCGGCGATGTCGCGGCGCCGCGGCCTTGATGGCGCCTGCTGGTTGAGGCCGGCGGCAACGTAGGTGCCGGCGCCGACGCGGCCGGCGACGACGCCCTCGGCGTGCAGCTGCTCGTAAGCCGCCACGGTGGTGGTGCGCGCCACGCCCAGCCGTGCTGCCAGTGCGCGGGTCGGCGGCAGGCGTGCGCCGGCCGGGATGGCGCCCGACACGATCAGCCGCCGCAGGCCGAGATGGATTTGCTGGAACAGCGGCCGCGCGTCCTCCGGATCGACCGTGAAGTCGATCAGGTCGAGCCACAAATCAGGGCGCGCACGAGACGGTCCACGATCGGGCAGGGCGCGCGGCATGACGTCGAGTATAGCCTCCCGCTGCCGGGACGCGGACGGCTAGCCGCCGCGCAGCGCCGCGATATTGGCAGCGTAGCGCGACGGGCCGCCGCTGAAGACCGCGGTGCCCGCCACCAGCATGTCGGCACCGGCAGCGACGGCCTGGCGTGCCGTGTCGGGATTGATGCCGCCGTCGACCTCGAGGTCGATGGTGTGGCCCGCGGCGTCGATCAGGCGGCGCAGGGTGGCGATCTTGTCGAGCTGGCTGGCAATGAAGCTCTGGCCGCCGAAACCGGGATTGACGCTCATCACCAGCACCAGGTCGATGTCGCCCAGCACCGGCTCGACAACGCCGACCGGCGTGCCGGGGTTCAGCACGATGCCCGCCTTCTTGCCCAGCGACTTTATGAGCTGGATCGTACGGTGCGGGTGCGGCCCCGCCTCGGGATGGAAGGAAATGATATCGGCGCCCGCCGCGGCGAAGTCCGGCACGTAGGCGTCGACCGGCGAGATCATCAGGTGCACATCGAAGGGCCGCGCCGAATGGGCCCGCAGCGCCTTCACCACGGCCGGCCCGATGGTGATGTTGGGCACGAAGTGCCCGTCCATCACGTCGACGTGGATCAGATCGGCGCTGGCGGCGGTGACCGCCTCGATCTCGCGCCCCAGCGCGGCGAAGTCGGCGGACAGGATCGACGGCGCGATGCGGACCGGCTGCTGCATGGGGGCTGGGTATCAGGCCGCCGGCCGCGCGACAAGGCCGCCGCCGGCGGTCGATCTGTCAGGCCCGCACCTCCTGGCGCTGGAAGGCGACGTAGGCGATGGCGAACACCACGATGACGGCGGCAATCAGCGCGGTGATCTGCGGCCAGGCCAGCAGCAGGCTCTGGTTGAGCGGCAACGCGCCGCCGCGCACCATGCCCTGCAACTGACCCAGCATGCCGATGGTCGGAATGCGGGTCATGTTAGGATCGGGTTGCAGCACCGCCATGCTGGCGTCGCCGAACAGCGAGGCCGGCGAGACGCGGGCGAGGCCGAGGTACCAGTCGACCTGCGAATCGCTGGGCAGGCCGAGGCGGGCGGCCAGCGGATCGGGTGTCGCCAGCATCGGCGCCAGCACCTCGACCATGATCGGCCAGACCAGGGTCATGAACAGCCACAGGCCGAGCGCGCACAGGGCCGAGGTGGCCGCCGAGCGGAACATCACGGAGAACAGCATGGCGATCGCCAGCCAGACGCCGGCGAAGGCGATGGCCACGAACAGGAACGCGATGCTGCGCGCCACTTCCTCGCCGCTGGGCGGCACGCCCATGGTGATCAGCGCCGCGCCGACGATCAGCAGCCACAGCGCGATCAGGCCGGTCGACAGGGTGCACAGCCCGGCCAGGAACTTGCCCAGCAGCAGCGCATCGCGATAGATCGGCTGCGCCAGGATGCGGCTCATGGTGCGGCGGTTGAACTCGCTGTTGACCGAATCGAAGCCCAGGCCGATGGCCATCAGGGGAATCAGAATCGCGAGCACGCCGAGCAGCGACGGCACGATGCTGCCCTCGCGCTGATACAGAAACAGATTGAGGAACAGGAATTCGTCGCGCGTCACCGTTTCGCGCATGTTGACGATGGCGAACGCGACGATGACCACGCCAATGGCCACCACCAGCAGCTCCAGAACGCGCATGCGCACGCTGCTGAGATGATCGGCGTACTCCTTGAGGAAGACGGCACCGACGCCAGTGAACGGGGAGCCCTCACGCTGCATCCTGGTGCTCCTCGAAATAGCGGGCGTAGATCGCCTCCAGACTGGGTTCGGCGGCGGCCAGGCGCTGCAAGCGCCCGCCGCCCTGGACGACAACCTGCGCCACGTCGGCCATGACGTCGCGATCGGAGATCAGCCGCCAGCCCTTGCCCTCGCGCTCCAGCTTCTGCACGCCCGCGACGGCGCGCAGCTTGCGTTCGATGTCCAGTCCGTCGGCCTCGACATGGGCGGCGTGGCCGGCGCCCAGCACCTGCTGGCCCAGCTCCTTGACCGTGCCCTGCAGCGCGATGGCGCCGTGGTTGAACAGCGCCACGCGGTCGCAGATGCTCTGCACGCGATCCAGCAGATGCGACGACAGCAGCACCGCCACGCCGTCGGCCTTGAGGTCGCGGATCATGTCGAGCAACTCGAACGTGGCCTGCGGATCGAGTCCCGACGTCGGCTCGTCGAGGATGGCGATCTCGGCGTTCTTGGCGATGATCTCGGCGATGCCCAGTCGCTGGCGCATGCCGCGCGAGTAAGTCGCGACGCGCTTGTCGGTCACCTCAGCCAGGCGCACGCGCGCCATCGCCTCCTCGATGCGCCGCTCGGCGTCGGTGCGCGGCATGCCGGCCAGGCGCAGCGTGTAGCGCAGGTTCTCGCGCGCCGTCAGGTTGTCGTAGAAGCCGACGGCGTCGGGCAGGTAGCCGACGCGGCGCTTCACCGCCAGCGGGTTGCGGATCGGATCCTCGCCCAGCACCCGCACCGTGCCGCCCGAGGATTCGGTGAGGCCCAGGATCATCAGGATGGTGGTGGTCTTGCCGGCGCCGTTGGGCCCCAGTAGGCCGAAGATCTCGCCGCGATGGATGTCGAGGTCGATGCCGGCGACGGCCGCCATGGCGCCGTAGTCCTTGCGCAGGCCGCGGGCCTCGATGACGATTCCGGTCATGGCGCTTACCGCCGGCCGAAGCGGGCGACGGCGCCGACCAGCACCAGCAGGGCGACGGCGATGATGCCGACGCCGACGATGCCCCACAGGGTCGAGGTGGTGACGGTGATGCGGAAGTCGGACGAGGCGCTGTCGCCCTTGGCGGTGACCCGCATCGTGCTCTGATAGTCGCCGGCCAGCGCCTTGTTGAACGGCGTGATGGTGGCGACCACGTCTTTCTTCTCGCCGGGTCCCAGCTTGTCGATGGTCTTGGGCGAGAAATCGACCTTCCAGTTCTGCGGCACCGTGCCGTTGATCTCGATCTCCTCGGCGGCGGCGGTGCCGTCGTTGCTGACCACCAGGGTGAGCGGCGAGGGCTTGCCGGCCTCGGCCTCGCCGGACAGGCGGCCGTCCTTGCCGGCCAGCCGCAGGGTCGGCTGGCCCTGAATCAGCATGGTGACCTGCGTCTGGTCGCTGGCGCCTTCCGCCTCGACGCGAATGCGGGCCGGATAGGAGCCGGCCGCCACGTCGCGCGGCGGCTTGAAGCTGACCTTCAGATCCTTGCTCTGGCCGGCCTCGATGGGGATCGAGCTCAGCTCGTTGGTGCCGTAGGCCTCGCTGAAGGTCGAGGTGAAGCCCTTCTGCGTGTCGGCACCAAAGCGCACGACCAGGTCCTTGCCCGACTCGTTGGTGACCGTGAACTGGAAGTCGAAATTCGACTTCGGATTGCCGCGCAGTTCCGGTAGCTTGACCTTGACCGCCAGCTTCGCCGCCAGGCCGGTGCCGACCGACAACGTCATCGGCAGGTCGGCCGACGCCGAGGCGGTCTTGGCATGCACGACGATGGGGTAGCTGCCCGCCGCCGACTTGGCCGGGGCTTCGACGCGCAGGCTCAGCGTCACGCTGTCGTTGCTGGGCGGCATGGCGGCGGTGACCGGCTGGCCGCCGCCGAGCAGGTCGACCTTCCAGCCCTCCGGCACGCCGCTCACCGACAAGGCGGCGACCTCCGGCGGCAGGCCGGAATTCTGCAGCTTCAGCCGGATGGTCGTGATCTCGCCGGCGCGTGCCGTTGCGGACGGGAAGTCGGTGGTCAGCCACAGGCCCTTGGGCGGCGGGTCCGCCGCCAGCGCGACCGGGCTGGCGAATCCCAGGACGACGGCGAACAACAGCGACAGGGTAGCGGTACGCATGACGTCTCCCGACGGCTTCAGGTTCGTTCGGAGTGCGGGCGGCGATCCTTGTACCGGAATGGCCACGACTGCAACGGGTCCATGTCCAGAACACGCCCGCATGCGGTCGAGGCCACCTCGGCGGCCCGCGCGGATGGCAATTCGTGGCCGCAAAAGTGGCAGGACCGCGGCAAGCCTCGAGCCCGGATGGAAGTTGGAGCGGGCGACGGGATTTGAACCCGCGACCCTCGGCATGGGAGGCCGATGCTCTACCACTGAGCTACACCCGCACCGCCGGCACTATAGGCGGCGAGCCGACAGCGCTTCAAGCGGGCGGCAGGGGCCGCCGGTCGCCATCCCGCTATCGGAACGAAACAGGGCTGCCTCGCGTCCTCGTGATCGATCTGCTACAAGCCGCCGTCGTTTTGCGAACCGATCGTCTGTCAGGAAAGGAAGTCAATCATGGACGTGAAGGGCCACGCCGCCATCGTGACGGGCGGTGCCTCGGGGCTGGGCGGCGCCACCGCCAGCGCACTGGCAGCGGCCGGCGCCAAGGTCGCGATTCTGGACCTGCAGGATGAGCTGGGGCAGAAGAAGGCGGCCGAGATCGACGGCCTCTACGTGAAATGCAACGTCGCCGAGGCGGCGTCGGCCGAGACGGCCGTCAAGACCATGGCCGAGAAGCTCGGCGCGCCGCGCGTCATCGTCAACTGCGCCGGCATCGGCCGCGCCGCGCGCACCATCTCCAAGAACGGTCCGCATGCGCTGGAGATGTTCGCACAGGTCATCAACGTCAACCTGATCGGTACCTTCAACGTCATCCGGCTGGCCGCCTGGGAATTGTCGAAGGCCGAGCCGCTGGCCGGCGGCGAGCGCGGCGTGATCATCAACACCGCCTCGGTGGCGGCCTTCGACGGCCAGATCGGCCAGGCGGCCTATTCGGCGTCCAAGGGCGGCGTCGTCGGCATGACCCTGCCGATCGCCCGCGACCTCGCCTCGATCGGCGTGCGCGTCTGCACCATCGCGCCGGGCCTGTTCCTGACGCCCATGATGATGGGCCTGTCGGACGAGGCGCAGAAGAGCCTGGGCGCGCAGGTGCCGTTCCCGCCGCGCCTGGGCGATCCCAAGGAATACGCCCAGCTGGCGATGGCCATCGTGCAGAACCAGATGCTGAACGGCGAGGTGATCCGCCTCGACGGCGCCATCCGCATGGCGCCGAAGTAGAGGCCGTACCCCTGGCGGGCAGGGCAATCGCATATGAACCTCGCCCCAATGGGGAGAGGTCGGCGCGTCAGCGCCGGGTGAGGGGGCCGTGCAACACATCGGGCGCCTCTGACCGGGCATCGCGTGGGATGGCAGCGCCCCCTCACCCGCCAACCGCTTCGCGGTCGTCGACCTCTCCCCGCTGGGGCGAGGTTATGACCTGCGTTCTAGCGGACATATGCGATCGCCCTGCCCTCCGGGGGAAGGGCGTATGGCCACCGGAAAATCATCGTGCGCTTGCCCCGGGGCATTGCGAAGGCGCTTGATTTTCCGTCGGTTTCGCTTTTTGTAGGGCCGCCGCGCCGGGCTCCTGGCGCGGCCGCGGGGAGTTCGGACCCCTTGCCGCCGCGTCACCACAGGCTAAGCGGTCGACGGCGCATCGCCGGCCGATCACCCCGGTCCAGAACGAGAAGAAGGAGTGACGCGCCGTGGCGCTCAAGGATTATCTCTTCACCTCCGAATCGGTGTCCGAAGGCCACCCCGACAAGGTCTGCGACCAGATCTCAGACGCCATCCTCGACGCCTTCATCGCCAACGACATCAAGCTGGGCATCGAGGACAACAGCGCCGTCAACACGCGGCTGGGCTGCGAGACGCTGGCCACGACCAACAAGGTGGTGATCGCCGGCGAGTGCCGGGCGCAGGATCCGTTCATGCGCAAGTACCGCGGCCATGCGGTGATGAACCGCGAGCTGATCGCCGAGGTGGCGCGCGACGTGGTGCGCGACATCGGCTACGAGCAGGACGGCTTCAGCTACGACGGCGCCGACATCGAGGTGCTGCTGCACGGCCAGTCGCCCGACATCGCCATGGGCGTCGACGCCAAGAAAAAGGGCGGCAATCTCGGCGAGCAGGAAGGCGCCGGCGACCAGGGCCTGATGTTCGGCTTCGCCTGCACCGACAGCGAGGTCTACGAGAAGGGCTCGTTCATGCCAGCCCCGATCTATTTCTCGCACAAGATCCTGAAGGTGCTGAGCGAGAGGCGCCGCTCGGGCGAGCTGCCCGACCTGCTGCCCGACGCCAAGAGCCAGGTCACGGTGCGCTTCGTCGACGGCAAGGCGACAGGCGCCACCAAGGTCGTGGTCTCCACGCAGCATCGCGAGAAGACCAAGGCGGGCAAGAAGTACAGCTCCGGCATGGTCAAGGAGATGATCCGCAAGGCGGTCGGCTCGGCCCTGCCCGAGGGCTGGATGCCCAAGCGCGATGCCGACTTCCTGGTCAACCCGACCGGCAGCTTCGTGGTCGGCGGCCCGGACGGCGACTGCGGGCTTACCGGCCGCAAGATCATCGTCGACACCTATGGCGGCTACGCGCCGCATGGCGGCGGCGCCTTCTCGGGCAAGGACCCGACCAAGGTCGACCGCTCGGCCGCCTACGCCGCGCGCTATCTCGCCAAGAACGTGGTCGCCGCCGGGCTGGCCGACCAGTGCTGCATCCAGGTCGCCTACGCCATCGGCGTTGCCGACCCGATGTCGCTCTATGTCGACACCCGCGGCACCGGCCGGGTCGACGAGCGCAAGCTGGAGAAGGTGTTGGCCGACGTCTTCCCGCTGCGCCCCACCGCCATCCGCCGCGGCCTGCAGCTCAACAAGCCGATCTACCGCCGCACCGCCGCCTAC
This sequence comes from Alphaproteobacteria bacterium, assembly GCA_026126245.1. Taxonomy (GTDB): domain Bacteria; phylum Pseudomonadota; class Alphaproteobacteria; order Reyranellales; family Reyranellaceae; genus Vineibacter. The sequence continues at coordinate 11,709 of JAHCJT010000099.1, forward strand.
GGCCATTTCGGCCGCAAGCCGGAGAAAGACGGCGGCTTCTCGTGGGAGCGCACCGACCTGGTGCCCGAGCTCAAGCGCGCCTTCGGCGCCCGATAGGGCGCCGGCTCAGCGCCCGACGAAGGCCGGCTTGCGCTTCTCGACGAAGGCGCGCACCGCCTCGCGGTGATCCTCGGTGCGCTGGCACCGCACCAGCCGCTCGGCCTCGCGGTCGAGCGCCGTGGCGTAGTCGACGTGCGGCGCATCGTCGAGGTTGTCCTTGATGCTGCTGAGCGCCAGGCGCGGGCCCTCGGCCAGCGACTTCGCCAGCGCAAACGCCTCGTCCTGCAGCCGCTCGTCGGGCACGACGCGGTTGACCAGGCCGATGCGCTCGCAGCGCGCCGCATCGACGCGTTCGGCGGTGAACATCAGCTCGCGCGCCCGCGCCGAGCCGACGGTGCGGGTCATCAGCCAGGCGATGCCGTAGTCGCCCGACAGCCCGACGCGCGCGTAGCCGGTGCTGATGAAGGCCGACTGCGCCGCGATGCGGATGTCGCAGGCCAGCGCGATCGCCAGGCCGGCACCGGCCGCCGCGCCGGGCAGGGCGGCGATGGTCGGCTTGCGCACCCCGACCAGCGCGCCGGTGAGGTTGGCCTGGCGCCACTTCAGGTCGGCGACCCGCTCCTCGACGCTCATGTCCTTTTTGCTGCTGCGGTCGCCCATGCCCTTGACGTCGCCGCCGCTGCAGAAGGCGGTGCCGGCGCCGGTGATCAGCAGCGCGCCGACCGCCGGGTCGGCGCCGCGCTCCTTGATCTGGGTGCGCAGCGCCGGCGTCAGCCGGTCCGACATGGCGTTGCGCGCCTCGGGCCGGTTGAGCGTGATCAGCGCCACGCCGTCGCGCACGGTGCACAGCAGCTCGGTCGTGCCGGTATCGATGTCCATGGTGGTCCTCCCTCGCGGGCGACATGCCCGGCCGGCCGGCGGGCCGTCAAGGCCATCGCCGCCGCGGCCCAAGAAGAAGGGCCGCCCCAGAGGGGAGCGGCCCTTCCATTGTCACGACCCCGGTTTGTCCCGAGGACCAGGATTGTTGATCAACCGGCGTCGCGATGGGAGGCGACGACGATCCAGGCCCCGGCACAAACAGGCCGACGATGACAATGAGACACTGGATCACCTCCTTTCAGCTGTTGAACAGGAAGCCCTACTATGACTGCTGCAGTGCGGCATCACAAGGACGGCGAGGGCCGTGCCGCCGCGCGATGGTCCATCCCGGCGCGATCGGCGCCGCCGGCCCGCCTCCCGGCGGGGGCGGGGAAATCGCACAGGGCCGCAACCAGGACGCACCTCATGACCTCTCCCCGCTGGGGCGAGGTTCATGAGCGATCGCCCCATCCTCCGGCGGGAGAGCAGGGCGCGCCTCGCGGGCGGCGGCTCAGGCGGCCATCTTCACCAGCTTGCCGATCTCCAGCAGGCGCGGGTCGACCTTTTCGGGCCGCTGGCTGCCGAGGTTGACCACGACGCGGTGCACGCCGAGCTCGGCGTATTCCTGCATGGCGTCGACCGACATGCCGAGCGGCGGCGTGATGATGATCTCGAAGTCCTTGCCGCGCTTGCGGCCGGCCTTGGCGAAGGCGGCGTCGAGCTGCGCCAGCATCGCCCTGGTGCCGGCCGGGTCGCGGTTGAAGCCGTACCAGCCGGCGCCGAAGCGCACGGCGCGGCGGAAGGCGGCCTCGACATAGCCGCCGACGATGATCGGGATGTGCGGCTTCTGGATCGGCTTGGGATCCAGCCGCAGGGTCTCGAACTTGACCCACTTGCCGGCGAAGTCGACCACCGGCTCGGTCCACAGCCGGCGCATGACCTCGAGGAACTCGTCGCAGCGCGCGCCGCGGTCCTCCCAGCGGTAGCCGCAGGCCTCGACCTCCTCCTTGTTCCAGCCCACGCCGATGCCGAAATCCAGCCGCCCGTCCGACAGCCAGTCGAGCGTGCACATCTCCTTGGCGGTGTAGATCGGGTTGCGCTGCGGCACCAGCGCGACGCCGGTGCCGAAGCGCACGCGGCGCGTCGCCGCCGCCAGGAAACCGAAGGTGGCCGTGACGTCGAGCATGCCGCCGCCCTCGGGCACCGGGATGCGGCCGTCCTTGGCGCCGGGATAGCCGTAGGTGTTGCGGTCGAACAGCGCCACGTGCTCGCCCATCCAGATCGAGTCCAGCCCCATGTCCTCGGCGCGGCGGCCGAAGTCGCGGATCATGGCCGGCGTCGCCAGCGGCGACATGAAGGTGGAGAAGACGCCGATCTTCATGGGGTGGTTCCTCCTCGTGTCGGTGGGCGGCGCGGGTGATGAGTCGCCGCGAGTCGCGGCAGCTTAGGCCGCGACCGGCTTCAGCGGCTATGGCTTTGGCATCGGTCCCGCCGCTGACCGGTATGCCGCCGATGACGCGACGGGGATATTTCGCGCGTCGCTCCGGGCGGCCGCTGCGGCCTGTGGGGCCGGTGTCGCGGCCCGTCGGCGAAGGCGTGCGTCGACCAAGCAGGCCGGTTGTTGGACGCCGCGGCGCGCATCTCGTCGCGAGCTCCGCCGGCAGCCGGCAGGCCCCTGTTGCACGGAATAGTGAGCGAACAATCGCGTTTTTTGGTATGATGCAAGACGTTTGCCGGCCCGGAGAACGGTGCGGCATGCAGCTCTGGGAGGATGTTGGCGTGGCGACCGCCCTGGTACTCCCGAAAAACCTGGCCGCAGCGGTGACGTACTTCGGCAAGTTCCCGCGCGAGCCCATCAAGGCCGTCGGCCAGTTCGTCAACGTGCCCAAAGCCTTGATGGCGCCGAACGACCAGCTGGCAACGGTGCTGGGCGCCATTGCCGGCAACGCCAGGGACAAGGACGTCGTCATCGTCACCCACGGCACCGACACGGCGCTGGCGATCAGGCTGGGACCGGGCCCCGCCGGCCTCGGCACCGACGCGCTGCGCGATCTGGTCTACGGCATGGACGGCAGGATCAGCGACGCCGACATGCCGGGTCGTCTCGGCTTCAAGGACGCGGCCGAGTGGCAAAGGCTCAAGACCTTGATCCGCAAGGTCTGGGCCCTCAACCTCGGGAGGGTCGACCTGCGCGCCTGCGAAATTGGCAAGAGTCCGACGGCGATGTATTTTCTCCAGCGCCTGTTCAATTGCGACGTCTGCTGTGCGCCGAGAGCATTCGACGTTTTCGGGCCGATCATGCTGGAGGGCAAGGACGGCGGTCCGACGCAGGACCCGCAATCGTGGCGCCGGTGGCGTGACCAGAAGGAGAACCGGGGGGCGAGCTCGCTGGGGTCGGGCGCCACCCTGTTTGCCTGGAAGGCCATCATCGGCTCCAGCACGGTGGAGGTGCGCGCGATGGCCGCCTCCTGGGAGGCCGCCCGGAACTGGGTCGCGTTGCATCTGCCGCAGGGCAGCTACCAGAGCGGCACGATCTACTACCATGCGCTGACCCCGGCCAAGGACCGGCTCGTCTTTGCCGGCGACGGCGACTACCGCGACTGGCTGGTCGAAACGCCGAAAGGCACGCCTGAGCCGAAGCCCGATTTCAAGGCGCCGCTGCGCCCTGATCAGTTGCCGTAGAGCAGGGGCTCGGCGCGGCGCCGACGGGCGGCTGGATGCGCCCTCGCCCGTCGAGGCCGGGCGCGTGCGCGATCCGGCGCCGGACAGGGCGCTGATCGACACGGCGCTGGCGGCGCTCATCGCGGCCCCTCCCGCGCTGCAGGGCATCGGCATCGCCGAAGCCTGGGGCGGCACGATCGACTCGACGCCCGACACGCTGCCGGTGATCGCCGCGGTCGGCAAGCTGCCGGGCTTTTTCCTCGCCACCG